>JBPCLT010000061.1:0-6594 GCA_051003015.1 Rubrobacteraceae bacterium | reverse complement strand
GGGCGCGTGGTGGGCTCGTCGGGGGAACGGTGGCGGAGCGGTTCGAGCGGGCGATGCTTATGAAGTTGGATCAGGTGTCCCCCCATCGCGGTCCCCTATCCGCCCTCCTCGCCCGCACCCTCGACCCCAACTCCTCCATCTCCGCTCTCGGCGAAGGCACCGCCGCCGTGCGAAAGAAGATGGGCGGCGTCTTCGAGGAGGTCGTCCGGGGCGCGAGCGACGCCCCCGGAGACAAGCAAGCAAAAGAACTCGGCAACGTCCTCTACGCCCTGCATCTCGCCATCCTGCTCTACTGGTTCCACGACAAAACACCCGAGGCGCACGCCACCCGCGAGCTCGTCGGCTCCGCCCGCGAGACGCTCCGGTACCTGCGGCCCGCGCGCCGGCTCCCGCCGATGTCCCGCGTCCTCTCCAGGCTGGCGGGCGCGCTTGAGAACGTGGGCATGAACGCCACCGGTTCACCCGCAACAGGAGAGGCCGGGAATGCCGGAGTCGAAGGATGAGCAAGGAAACCCAACTAGCGCGGCCCAACGCCGTTGAGGTCGCGCTCGGGGACACGCTGGAGTGGGGGATTCAACGCTGGGTGGCGTGGTCGGGGAGGAAGGCGCGGACTGCCGAGTCGTCCTGGCTGGAAGGCCCTATCGGAGAGAAACACATCGGCGCGGGGTTCTACGAAGCTTATGCGCGAGAGACCGGCCTCGAAGCCGTAACGGACGACGAGGACGCGGGGCTGTTGCCGAACTTCGATGTGCTGGCGGGGGAGGGGTTTGATCCTTCTCTAGTCCGATCCGAGATCCGGGACTTCTACGAGCGGACGGCAACGTCTACGTCTGCTGGTCGCGCTTCACGGCCAACGGGCAGAACCGCCTCCTATTCAGCCGCTCCACCGACACCGGCCGGACGTTCTCCCGTCCGATCTCCCTCACCACACCCGGGCTCATAGGCTCGGTGCAGGGCTGCGACATCGCGGTCGAGGCCGACGGCGACGTGTACGTCACCTACCGGACATACCCCATCGGCAGCCGACGGAGCGCCGGGCTCGCCTTCAACCGCTCCACCGACGGCGGGGCAAGCTTCGGGAAGGCGCGTCTAATCCGGAATATAACCGAGTACTTCCCATCAGACGGGGCCCGCGACTGCGGTGACGGACCTTACGTGTGTCCGACGGAGTTCGTGTTTCATCGCGTCCCGCTGGAGCCTCGGGTGACGGCCGACCAGAGCGGCGAACTTCCGGGCGTCTACCTGACGTACAACGCCATCCGGCCCGGTAGCACCCAACCGAGTGGGACTTCGTACAACTCCGCCGGGCCTGGAACAGTGGGGCAGTCGCTGGTATATGTGATCCGGACGACCAACAACGGCGCAAGCTGGAGCCAGCCGCAGGCGGTTGACACGGCCCCGGCGGGGCACCAGTTCTTCTCGGACATAGACGCCTTCAGGGGGGAGGTGGCCGTCGTGTGGCAGGACAGCCGAACCGACCCCGCCTACTCCGTGCAGCGCCCCATCGGGAACACCGCGGCGGCCACCTCGTCAGGGACCAACGTCGTGAACTCGTTCTTCTCGCACTCCGGGAACGGCGCGGCGTGGGCGGCCTCGACGAAGGTGTCGAGCGTCTCGCACCAGTCCCAGTACGAGATGTTCGGGAGCAGGGACATCCCATTCCACGGGGACTACAACTGGATCTCCCTCGCCAACACCGACCCGGACGACCCCGATAGCCCCCTCCGCGCATACATGAGCTGGACGGACAACCGAGACGTCGTCCCCGGCACGGACCCGCGTGAGGAAGAGCAGGACGGCTTCGACGTACTGCAGTGCCGCACCGACCTGGGCGAGAACACCCAGGAGAGAAACGACGGTCCCCTCGCCCGCCGCGACGCGCCGTTCACCGGCGACAACTGCGGCAACGGCGGCGGCCTCGACCAGAACATCTACGGTAGCTCCCTGCTGCTCCCGTAGCGGAAGTTTCAGCGTAGCGATCGGCGTCCCGGATTCGCCCGGGGCGCCGTTCCGTTCGGAGCGCACCACATGCTATGATGTTCGCGGAGGGAACTTGCAGCTTGTTCATAAGAGATCAAGGCGTGCAGAGAATGGCCGTGACACTCGCCGGCCTGGCGTGGAGCATGGCCTGAAGCCCATCCGCGAGAGATCTGAAGTTCAACACGAAAGTCGGCATCCAGGCCGGTTCCCAAAGAAGGAGGATGCATGAAGCTCTCACCCGCGCGCCTGATCGCGACCCTGTTCCTGGTCTTCGCCGTTTTCGGATTCGTGCACCCCGCCTCGAGCGCGCCCCAGAAGGAGACGCCCAAGCAACCAACCGCGATCGGGACCGGCGGCGCCGTCGCCACGGTGGACCAGGACGCATCACAGGTGGGGATGCAGGTCCTGAAAGGCGGGGGCAACGCGGTTGACGCGACGGTCGCCACGGCAGCGGCCCTGGGCGTCACCGAACCATACTCGTGCGGCATCGGGGGCGGTGGCTTCATGGTCGTCTACGACGCCCAGGATGGGAGCGTCTCCACCTTTGACAGCCGCGAGACGGCGCCGGCCGCCTTCCAACCGGATAGCTTCATAGACCCCGCGACGGGGCAGCCGATCCCCTTCGGCGAGCGTGTCACTAGCGGGCTCGGCGTCGGAGTTCCTGGCACGATCCGAGGCTGGGAGCTGGCGCTCGACGAGTTCGGCTCGAAGCCTCTCTCGGAGCTTTTGCAGCCCTCCATCCGGCTCGCCGCCCGCGGCTTCACCGTGGATCAGACGTATCGGGATCAGACACTGCAGAACCTGGACCGCTTCCGGGACTTCACCTCGACCCGCGAGACGTTCCTCAGGAAAGGACAGGCGCCCGCCGTCGGCTCGACGTTCCGCAACCCCGCCCTCGCGGCGACCTACAGCCGTGTCGCCGACGGGGGTGGCGATGCCTTCTACTCGGGCCGAACCGCCCGGACCATCGTGGAGACGGTGCAGAACCCGCCGGTCGTGGACGGCTCGGCGCGCAACGTTCGGCCCGGCCTCATGACGACGAGCGACCTGGCCGATTACCGTTCCCTGGAGCGCGATCCGACCGTCACATCCTACCGGGGTATGCAAGTATACGGGATGGGGCCGCCCTCTTCCGGTGGCTCGACCGTCGGCGAGGCGCTTAACATTTTAGAGGGTTACCCGATGGCGACTCTCCCCCGCGACGACGCGCTCCACTACTACCTCGAAGCCTCTCGATACTCCTTCGCCGACCGGGGCGCCTACCTCGGCGACCCGGACTACGTCTACGTGCCGCTCGAAGGGTTGCTCTCCGACGGATTTGCCAACGAACGCCGGTCGCTCATCACGGAAGAGGCGGCCCAGAGTCCGGTCGATCCTGGCGATCCGTATCCCTATGACGGCGGTTCCGGCAGCGTCGAGATGAAGGCATCCACGGCGGTCGAGGGGCCTTCGACCACGCACCTTACGGTGTCGGACAAATGGGGCAACGTCGTCTCGTACACGTTCACCATAGAGCAGACGGGTGGGAGTGCGATCACGGTCCCCAAACACGGTTTCATCCTCAACAACGAGCTAACGGACTTCGAGCCGGTGCCAGGACTCGCCAACTCCCCTGACGGCGGCAAGCGCCCGAGGAGCAGCATCAGCCCGACCATAGTCACGAACGATGGTGTTCCCACCGTCGCCCTCGGCTCGCCCGGAGGATCCACGATCATCACGACCGCGCTTCAGATACTGGTCAACGATCTGGACTTCGGCATGACCCTCCCGCAGGCGATAGCCGCGCCACGCGCCTCGCAGCGCAACACGGCGACGACCTCGGCGGAGCCGGCGTTCCTGAATACGCCCGAGGCGGCGTTACTCGAGGCCGAGCACGGACAAAGCTTCACCTCGACGCCCGAGATCGGGGCGGCCACCGGCATCGCCTTCCTCCCCGGAGGGGCCGTGCAGGCAGCGGCCGAGCCGGTGCGCCGGGGCGGAGGCAGCGCGCTCGTGGAGAACCCGGCCCCCTGACGTTTTGACGCTACTGGGGGGCGCTGGTACGCTCACCGGGTCCGCACTTTCAGGGAAAGGGAGAGCATGGAGTTCAACGAGACGCTACTGCGGCGTTTGATCGAGACCCCCGGCGTATCCGGCCGGGAGGAGCAGCAGCGCGAGATCGCCCGCGAAGAACTGGAGTCTTTGACGGACGAGGTCCGCACGGACGTGATGGGCAGCGTCATCGGCACGAAGCGTGGAAGCGCCGATACCAGCGTGATGATCGCCGCGCACACGGATGAGATCGGCTTCCTCGTCAAGTACATAGACGACAAGGGCTTCCTGAGACTGCAAACCCTCGGCGGCCACGACCCGGCGAACATGGTCTCCCAGCGCGTGGTCGTCACGACTTCGGACGGCACGGTGCTCCGGGGCGCGCTCCAGCCGGCGCGCAAACCACCGCACCTCCAGCAAGACGGCGACCAGAAACCTCCCAAGACCGACGAGTTCTACGTGGACCTCGGGATGCCCGCGGACGAGGTAAAAGACAAGGTGCGCGTCGGGGACTATGCAACGATGGACCGGACGCTGGAGAAGGTCGGCGGCAACTACGTCGGCAAGGCGATGGACGACCGCATCGGCGTGTTCGTGATGTACGAGGCGCTGCGGGCGATGGGCGACCACGAGGCCACGGTCCTGGCCGTTGCGACTTCGCAGGAGGAAGTGGGCCTCAGAGGAGCTCAAGCCAGCGCCTCGGCGCTCGCGCCGACGGTCGCCATCGCGTTGGACGTGACGCTTGCGATGGACATACCGGGCGGGGGGAACGAGAATGAGATCACGGCTCTCGGGAAGGGAGCGGCCATCAAGCTGATGGACTCGTCTCTGATCTGCCACCCCAAACTGGTCGATCACTTCCGCTCCATAGCCGAACGCGAGGACATCCCGCACCAGACGGAGATCCTGCCTTTCGGCGGCACGGACGCCGGCGGCATCCAACGCCTCCACGGCGGTATCCCATCCATAACGCTCTCTGTCCCCTGCCGCTACGTCCACACCCCGAACGAGATGGTCAGCGCCACGGACGTGCAAGCGTGCATCACCCTCCTCGCCCGCTACCTGGAGGAAGCGCATACGGGAGACTACGCGCTGTAGCGGGGCTGTTAGCGGCGCGCTCGGATACCGTGGGAAGACCCATGCACTATACTTGACCATCATAGTCAGGTAGGGGATCAAGGAGGTTCCACGGTGGAATCCGCGGGTGTGGCGGAGCTGAAGGCCCGGTTGAGCGAGTACCTCTCTCGGGTGAAGGCAGGCGAAGAGGTGCTGGTGACGGATCGGGGCAGGCCCGTCGCCCGCCTGGTCCCGGTCGGCGCAGGAGCGTACCCGGACGATGAAGTGGAGACGGCGCGATTGAGGACCATGGAGCGAGAAGGTCTGGTGCGTCTCGGCTCAGGCAAGCTGCCTGAAGGGTTCTTCGAGAAGGAGCGTCCGGCGGACCCGGAGGGACTCCTTAGGGAGGCCGCGCTGGAGGAACGGGAAAAAGGCCGCTAGGCGGTGCGGTTCTGGGATACCTCGGCGATCCTGCCTCTCATCTCGCGCGAGCCCTTCTCTGGCGAGATGCGCCAACTGCTGGAAGAAGACGCGGGGATGGCGGTCTGGTGGGCCACGCGCGTCGAGTGCATATCGGCGATCTCACGCCGCGCCAGGGAAGGCTCGCTCGGTCCCGAAGGCGAAGCGTCGGCGCGCGGATTGCTCGACGACCTGTCCGAAAGCTGGACGGAGGCGCGTCCCACCGCGCAGCTACGCGCCCTCGCCGAACAGGCCCTTGCCACCCATCCGCTGCGAGCCGCCGACGCCCTCCAGCTCGCCTCCGCCCAGATCTGGCGCCAGTCCCAGCCAGGTGGACGCCCCTTCGTCTGCCTCGACGGACGCCTGAGGATCGCCGCGTCCCGCTCGGGTTTCGTCCTTCTCCCCAATAATGCCGATTTGACTGTTTAACGCGACTCGAACTGCGAGTAACATAGCCGAAAGACGCAACGGTGGGGGATGGACAACTCATACATGAAGTACATACGCCTGATAATGAAACCCAACAAGCCCGGTGATGCCAGATGCGCTTACGAATAACCTTGAAGAGCGAAGACGGTTCGTTACGAATTCCGATCCAGTACAACCACCTGCTGCAAGGTTTGATCTACACCAACCTCGACCACGCGCTCTCTGAATGGCTGCACGAGAAAGGCCACGCCTACGGCCAACGCCGCTTCAAGCTCTTCACCTTCTCCCGCCTGTTCGGGAAACGGGAGATGCGGAACGGCCGCGTCCGGTTCGACGGTCCCACCCACTTCTACCTCAGCGCGGTGAACTCCGAAGTACTCGGTTCCTTCGCCGAGCACCTCCTCACGAAGCCCGCCGTCCGGCTTGGCAGCGCGCATTGCCGGGTGGCGGAGGTTGGCGTCGAGCCCGAGCCGGAGATAGCCGCGAACAAGTCCGTGGTCGTCAAGGCCCTCTGGCCTGACCCCGTTTTCTGTACCAGGTGCTATGAGAGTGTGAGTATCGATTCTAGCTCCTCTGGCTTCCCGGCATTCTCCACCTTCCTGTCGAGAAGATCAGCGGCCGCCGCAAACTCGGCCGGGC
>JBPCLT010000060.1:0-7075 GCA_051003015.1 Rubrobacteraceae bacterium | reverse complement strand
TCGATGAACTCGTCTAGGGTCTGGTTGCCGAGGTATTCGAGGATGGCCTGTTGGCCCCTCTCCCAGGCCGCGTGCAGGGCGCAGGGGGCACCTTCTCCGCAGGCGCGGTTGTGCATGCTGCAGCGGGTGACGCCGAAGGGGCCCTCGGCCGCCTCGACGGCGTCGCGGAGGGTGATCTCATCCGCAGGGCGCGCGAGGCGCGAGCCGCCGCCGCGGCCCTGGCCGCCCTCGACCAGCCCGGCGCGGGAGAGGTCGGCCAGGATGCGGGCGAGCAGGCGGCGCGGGATGCGGGCCTCGGCGGAGATCCTGTCAGCCGTCGCCTGCTCCCCCAACCGGGCCAGGTACACCAGCGCCCGCAAAGCGTACCGTCCCTCGCTGCTCAACTCCAAATGCAAACCCAGACCCTTTAAGAAGACTCCGTCACCGTACATTTTCTATCAGGCCCCCGTCCCGGTCTACGCGCTACGCAAGGGTGTTCAAACATTACTCTTTTTGTAATAATGAATGTCGGTGTTCAGCGACGAAGGGGATTGTATGACGTTCAGGCAACGTCCAGGGGCCGATGATTCCTCAAGCGGGCAAAGACCGGGATCCGACCGTTCCTTGAGCGGTCCTCTGCAGGGCTTCGACCTCGACGAAGAGGTGGCGCGTTTGCGCGACGAGAAGGAGTGGCAGGAGGGTCGGCGGAACTCGATCACGCTTCGCAAGGGCGAAGGGATGAGCGTGGTTTTGCTGGTGATGAAGGCCGGGGACAGGCTGGAGGAGCACTCCGCGCCCGGGCCGATCGCCTTGATGATCCGCGAAGGCCGCATCCGCTTCGCGGCGGAGGGCGAGATCGTCGAGGCCGGGCCGGAGAGGGTTCTCACGTGCGATGCCGGGGTACGCCATAGCGTGGAGGCTCTGAGTGACGCCGTCTGCCTCCTCAACGTGGCGAGCGGCGGGCAGGTCTGAAAGAGCACGACCCCATGACGACCGCCCTGGGCAAAGACCTCGAAGCGGTGGCTGCCTCCGCTGCGGGGAGGGAGGGGGTGGTCTGGAGCCTGGAGGCGGGTTCCGATTTGAACGCCAACCTGGTCCGCTTCGAAGCTGGGCGGGGTGTCGGGGAGCACATCAACGACGAGGTAGACGTCGTCTTCGTGGGCGTGTCGGGCTCGGGGTTCGTCGAGGTTGAGAGCCAAAGACACGCCCTCGGCGCGGGGACGCTCGTCTGTATCCCAAAGGGACTCCGGCGCTCGACCCGGAGCCTCTCCGAGGACTTCGCTTACCTCACCGTCCATGGTCGGCGCGGGCCGCTCCGGATCGGAGCCTAATCGGACAAGGAGGGAACTGATGGCGGAGAGGCACGCTTCCAGGATCGAGAGGGTCCTGCACCGTATCGAGGATCGGATCGAAGATTACGTAAAGGAGTATTTCTCGGATTCGCCAGACGCGCTGACCAGACGACTGCGGCGGCTGAGGTTCCGGCACGCTTCAGTAGGCTGACGGATATATAATCCCGGCATGAATCTGGATCTTTTCGAGAGGAGCCTGGCGCATGCTGAAGGAGATGCCCGACACCGATCATGCCATCGTCCCGCGGGAGTACGAGATACTCGATGCGGATGCGCTGGCGGAGCGGCTGGGCTTTAAGCGGGACACAGTCCTCGTCTACCTAAACCGCCGCAGTTTTCACCGCATCCCCAAACCCAACCGCCGCCTGAAGACAGGCCCCCTCTGGTACGAAGGCTCCGTCAGGGAATGGGAGCAACATAACCGCAAGCGCCACGGCAAACCACAAGCCTGAATCCCCGCCACACCGAACCAGAACTCCAGATCGAACATCACGCTTTCGCTTCGACATGCTCGAAAGAGAGAGCAAGCATCCCTTCAAAAATTGACTTCCAGGAAAGTTGTTTAGATGTTCTTGACAAACACTGCATGGTCTCTTAAGCTACTCCGGCGGTCGGGGACTCCGGCCGGAAAACGAGACGATGGAGAGGAGGCGCCATGATCGCAGCTAGCGAGAATCAACCCAATGCGGCCCCGGCTTTTGCGGGCCGCGAACGGCTGTGTACAGGCGTCTCCGACGCCCATCGGCATGGCCGGCGCGGCGGGGCTATACGCCTCATGGACGAGTTGGCCGTCCTTTCGCGGAGCCGGTAGACTGCCGGTTCGCGCCATCGAGCTCCGGCGGCTGCCGGGTCCATCTACGCTGTTCGGGGACGTAGCTCAGGGTAGAGCGCCGCTTTGTCAGGGCGGAAGGCGACGGTTCGAGTCCGTTCGTCCCCGCACGGTTGGGAAGCATACATGACACCATGGAGAAAGAGAGGTGAGGAACGATGAAGTTGGCTGAGGCTCTGGCGAATCGGGCGGACGTCCAGAAGAGGCTGGAGCAGATGCGCGGGCGGCTCGCGCAGAGCGCGCTGGTTCAGGAGAACGAGAGCCCCCCGGAGGACCCGGAGAAGTTGCTCGCGGAGACGGAGCGGCTGCTCGGGGAGCTCGAGGGGTACGTAGAGCGGATCAACCGGACCAACCTGAGCGCGGCGTTGGAAGATGGAACCACGCTGACGGCGGCGCTTGCGAGGCGGGACGTATTGGGGTTGCGCTATGGTTTGCTCAGGGGCCTGGTAGATACGGCTTCCAACCGGATGCCGCGCTACGGTCGGGCGGAGATCCGGACGCTGGCGACCGTCGAAGTCGCCCCCTTGAGGCGCAGGATGGACGAGGTCGCAAAGGAACGGCGCGACCTGGACACCGCCATCCAGGCCGCCAACTGGACGACCGAGTTAATGGAGTAAGCGAAGAAGTAGAAGAGGAGCACGACGAGCAGGTAGCCCGCGTTTGAGAGGTTGGTAGCGAGCGCAAACATGGCTGTAAACGGCCCTCCTGGTACGTGTTGGGGCGGCGCGTGGGGTTCGAGTCCCCTCATTCATCGTTAGCCCAGCATCGTCACGCGAGCACCGGGTACGATTCATCGTGACCACCGGGCGTTGGACCATCCTCGAGTGGGCGAGGGGAGGGAGAGGGTCTCCCTCGAAGGGACAGGGGCAGGTCGTGCTTCCCGGAAGGAAGAGAGAATGCCGTGGTTTATCGGCACACTAAAGACATAAACCCAGATGACACTCTGGACGCGAAGAATGTCGACGACCAAGTTACCCGAGTGGTGGAGCCGCTGGCGATAGCCTTTGAGCGGTCAAGTAACCTAGACAATCTGTTCCGACATCTAGTGGCTGACCAATTGAGGCAATTTCTCAGTACTCATAAGAGTATCCGGCTGCTCGTGAGCAACCGTGGTGAGAACCTAGCAAGGCTTGCAGATGCTATGTCCCTTGCCCGCGAGCAGATTGAAAAGGTCTTCGTAATTGCTCTGCTGCTGGAGGATCCACAGGCATGGACGAGACAGTACTTCAAGGACGACTGGCGCAGACACTTTGAACGCTATCTGTTGGACAAGGACGAGCGTTCGAACCTTGAACGGCATAAGGAGTTCATCGAGAGGCACGCGCATGATTCTATAGAGAACGAACGGAAAGAAATCGGAATCACTGAGGAGGAACGAGAGTTCGTAAAGTTCAAGCACTACAACAAGGGTATACCGACTCCGCTTCACCTCAAGCCTGCTGCAAAAACTATGGAGCACTTTCCTACGCCCGCGAAGGTCATAGACAAGGTCAAAGAAGCGCAACTCGCTGATGTTCTTCGTCGCTGGCACAGAGAATACAGCTACTTCTCTGGGTACAGCCATGCTGGATTTCACAAACTTATGCCCAAATTTATCGAGAGTAGCAAGAAGCTCACTACTTCTCAGAGAGAGAAGGTGATCGAGACAGAGTACGACCCAGCCCTGTTCGTTAGCTATCTCGCTATCGCGAGCGCCTGCACCGAGGCAAGCGTGAAATACTTACCTTGCGTCGATGGTTCTGTGGCTCGTGTGGCCGATGTGGAGTTGCTCGTAAAGCTAGACGAGCTATGGGCCGTCATGCGGCGGAGCGCGCTCCTGGGAAAGGCTTTATGGGAGTTGCGAGTGCGCCACATCATGCCTCCCTTGCTTGGAACATGACTCAGCGGAAGTGGAGGCCGAAGTAATGTTGGTTCCAGGATGCAGTTGGCTTGGTGGTCTATGGACATGTTGAGAGAGGAATATATCAAATGGTAACCGGCAACGACCTCATCGAACGCGGTTGGCCGCAGGGCCGGGCCATCGCCCTCGCCCTCGAAGCGGCCAGGACCCTCGCCGGACGCGGCATGGACGACGATGCGATCCTACGCGAGCTCGAAAAGGCGCGGGTCACGCCCGCTTCCGGGGTGGACGAAGCCCTCGCCCCGCTCGCCCGCGAGTGGGAGGACATCCGGGCCGCCGAAGCCGTGCCCGCCGACACCCTGCGCGACGAGCCGCTCCCCTACGGCGTGTGGGGACCGGACCTCATAGAAGCGGTAGCCTCCGACCAGATGGAGGGTGCCATGCGCCTCCCCGTCTCGGTCGGCGGCGCCCTCATGCCCGACGCCCACCTCGGCTACGGCCTCCCCGTCGGCGGCGTCCTCGCCACCGAGAACGCGGTGATACCGTGGGCAGTGGGCGTGGATATTGCATGCAGAATGCGACTTTCGGTGTTTGAAATGTCTTCAGACCTTCTCGACGAGTGGAGGGACGACTTTGCGGACGTCTTGCTACGCAACACCAACTTTGGGGCTGGCTCCAAGTACAAGGAAGGACGTCGTCCGGAGCACGCAGTCCTCGACGATGAGGCATGGCAGGCGACGCCGTTCTTGAGAGGTCTCAAGGACACGGGGCGCGCCCAGCTCGGCACCTCTGGCTCAGGCAATCACTTCGTGGAGTGGGGCGTCTTCGATGCTCTCCAGGCGGCTGGAGATACCTCCGAAGAGGAGGGCGTGCGTGAGGAAGGCGGAGAGTTCGTCTTCGTGTCGGGGAGAAAATATCTTGCTCTGCTCTCGCATTCGGGGAGCCGTGGCGTGGGGTTCAAGATCGCCAACCGCTACTCGAAGATAGCGAAGCAGAAGCACCCGAAGCTCGAAAAGAGCGTCGCTGACCTCGCCTGGCTCGACCTCGACAGTGAGGAAGGAGAGGAGTATTGGCTCTCCATGAGTCTCGCCGGCCGCTTTGCTTCCGCCAACCACGCCGTGATCCACGACAAAGTGTCGAAGGCGCTCGGGGAGGAGGTCCTGGCGAAGGTCGAGAACCACCATAATTTCTGCATCGCCGGGGATCAGCTCGTGCCGACCACGCTGGGGCCGAAGCGGATGGACGAGATCGAGGCTGGTGACACGGTATACGCTTGTGATCCGCGAAGCGGTCTGGTCGAGACGGAAGTGATGGACGCCTGGCGATCCGGTTACGAGATAACGTACAAGGTCCGTACCGATAGTCGGGAGATACGCTGCAGCGGCTCTCACCGGCTCCTGACCGTCTCTTTCTCCCCGAACCCCAAAGGCGTCGGGAGGCGGAAGACGGCTGGACGGATCGAGTGGAAGCGCGCGAACGAGCTCGTCGAAGGCGACGTCATCGTCTGCGCCGACGGATACTTCGCAAACGGCCAATCCGTCGGCATGGATACCGCCCGTCTGCTCGGCGCCTTCCTCGGCGACGGCTGGGTCAGATCCACGAAGCCCGAGGTCAGCGGCTACGGTGTCGGCCTTGCCATCGGCGCCAGGCAGGAGGATCATACCGGCGAATACCTCTCGCTCTGCGAACGGACTTTGCCTGCGGCGCGTTGGTCCAATAACGCCCCCGGCGCTTACGGGCTCACCTGCTCCTCCAAGAAAGTCCGCGATGCGCTCGCGGAGCTCGGCTTCTCCGGCAAGGGCCGTGACAGGAGGCTGCCAGCCTACGTCTACGGGCTGCCCTATGAGGAGAAGATGGCATTGCTCGCTGGGTACATGGACGCGGACGGCTCCGTCTCCGCGAACGCCCGTAACAAAGGCCGGGGTACCATGGCGTCCACCAACGGTGCGTTGTTGCGCGACTTGCGCGAACTGGTCGTCTCCTGCGGTCTGCGGGTTACCTCCATCGGCGAAGAATGCAAGACGACCAACTTTGGTCCTTGTGTTGTCTATCGCTGCACTGTCGCGGCGGCTTCCATGTACCGTCTCGATCTCTGGCACGGGGACAAGGGGCGGCGGCTCAACGGCTCCGCGCGCGACTTCCGCGGGCTGGCAGACGGTAAGCTCGGCGGCGTCACGTTGCCTGACGGGCTTTTCGCCCAGAAGGTGCGAGGGATCGAGGTTTCGGGAGTCGAAGAACCAGTTTACGATCTCTCCGTGGACCACGACAGCCACTCGTTCGTTTGCTCCGGCGTCGTGGTCCACAACTGCTGGCGAGAGAAGTGGAATGGTAAAGAGGCGCTGGTCCACCGCAAGGGCGCGACCCCGGCGGGTCCAGGGGTGATGGGTGTGATCCCCGGTTCGATGGGAGATCCCGGATACGTCGTGCGCGGCAAGGGAAACGAAAGCTCCATCAACTCCGCCTCGCACGGCGCCGGCAGGCTCATGAGCCGAACGGCGGCCTTCAAGACCATCCCCGAGGAACGGTGGAGGAGCTACCTCGCTGAGCGGGGCGTCACCCTCATGGGCGGCTCTCTCGACGAGGCTCCTCAGGCTTACAAGAGCATCGAAGCCGTCGTCGGTCTTCAGGGAGATCTCGTGGACCTCGTAGGCAGGTTCACGCCCAGGATCGTCCGCATGGACTCGGGTGGGAAGCCGCGCCGCAAGAAGAAACGATAGTTCAGCAGGGACCGCTGGTAGAAAAGACCGGTGCCCTTCTGCCGTTCCGGCGGATATTTGGTCGCGGGATATGGTGAAACCTGTTAGTTTGGAGTCTCAACGTTCGTAGCATGGGAGGACGCTTTGATCAGAGAGACCAGCCAGCGCGCGCGTGAGGCGCTGGGCGAGACAGGGGATCGGGCAAGAGGCCGGGGGGCCGGGGAGGAGGTCGAGCAGTTCAGGGTGGACGCGCGGGACTTCCTCTCGGCCAGGGAGCGCAGTGGCTCCGCCGGGACCCGCATCGAGCAGCGCACCGCGACGCTCTCGGAGGCGGCGGAGATCCTCAACCGCAGCTTCCCCGAGATGCAGGCTTCGGGGC
>JBPCLT010000059.1:0-5356 GCA_051003015.1 Rubrobacteraceae bacterium | reverse complement strand
TGGCGAGCAGTATGATCGCGCCTATGATGGCCACGATGATGGACCAGATAAGGCCACCACCGCCGAGGCCGACGAGACCCGCCAGGAAGCCTCCAAGCACGGACCCCACCATCCCGATGATGATCGTTATGATGATGCCGCCGGGATCGTCGCCGGGCATGATCAGTTTCGCCAGAGCGCCGGCGATTAGGCCGATGATGATCCAGGTTATGATGCCCACTTGTTTACCTCCTCGTTTCGTCTACGTCCTTTGTCTATTACCCGATACGTTTGACGACGAATATAGTCTCGCCGATTACGTGAATAGAATCTCAATCGGTCTGTAGCCTTCCGTCTTGCTATCATCGGCACTGTCCGAGGGAGAGGAGACAGGGTTGAACTTCGATCCAACCGACAAACAGCGACGCTGGCGGGACCTCGCCCGCGATTTCGCCCAGACGGAGATACGGCCCCGCGCCGAACGCCTCGATCGCGAGCAGAAGTTCCCATACGACATCGTTGCGGACATGGCCCGGCTCGGGCTGATGGGGCTCACGCTGCCGGAGGAGTACGGCGGCTCTGGCGGGGACTTCGTGGCGTACAACATGGCGCTTGAGGAGATCAGCCGGGCCGATACCTCCGTTGGCATCACGATGGAGGCGCATATATCTCTCGGCTGCGCCCCGCTGGCGAATCACGGAACCCCCGATCAGAAAGAGCGGTTCCTCGCCCCATGCGCCACCGGCGAGAAGTTGTGGGCCTTCGGGTTGACGGAAGAGGAGGCCGGAACCGACGCCGGTGGGACGCGGACCACGGCGGATCTCACGGGTGGAGATTGGATCGTCAACGGCTCCAAGAAGTGGATCACCAACTCCGGTACGGACATCACCGCCGGGGTGACCATAATCGCCCGCACCGGCGAACGCGAGGACGGCCGCCCGGAACTCACCGCCATAATCGTTCCGCAGGAGACCCCAGGCTACACTCGCGGCCCAGCCTATGAGAAGCTCGGGTGGCGCGCCTCCGACCAACACCCGCTGTACTTCGAGGACTGCCGCGTGCCTGAAGGGAACCTGCTCGGCGAGCGCGGGCGCGGCTTCCGGCAGTTCCTCCAGACGCTCGACGCCGGGCGGGTCGCGGTGGGCTCTCTTTCCGTGGGCCTCGCCCAGGCGTGCATGGACGAGGCTTTGGCGCGGGCGAAGGAGCGACGGCAGTTCGGGCGGTCCATCTCGGAGTTCCAGGCCATTCAGTTCAAGCTAGCGGACATGGCGATGGAGATAGAGTTGGCGCGGAACATGGTCCTCAAGGCCGCGTGGCTCAAGGACATGGGACGGGCTTTCGGGCGCGAGGCGAGCATGGCGAAGGTGTTCGCGTCGGAGACGGCGAAGAGGGCCGCGGACCAGGCGGCGCAGATCTGGGGCGGCGAGGGCTTCATGGAGGGTAGCGCGGTGGCCCGCTACTGGCGGCAGGTCAAGATAGGTGAGATCGGGGAGGGCACGAGCGAGATAAACCGCCAGGTCATCGCCCGCTCCCTCCTGAACGAGGACGCACTGGAGGCGAAGGCGAGGATGACCGCGCAGTAAGGTGCGGCTAGAGAGGCGGGCGTGATGCTGAAAAAGGTCCTGGTTGCGAATCGGGGGGAGATCGCCATCCGGGCGTTTCGGGCCGCGTACGAGCTAGACATCCGCACGGTCGCCGTATACACGCCGGACGACCGCGGCTCTCTGCACCGGCAGAAGGCCGACGAGGCTTACGAGATCGGGGAGCCGGGTCATCCGGTGCGCGCCTACCTGGACGTGGATACGCTCGTCGAGACCGCGCTCGAGGTCGGGGCAGATGCGATCTACCCCGGCTACGGCTTCCTCTCCGAGAGCGCCGTCCTGGCCCGGGCCTGCGAGGAGGCCGGGCTGGTCTTCGTCGGACCTTCATCCGGTGCGCTAGAGCTTACCGGGGACAAGCTGCGCGCCCGCCACGCCGCCGAGGAGGCGGGCATCCCGGTGCTAAAAGCCTCCGGGTCGGTAGAAGATCCCGACGCGGCGTCGGATGCCGCTGAGGAGATCGGCTACCCGGTGTTCGTGAAGGCGGCGGGCGGTGGCGGTGGAAGGGGATTGCGGCTGGTCGAGCGTCCCGCGGACCTGAAGGGGGCGGTGGAGACTGCGGTGCGCGAGGCTGAGGCGGCGTTTGGCGACCCGACGGTCTTTCTGGAGCAGGCCCTCATAAGGCCCCGGCACATAGAGGTCCAGATCCTGGCCGACGAAACGGGCGAGGTCATTCATCTTTTCGAGCGGGATTGTTCGGTGCAGCGGCGTCATCAGAAGGTATTGGAGATCGCGCCGGCGCCCAACCTCGACCCGGACCTTCGCGACCGCCTGTGCGAGGACGCCGTCCGCTTCGGACGCGCCGTCGGATACCGTAACGCCGGGACGGTCGAGTTCCTGGTCGGTGAGGACGGGCAGCATGTGTTCATCGAGATGAACCCGAGAGTGCAGGTGGAGCACACCGTCACCGAGGAGACGACCGACGTGGACATCGTCCTCGCGCAACTCCGTATTGCGGGCGGCGAGACGCTGGAGGACCTCGACCTCTCCCAAGAGAACATCCGGCAGCGCGGGGTGGCGTTGCAGTGCAGGGTTACCACCGAGGACCCGGCTCAGGGTTTCAGGCCGGATACGGGCAGGATCTCCACTTACCGGGCGCCCGGTGGGGCTGGCATTCGCCTCGACGACGCGGGCGCATACGCGGGCATGGAGGTCAGCCCGTATTTCGACTCGCTGCTGGCGAAGCTCACCGCCCGCGGCGCGGACCTCCCCTCCGCCGCCCGAAGGGCCAGGAGGGGCCTCGCCGAGTTCAGGGTGCGCGGCGTGGCGACGAACGTGGCCTTCGTGCGGGCGGTCCTCTCCGACCCTGACTTCCTGGCCGGAAGGGCGACCACCTCGTTCATTGACGAACGTCCGCGCCTCACCGCCGTCTCTGCCGGGGCTGACCGGGCGAGCCGGCTCCTCTCCCTGCTCGCCGACGTCACCATCAATCGCCCGCACGGCCCACCGCCCCCTGCCCCGGACCCGCGCACCAAGCTGCCACCGTTGCCGGAGGGAGACCCGCCGCCGGGCTCCAGGCAGCGCCTGCAAGAGCTTGGCCCGGAGGGCTTCGCCCGCTGGTTGCGCGAGACCGATACCCTTCAGGTGACAGACACGACGATGCGGGACGCGCACCAGTCCCTGTTCGCGACCAGGATGCGGACCTTCGACGCGCTCGCCGCCGCGCCCCACGTGGCCCGCATGATGCCGGGACTCTTCTCAGCCGAGGTGTGGGGCGGGGCGACCTTCGACGTCGCGCTCAGGTTCCTGCACGAGGACCCGTGGGAGCGGCTCGCCCGTATCAGGGAGCGCCTCCCCAACGTGTGTTTGCAGATGCTCCTCCGCGGCCAGAACGCCGTCGGCTACACCCGCTACCCGCCTGACGTGGTGCGCTCCTTCGTGGACGAGGCGCGCGCGACCGGAGTGGACATCTTCCGCATCTTCGACGCGAACAACGACGTGGACCACATACGCCCCGCCATCGAGGCCACCCTGGAGGCCGGGGCCGTGGCCGAGGGAGCCTTCTGCTACACTGGCGACCTCTCCGACCCGAACGAGGATCTCTACACCCTGGACTATTACCTCCGTCTGGCGGAGGAGTTGGTGGAGGCCGGGTCCCACATCCTCTGCATCAAGGACATGGCTGGTCTCGTGCGCGCTCCGGCGGCGCGCACGCTCGTCTCCGCGCTGAAGAGCGAGTTCGACGTGCCGGTGCATTTCCACACCCACGACACCTCGGGCGGGCAGCTCGCCACGTACCTTGCGGCGGTCGAGGCGGGGGTGGACGCCATAGACGGCGCGGCGGCCCCGCTCGCGGGCATGACCAGCCAGCCTTCGCTCGCCGCAATCGTGGCGGCCACGGATCACACCGAAAGGGTGACCGGACTCTCGCTCGACGCCCTGGGAGACCTCGAACCGTACTGGGAGGCCGTGCGGACCCTCTACGCGCCCTTCGAGGCGGGGCTCCGCTCCCCGACGGGCACGATATACCGGCACGAGATCCCCGGCGGCCAGCTCTCCAACCTGCGCCAGCAGGCGGCTGCAATGGGGCTTGCCGAGCGTTTCGAGGAAGTCGAGCACCTGTATGCCCGCTGCGATACTTTGCTCGGCAGGCTGGTGAAGGTGACGCCAACCAGCAAGGTAGTCGGGGACCTCGCCCTGTATCTGATCTCCGCGAACATCTCCCTGGATGATTTCGAGTCAGACCCCGCGTCGCACGACCTCCCGGACAGCGTCATAGGATTCCTGCGCGGCGAGCTGGGCGAGCCGCCAGGAGGATGGCCCGAGCCGTTCCGTTCCCGGGCGCTTGCCGGGCGTGACGAGTCCCCCGACGAAGAAGAGTTGTCCGGCGAAGACCGGGCGGCGCTTGGCGGCGAGGACCGCCGGCCGGCGCTCAACCGCCTGATGTTGCCGGGACCCGCGAGGGAACAGGCGTCGGTTCGGGAACGCTACGGCGACGTGTCGGTCGTTCCGACCCGGGCGTTCCTGTACGGGCTCGAGCCCGGCGAGGAGTTGGCCGTGGACCTGGAGCCCGGCGTCAGGCTGTATGTACAGCTCGAAGCCATAACGGAGGCCGACGGGCGTGGTATCCGGACCCTCCTGGTCACGCTGAACGGCCAGCCCCGCCCGATAGACGCCCAGGACCGCTCGCTGAAGCCAGAGATCCCGGCGCGCGAGAAAGCGGACCCGAACAGAGACGGACACGTCGCCGCGCCGATGACAGGGGTGGTGACGCTCGCGGTCGGCGAGGGTGAGAGAGTCAGTGGAGGGCAGCAGATCGGGAGCATCGAGGCGATGAAGATGGAGTCGGCCATCCGGGCGCTCGCGGATGGGACCGTCGAGCGGCTGGCCGTGACCTCGGGCACGAACATCGAGGCGGGCGACCTGCTCGTCGTGATGGAAACCGGGTGATCCCGGAGGAGAAAATCCCGCCGGAGGGTGTAGTGTGCTGATAGCGGAGTTCATAAGCATGGCTCCGGTCTGTCCGGGACAGTATTTGCTGATGCCTGAAACCTGTAGCCTGAAGCCTGGTTCGTGGAAGGAACTATCATCCCGCAAGCCGCTTTGAGGACCGTCGCGGTAACGCGCTACGTCGCGCCGCTGCGCGAGGGTGGATCGCTGCCGGCCATCGTCGAGGCCGACGATCTGGGCACCTACGTGCTCAAGTTCCGGGGCGCGGGTCAGGGGCGCAAGGCATTGATAGCGGAGATCGTGGCCGGGGAGATCTCACGCCTCCTCGGCTTCGCGGTGCCGGAGATAGTGCTCGCCCACCTCGACCCAGAACTGGCGCGCTCTGAGCC
>JBPCLT010000058.1:0-7837 GCA_051003015.1 Rubrobacteraceae bacterium | reverse complement strand
TCTTCCCGGGTGACGTTGTGCCAGATGGGCAGGATCAGCTTTCTGCGGCCCGCGACTTCCCTGGCGGTCAGACCGGCCAGCTCGCGCTCCGTCCAACCTTTCGCAAAGAAGTGCGGGGACAATACCACCAGCCCGTACTCGGAACTGGCTATTCCCCTGTCTATGGACCGACTCAAGCTGTCTCCGACTTTGAGCACGAAGTCGTCGTACCAGACCCTGAGGCTCATATCGGAAAGCAATTTTGCCAGAGGCTCGACAAAATTCTCTTTATCCTGGCTGGCGTGAGAAATGAAGACATCGTACTTGACGTCCTCTGAAGGCACTTCGTAATCGGGAAACTCCGATATCAGTGTTCTCTGGAGTGTTTCGAGGTGGCGGCGCTCTTCGACCTCTCGCGTCAGAGCTCTCTGATGACTGAGTTCGTCAGCCCTTCGGGTCTTGTCCTGCTTGTTTTGCTCCCTTGCGAGTCGCTGCTCGGCGGTGTGTAAATCTTTGGTCTTACCTGCTATCTTGTTTTCCAGGTCAGCGATACTCTTCTGGATTCTGGCGATCTCTCCCATGAGACGAGTTGCTTTGTTCTCGTTCGTTCTTCGGGTGGACGAACTTTTCGTCCTGGAAAGGCTTTGCGTCGTTTTCGTGAGTTCGCCGTTCTTTTTGGCCTCTTTGTCTTTTTCTTGACCCAGCTTCTTGCGCAGCGAAGCGATGTCCGCCGTGAGCTTGCTGACTTTGTTCTGGTACATGGACAACGTAGACATACGCTTACCTCACTCGACGCTTCATGACTCTAGGTAAGTTTACTCCCACGCAAGCGCGAGAACCACGGTCCCGTTGCCGATCATATCCGGCAACTGTTCCGTAGCCGACGCTTACTATTTGTAGAGTGACACCTGTGCAGCGAGGCCGCCCGCCTCGAGAACCGCCCCTCCGATCTGGTCAACGCCGCCTACGGCCTCACGCCGGAGGAAGTGGACCTCCTCTGGTCCACCGCTCCGCCCAGGATGCCGCGCTTCTAACTTGGCGGGCAAGGAGCCGCCCACGTCCATCCACCACTCGAGAAAGGATCTGAACGAGGCCCCTGGACGCAGGCTACGACCCGAACGAAGCGACCATAGTCGGCGATCCGGGTACGTGAAAGCCGCTGGAGGCCCCGTTTTCGAGGGCGGCTAAGGAGACGCCGACGAAGACGCGGACGGGGAGGCCGAAGGAGACGCGGCGTCCGTACCACCGGTGCTGGTCGTCAGGAACACCGGGGAGCCAGGGGCTGCCGCGCTCCCCGCCCGGGGGTTCTGCTTCGAGATCACGCCAGCTGACACGGTCTCGCTCGGAGCCTCCTCCACGCCCCCGAGGACGAAGCCCGCCTCCCTCAAGGTCTTCTCCGCCTCCGGGTAGGGGAGGCCGACGAGGTCCGGGACGCCACCGGAGGGAACCTCGCCCTGCGGAGCCTCCTCTCGCGGACCCTTGCCGACCGCGAGGAGGACCCTCGACCCCTTCTGCACCTCTCTTCCGCCGGGCACCGACTGCTCCAGCACCCTGCCGGCGTCTTCCTCAGGACTCTCGCGGGGCCGAACCCCAGCACCCAGGCCCACCGTGAGTAGACTTTCGCGCGCCTCGCGTCCGGTCAAACCCTCCACGTCGGGGACCACGACCTTTTCAGGGCCGAGGAACGCCCGCCGGGCTCCTTCGAACGCTTCGCGCGCCTCGCCGGGGATACCGTCGAGCGTCCCGGACAGACCTCCTCTGGCGAGGTCCCCCCACAGGCCCCATCCGGCGGCGCCGAGAAGGACGAGGAGCGCGGCGAGGATCACCAGGGCCCGGAGCGGTCTCCGGCGGCGTGATCCGTCGCCGCCGGGCGTGGGCGGCGGAAGAACCGGGGCCTTCGGGGCCGCCGGGCCGGTAGGGGCGGCCCGGCGCGGACGCTCCCCCAGACGGTCACGCACCCGGCGGAGCTCTTCGACGAGCTCGGCCGCGCTCCTGAGGCGGTCTTCAGGGTCCTTCGCCAGGAGCCTCGCGACGAGGGCGTCCAACGCCTCCGGCACCTCGGGGTTCGCGTCCCTGGGGCGGGGCGGTGGCTGGGCCGCGTGCCGGTCGCGCACGTCCGCCGCGTCCTCACCCTCGAAGGGCAGCCCGCCGGTGAGCGTCTCGTAGAGCACCACGCCCAGAGAGTACAGATCGCTTCTGGGCGTGGCGGCCAGGCCCGTCGCCTGCTCGGGGGACATGTACCTGGCGGTGCCGAGTACGGTGCCGGGTTCGGAGATCGTGGTGGTGTGGGCTGCGTGCGCTATGCCGAAGTCGGCCACCTTGGCGTCGCCGTTCGCGGCGAGGAGCACGTTCTGGGACTTCACGTCCCGATGGACGACGCCGGCCTCGTGGGCCACCCGCAGGGCCTCGGCGACCTGGGAGGCGAGCCGGGTCGCCTCGGCAGGGTCCAGAGGACCTTCGTTGGCGATGCGATCCTTCAGCGTGCCGCCGGGCACGTGCTCCATGACGATGTAGTAGCGGCCCTCGCCGGAGCGGCGTTGGTCGTAGACCTGGACGACGTTCGGATGGTTGAGGGTGGCGGCGCCTCTCGCCTCGCGGCGGAAGCGCTCGAGGAACACCTCATCCTCGGCCAACCACTCCTTCAGTATCTTGAGGGCCACGTCGCGGCCCAGGACCTCGTCGCGGGCGAGGTAGACCTCGGCCATGCCCCCGTCACCCAGCGGACGGATGATCTCGTAGCGCCCGTCGAAGAAGGTGCGTCCCACGAGGGGTTTCTACCCGTTGTGGCCCGCCGCAAAAGGCGCGCCACCGGACTCTGGAGAAAGCTGCGAGACGCTCCTCCGCGGGAAACGCTCCTCCCGGTCCTCGCTAGTCTCCATCCTCTCCGGAATCTCCCGGCTCGGATGAAGCGGAGGCGGAGGTGGAGGACGAGTCGGAGGTGGAGGCGGAGGCCGAACCGGAAGCCGAGCCGGAGGCGGACGGCGCCGCGGATGGTGACGCGGACGAAGGCGCAGATGCGGACGAGGGCGCGGACGGCGCCGCAGAGGAAGGCGTGGACGGTGCTGGCGATGCAGATGGCTCGGGCGACGACGGGGCTGGCGATGCTGACGCGGAGGGCTCCGCAGAGGCGGAGGCCGACGAGTACGGCGGGGAAGACGCGGACCTCTCCGGGCTGGCGGGGCCTCCCGACGGGACATCAGGGCCGCCGCTGACGATGAGGACCACGGGCGTCCTCGACGCCACGGCCGTACCGGCTGTCGGGTCCGTTCCCACGACCGTGCCGACCGGCTGGGAGCTCGGCTCGGTCCTCGTGCCCGCCACCTCGCAACCCGCCGCCCGGAGCATCGCCGACGCCTCTTCCACGCCCAGGCCCTGGACTTCCGGAACGTCTACCCGGCCGGTCTGCGGGGGGCCGGAACTTACGATCAGGTCCACCTCGGTGTCCGCCTCCGTCTTCTTCCCCGCCGGGGGGTCCTGACCGGAGATCTCACCCTCCGGCACCTCCTCGCTCGGGGCCTCCTTGCGATCGCCGGGTCTGAGGCCCGCCTCTTTGAGCTTATCCTCCGCCTCCTCGGTGGTCAGGCCGACGAGATCGGGCGATTCGACGATCCGGGGTCCGCCGCCCACGGCCAGGGCGACGCGCGAGCCTCTGTCGGCCTCCTCACCGCCGGGTACCGACTGCTCCAGAACCTTGCCCTCGTCCTCCGCGGTGCTCTCCCTCCGCTCGGCGGAGACCCCGAAACCCTCCTCGGCGAGGCGTTCCCGCGCCTCCTCTTCGTCGAGCCCGACCACCCCGGGGACTTCTCCCCGCCCGAAACCCAGGGCCTGCCCAGCTTCCTCCGCAGCCCCTCCCAGGGAGCCGACCACCGGTCCGTCGGGGCCCCGCGACAGGACCAGGCCCGCCAAAGCAAGCAAGGCGACGAGCGCCGCCAGGAGCACTGGAAGCGCCCATCGCCCACGCCGGGAGCGGCCGCGACGCGACCCGCCCGGGCTTCCGGGAAACGCTGGCGTCGCGGCGAGCCGCCGCGTCCCGGTCTCCCCCGTGGCTGGCGCGTGGACCGGGGGCATCCCCTCTGCCATCCGCCGGAGATCCCCGGCGAGCTCCGCCGCCGATCCGTACCGGTCTTCGTGCCTTTTGGCCAGGAGTCCCAGGACGAGAGTGTCCAGGGTCTCCGGAATCCGTGAGTCCAGTTCTCTGGGAGGGCGCGGCGGCTCGGTGACGTGCTTCATGGCCACGCCGACCGCGCTGTCGGCCTCGAAGGGGATCTCCCCGGTTAGCATCTCGTAGAGGACCACCCCCAGGGAGTACAGGTCGCTCGCGGGGCCGACCGGGTCTCTCATCGCCTGCTCGGGGGACATATAATTCGCCGTCCCCAGCACAAGGCCGCTGTCGGAGATCGTGGCGGCGTGGGCGGCGCGCGCTATGCCGAAGTCGGTCACCTTGGCGTCGCCGTCTACGGTAAGGAGGATGTTCTGGGGTTTGATATCCCGGTGGACGACGCCGGCCCCGTGGGCCACGCTAAGGGCGTCGGCGACCTGCGCGGCTACGCGGACGGCTTCGCCGGGGTCCAGGGCACCCTCGCGCAATACGCGATCCTTCAACGTGCCACCGGGCACGTGCTCCATGACGATGTAGTAGGAGCCGTCCTCCGAACGCCCCCGATCGTAGACGGCGACCACGCTGGGATGGTTGAGGGAGGCGGCGCTCTTCGCCTCGCGCTCGAATCGCTTGACAAATCCTCTGTCCTCAGCGTACTGCTCCCTCAAAACCTTGAGGGCAACGTCGCGGTCAAGGTCCTCGTCGCGGGCGAGATAGACTTTGCCCATGCCCCCGCTGCCCAGGAGACGCGACAGGGCATAACGGTTGTCTACGGTTATGCGCTCCATGTGCGTCGATTATATACGCTCGAACCGTTCCTAACGTTCATTATCGGTTGCCGCGAACACGGACGGCGCTCTGGGAAAGAGTGTCATGGTCGCGGCTCTTGTCGTGTCCGTCGAGAACCGGCATCCGCCGGAGGATAGCTGCGGCAGGGACTGAAAGGGAGAAAGCCCCTGCGCGCGAAGTCTGTGCCGGATCGCCCGGAAGGAGTCCGCCTCTCAGGCCTCACGCCGGGGAGGTAAACCTCCTCTGATCCATCGCGCCGCCCCGGATGCCGCGCTTCCGCTGAGACGGAAATTGCTCGAAGCCGTCGGCGTTCGGGGCTCCGGGACCGGCTGAATAGAGAGACCGGAAGGGGGGTAGGGTGACGAATGAACGGTCCCAACGAGAAGGAGGCTGCATGAGGAAATCTTCTCTGGCAACCTCCGGCGCAACGCGCCGCTGAAGGTCTCCGCACACTTCGATAGGGTGTGGCTCCTCCCGGCCGGAGCGGCGCACAGACGAGGTGTGGATTCTGGTGGCTGGCCCTTCATCTAGCTCAATTGAACTAGAAAAAAATCACTCATTTGGGGGATATGCACACCCTTCGGCGTGGGTTATCCTTCATTTCAGACCGGGCGGACACCTTCCCCCTCCTTCCAGTATCGTCCGGCATTTCTTTTTATGGCCGCCCCGACTACCCTCCCGGGGTGGGCCATCTTCGAGGGACCGCCTACGAATCGCCAGCTTCCGAGCGCGGACCACGTTCTCACGGAGGGACCCCGCTTTGAAAGGCAGGATCTCCCTCGGCGCGGTGCTTCTATCCACTCTCCCTGCTCAAGCGCGAATGATCCCAACCGGTACCGAAATACGTAAGAAAAGACGTTATCCAGACCGCGACCAGGGGTATGAAGTCTGAGCATGCAATGGACCGGCATAGACGACCGCTACGATGTATCCGAACCTCTGGGCAGCGGAGGCATGGCGGCCGTCTATCTAGCCCGCGACAGGGTTCTCGGCCGGGACGTGGCGCTCAAGGTGCTGCGGGAACAGTACGCCGAGAACAGGGAGTTCGTGGAGAGGTTCCGGCGCGAGGCCCGAAACGCCGCTTCGCTCTCCCACCCGAACATAGTCCCCGTCTACGACCGGGGGGAGACCGATGAGGGCGTCTACTACATCGCCATGGAGTATCTGCCCGGCGGCACCCTCAAGGAGCGTATAGCGCGGGAAGGCAAGTTGGAACCCGAAGTCGCGGCCGGCGTGACGTACCAGGTATCGGACGCCCTCCAGGCCGCCCACGAGCGGGGCGTGATCCACCGCGACATAAAGTCCCAGAATATCTTCCTGACCGAGTCCGGCGACGTGAAGGTCGGGGACTTCGGCATCGCCCGCGCCGCCTCGGCGACCGCGACCTTCGGGACGAGCATGATCCTGGGCACCGCCAGCTACATGGCCCCCGAACAGGCGCTCGGCGAGCCAGCAACCCCAAAGAGCGACCTGTATTCTCTGGGAATAGTCCTCTACGAGATGCTGACCGGCGAGCTGCCTTACATGGCGGATAGCCCGGTCGCGGTCTCCCTGAAGCACGTGAAAGACCCACCGAAACTCCCCGGTGAAGCCGAACCAACGACCCCGCAAGAGATGAACACCATAGTCGCCAGGCTCCTCGCCAAAGATCCCGAAGCCCGCTACGGCAGCGCGGCGGCGCTCATGGACGACCTGGAGCGCATGCGGGACGGTCTCCCGCTGGCCGCCGCTCTTCCCGAAGCTGCGCCGGACGAGCCGACAGTGGCGATGCGCGCCGTGGGAAGCCAGGCGGGACGCCGGAAGAGTTCCCGGCGGCGTCAGATCCTGGCGGTGGCGGCCGTCGCGGCACTGGCCTTGCTCGGCGCCGGCGCGTGGGAGTTTTCCCGTTCCGCCGCGAACCAGGCGTCGGAGATCCAGGTTCAGGAGGTCGCCAACAGGGCGCCCGCCGCGCTTCCCGAAGCTCCAGAGCGCCAGGCCAACAACGAGGCTCAGACGCCAGGAGATCAAGCCTCCGGGGATCAGACATCCGGGGATCAGACATCCGGGGATCAGACATCCGAAGACGCTCCCACCGTGGACGAGCTCTTCGATTTGCCCGATACCCCGCCGGAAGATCAGTCCACCGCATCGGCAACGGCGTCGGCTTCCGCATCGGCGTCGGCTTCCGCATCGGCGTCTCCCACGTCTTCCGCATCGGCATCCTCTAACCCGGCTTCGACGCCCGATAGTTCCGCCACGCCGGCCCCGGAAAGTTCCGCCACGCCGGCCCCGGAAGATTCTCAGCCAGCCCGCCCGCAGCCTCGGCCGACTCGGCCGCAGCCTCAGCCAACCCAGCCCGTCGAACCAGTGGGGCCGGAGCTTCCGGACATCCCGTTTCTGAACGACCAAGATTAGCAAGTCCGCCGCGGCGATGGCACAACCGCACGTTGTCGTCTTTGTTGGATCACGGAAAGGAGCGGCAGGATAGAATAGCGGCTTCGCGCTGGCGGCGTCACGCGCGGCCGAACTGGAGGTTCTTTGCAACCACTGGCGGATGAGAGCGGGCGTCTCCGCGCCGCGTGGCGGTTGCTGGCGCAATATCTATCGTACAGGGTGGCGGTGGCGCTGCTCGTCAACCTGGCGGTGGGGGCGTGGCTGCTGGTCCGCTTCGGTCCCGGGGCTCTGTCAGCGGGCGGCCCGGCAATATCCGCAGCCTTCGGCTCCCCTTCTCTGTTCCTGATCTCCAACCTCGCGTCCCTGGCGGCGGTCTTCCTGACTGTGTGGCTGGTGGGCCGCCTCTTCGACCGCAGACCGTTCCGGGACTTCGGCTTCCGCCTGGGAGGCTGGTGGGTTCTGGATCTCTTTTTCGGGATGGCGCTGGGAGCAATCTTGATTACGGCCATATTGCTGGCGCAGCTCACCCTCGGATGGGTGGAGATAACGGGGTACTTCGAGGCGGCGGACGGCTCCGCCGGGATGCCCTTCGCACTT
>JBPCLT010000057.1:0-9155 GCA_051003015.1 Rubrobacteraceae bacterium | reverse complement strand
GCCGCCGGTCCCGAGCGCCACCTGACCGGCCAGTATCCCCACCGTCGCGTAGACCGTGCCCTTCGCCACGTAGCCGGAGCGCGCTATGCGGTCCATCCACGGTCGCGCCTTGCGCGCCGCCTCCTCGTTTTCCTGGATGTATCCTAGGTGTGGCGGTCGTTCTCCGAGTGGTCCTCCTTGTCCTTCCTGCTCCGGCTGCCTCCATCCTCCCCGGTTCGGCGCGGCAGGTAGATGAGGAAAGCCACAGCAGGATGATCGCCGCTCCAATGGCAACGGCCGCCGCGAGCTGCCAGACCTCCGAGTTCAACGGACCTCTCCCGAACGTTCCAGCCGGTGGAGGGCAAGCATGACCGCCGCGACCCCGCTGGAGCTGAAGATCTCGCCCGATAGGACTCTGTCTGTCAACTCCCCAACCGGGACCGTCACGACCTCGACCCGCTCGTGCTCGTCGAGGTCAGGCGAGGTGGTCCTCTCCACGCCGCGCGCCAGGAACAGGTATGCCCAGTTGTCCTTGAGGCTCGGCGAGGAAGCCAGGGCGGTCATGGGCTCCCACTCTCCGCCCCCGAAGCCGGTCTCCTCAGCTAGTTCTCGCCGGGCCGCAGCCTCCGGGTCCTCGCCCCGCTCCACGAGACCCGCCGGCAGGCCAAGCTCCATCCGTTCCAGCGGCGGTCGGTACTGGCGCACCAAAATCACCTCGCCGGACGCCGTGAGCGGGAAGATTATGGCGGCGTCCGGGCGCTCGACGACGTAGTAAGGGTCCTTGACGGCCCCGTCAGGAAGGCGGTATCCGTCCGAACGGAGGGTGAAGTACGGCGTCTCCATGAGCTTCTTCGAGGAGATCCTCCGCCACGAACCGTCCTCAGCCAACCCCGGCCTCGTCCCCGGACAGTATCTTCGGGAGGTCGCGGGTGAAGGCGCTGCGAGCCATGACTTTGTCGCAGCCGGCCTCCCGCGCCGCGACCGCGAGGTCCTTCTGGACGTGCGAGAGGAAGCCGACCGTCGGGATGTTCTTCGTGACGGCATCGGATTCGACCGTTCGCAGAAGGCTCAACGGCTCGAAGCGGGCCGAGTTGAGGTCGAGGACGAGGAGGTCCGGCGGGGATTCGCGGATCGCGGCGAGGAGCTTCTCCGGGCTTCGGGGGAACTTCGCCTCGACACCGAGTTGGGCGGCGGTCTCCGATACTTTGCTCTTGAAGAGCAGATCCTCCACGGCCGCAATGACTCTCCGCGCCACGGTCTCCTCCAGGTAACTCGGGGGCATATCTGACACATTCTAAACCCGCATGGCGCGGTATCCTATGCAGGTGAGAAAGCGATTTTCCGGATTGGTCTCCGGGTTGCGGCATACCAGGGAGACTCTGTCGAACTTTACCCCGTTCCTGGCGCCGCGTTGGCGTGGGCTCCTGCTCGCGCTCGCCGTGCTGCTCGTGGAGACGGTGACGAGCCTCGCCCAGCCCTGGCCGCTCGCCCTGACCATAGACTACGTGCTGAGCGACGACAAACGTTTGCCGGGATGGGCGCCCGGCTTCCTGACGGACAAGGCTCTATTCCTCGCGGGGATAGCGTTCCTGATCGTGCTCATCTTCACCCTCACCCGCACTGTGGCGGCGTTTCGGCGCTTCCTGTTGCAGAAGCTCGGGCAGCAGACCGTCTTCGACATGCGCGAGGCTCTGTATGCGAAGGTACACGCCCTCGGCCTCGACTACCACGGCGGAAAGCGCACCGGCGACACCATAACCAGGGTCACGAGCGACGTGAAGGAGGTTCGAAGCCTGCTGGTGGATTCCGTGGTCGAGGTATTTTCGTCCACCTTGATCCTGATCGGGATGCTTGTGGTGATGATCTGGCTGAACTGGCAGCTAACCCTGCTCGCTCTGCTCACCGTCCCTTTCCTGTTCATAGCCGTGCGGCGTTACCGGCGGTCCCTGATCGAACGCATGAGGGTGGTCCGCGCGAGAGAGGGCGCCATCACCTCCGTGGTGCAGGAAGCCATAACCGGCATCCGGGCCGTGAAGATCTTCGGCCGCGAGGACGATGAGATGGAGCGGTTCCGCTACGAGAGCCGCGAGTCCCTCGACGCCAGCGTTGACTCCTCCCTGATCGAAGCGAAGTTCAGCACCGTCCTCGGCGTGGTGGGTGGTCTCGGCACGGCGCTAGTGACCTATTTCGGGGCGCGACAGGTCCTTTCGGGCGCGCTCTCGGTCGGGGATCTGACGGTGTTCGTGGCTTACTTGAGCCTGTTCCTCTCGCCTTTGTGGGCGTTGTCGCGGCAGGCGAATCAGATCGGCAAGTCACTCGTCTCGGGAGAGCGGATCATCGAACTGCTGAACGCCGAACCCTCGGTAAAGGAGTCTCCGAATGCCCGGCCGGCGCCCCGTTTCACGGGCCGGGTGACCTTCGAGGGCGTGAGCTTCGCCTACGGCGGCGAGGCCGGGGACGTGCTGCGCGATGTCAGCTTCGACGTGGAGCCCGGCAGCCGGGTCGCCCTCGTCGGCGTCAGCGGGGCCGGAAAGACCACCGTCACCAGCCTCATCGCCCGCCTCTACGATCCAAGAGCGGGCCGCGTCCTGATAGACGGCGAGGACATCAAGGACTTCACCCTCAAATCCTTGCGGGACTCGGTGACGTTCGTGCCGCAGGAGCCGATGCTCTTCCGGGCGACGGTGGCGGAGAACATCTCATACGGGCTGCCCGGCGCCACGCGGGAGGAGATCGAACACGCGGCGGATCTCGCGGGCGCGGATAGCTTTATCCGGGGTCTACCGGAAGGCTATGACGAACTACTCTCCGAGCGGGGCGAGAGCTTGAGCGGAGGCCAGAGACAACGTATCTCCATAGCGCGGGCGATGCTCAGGGAGAGTCCGGTCCTGATCCTGGACGAGCCCCAGTCCGGCCTCGACGCCGAGGTTGCCGGAGCCGTGGAGGAGAGCTGGCGCGCGCTCACCGAGGGACGCACCACGTTCGTCATAGCCCACGAGTTGAGGCTGGTCAGGAACGTGGAGCGCATCCTCGTCTTCGACGAAGGCCGGGTCGCCGAGTCCGGGCCGCACGAGGAACTGGTCTCCTCCGGCGGCCTCTACGCCAGGCTGTACGCCCTGCAAGAACACGACCCGGTGCGGCCATGAGGTCATAAAGGAGAGCTGTGCGTGAACTACTCATACTCTGTATCGTCATGACCGTCATGGTCGTCGCCATCTACGTCTTCTTCGCGCAGTAGTAGAGGCTTGCCGCCGGGGCCTTCGGAAGAGAGGGCGGCGCGGTTAGAATGGCGGCATGGGACACGCGGTCGGAGATGTAGCCCGGTGGGTCACGGAGGTCATCCACTCTTTCGGGTACGTTGGTCTGGTGGTGCTGGTGGCGCTCTCGAACCTGTTCCTGCCGGTGTACACGGAGCTCGTCCTTCCTTTTGCCGGCTTTCTGGTCGGGCGGGGACGATTCTCCTTCCCGCTGGTGTTGCTGGCGGCAACGGCGGGGTCGGTGTCGGCCTCTCTGCTGCTGTACTATGTGGGGCTTCGCATTGGGGAGGAGCGTCTGAGGAGGCTGGTGAAAAGGGTCGAGCGGTTCAGGATCGTGACGGTCTCCGATCTGGACCGGGTGGGGAAATTCTTCGAGCGGCACGGCGGGATGGCTGTCCTGATCGGGCAGGTCACGCCGAACGTGGGAGCTTTGATCTCCGTCCCCGCCGGCATGAAGCGGATGCCCCTCTTAGGTCGCTTCCTGGGCTTCACCGTGCTCGGCGGCGTCTTGTGGAACGGGGCGTTCATCACCCTCGGATGGGCGCTCGGGGCCAGGTGGGAGATGGTGGAGCGGTACATGCCGGTCGTGGAATGGGCGGTCCTGATCTCCCTCCTTGCGGGCGTGCTCTTCCTGGTCTGGCGCCGGTGGAGGGCTCGCGGCTAAAGCGGTTTGCGGAAGCTCAATGTTTCCGCAAACCGCGCTATCAGCTTTTTGATCTTGCTGACGGCTGACCGCTGATCGCGTTTGCAGTGAAGTTCAACTTCTTTGCAAACGGCTTTAGTCCTCGGATTCTTCTTCGGCCTGCGAGTTCGTCCGGATCACGACCCGCGCCACGCGGGGGCCGTCGGTCTCTTCGACGCGCAGGGTATGGCCGTCCAGGGATACCTCGTCGCCGGTCTCGGGGGCGCGGCCGAGTTGGCCGAGGACGAGGCCGCCTATGGTGTCGAAGTCCTCGCTCTGAAGGCCCGAGCCGAGGGAGTCGTTGACGACGCCTATGGGGACGCGCCCGTCCACGGAGTAGGAGCCGTCTTCGAGCTGGTTCACGCCCGGTTCCTCTTCGTCGAATTCGTCCCGGATCTCACCGACTATCTCCTCGACGATGTCCTCGATGGTGAACAGACCTTCGAAGGAGCCCCACTCGTCTATGACTATCGCCATTTGGAGCTCCTGTCTCTGGAAGTCCTCCAGGATGTTCTCGATGGGCCTGTTCTCAGGCACTATGAGGACTTCGCGCATGATGTCGCGGGCCGCGACGTTCGCCTCCATGCCTCCCCCGGCCTTGATGGATCGCAGCACGTCCTTTACGTGGACCGCGCCGATGATCCGGTCGGCGGCGTCGCCTTCGTGGATGGGGTAGCGGGTATAGCGTCCGGCCGCCGCCACCGAGACCAGGTCCTCCAGCTTCGTCTCCGCCGAGAGCGCGACCACGTCGGGCCTCGGGACCATGATCTCACGGGCTATCGTATCCCCCAGGCTGAAGACGCCCGAGATCCTGCTCTGCTCATCCTCCTCCAGGACGCCGTGCCGGGTGGATTGGGCGATGAGCTGGCGGATCTCCTCCTCAGTGTGCGTCTCGTCACTCTCGGAGGCCGGCGGCACTCCTAAAGCGCCGGTGATGGCGTTGGCCGTGCCGTTGAACAGCGCGGTCAGCGGCAGGAGCATGTAGTAGAAAAAGCGCATGAACCACGCGACGAAGAGCGCGGTCCCCTCAGCCCTCTGGATGGCGAAAGTCTTCGGCGCCAGTTCTCCGAAGACTACGTGCATGAAAGAGGCGATGAACAGGGCTATGGCTATGGCTATGGGGTGGACCAGGCCCTCTGGCAGTCCCAGGGCGGCTATCAAGGGATCTATGAGGTTGGCGATTGCAGGCTCCGCCAGCGCGCCGATGCCCAGGGAGCAGATCGTGATCCCAAGCTGGCACACCGCGAGGTACTGGTCGAGTTTCTCCCTGGCGGCCTGTACCAGCCCGGCCGAGGGCCTGCTGTCCCGCACGAGCTGGTCTATCTGGGTGGCCCTGATCCTGACGAACGCGAACTCAGCCGCGACGAACAGGCCATTCAAAGCGACCAGCAACAGGGCGACGAAGATCTTCAGGGCAGGCAGGCCAGCGGCAGCTATATCCAGGGTGACTCCTCGGAAAGTGGATTATGGGCGCGTCCCCCGGCGGGAGACGCGCTGGTACTCGATGTCTCGCTCAAGTCCATGCGATGGATCAAATATACCATCCGCCGCGCCAGGACAAACAGGATGGAGCGCTCCGTCCTGTCAGATGCCGACGCCTCTCAATAGAGCAACTGCTTGTCCAGGACGTTGATCAGCTCTTCATCGTTCAGATATCGTCTGAGGTTCTCGCAAAAGAGGTCCGTCTGGAGGGGGTTGATGAGCTCCGGGACCATGTCCGTGGCGTGCGGACTTATGATGACGTTCTCCATGTCCCATAAAGGACTATCTTCCGGGAGCGGCTCGACCTCGAACACGTCCAGCCCCGCCCCCGAGAGATGGCCGCTCTGGAGAGCTTGGATCAAAGCCCCCTCCTCCACCGCCGCCCCCCGCCCGACGTTCACGAAGTAAGCCCCCGGTTTCATGGCCTCCATGACCGCCGCATCCACCAGATGGCGGGTCTCGGGCGTGCCAGGCAGCGCGACGGCGACGTAATCGGCCTCCGCCACTGAGTCCCGCAGGTCCGGCGTGGTCCGCAACTCGTCTGCATAGTCGAGCGCGGGGTCGTCATCGCGCACCGTCCGCTTCACCCCGACGACGCGCATCCCGAATGGACGCGCCCTTTTCGCTATGGCGCGTCCGATGTTTCCCATCCCGACGATGCAGAGCGTCTTGCCCTCCAGGACGCCCACGAAGTCCTGGCGCCAGACTTTTTCTGACTTCTCGCGGCGCAGCCGGTCTAGCTTCTTGGCGTGTTGGAGCATCGCCATCAGGGCGAACTCGGCGAGCGGGTTGGAGTAGATGCCGCTCGCGGTCGTGACCACCACGTCCGTCTCTAACAGCCCGGCCTTTTGGGCCACCTCCCCGGCGCCGGCCATGCTTGCCTGTAGCCAGCGGAGCTTCGGGGCGGCCTCCGTGAGGTCTCGTACGTGCCCCCGTGGGAAGTCATAGAGCACCTCGGCCTCCGCGAGCATGACGAGGAACTCCTCGTTTTCCCGTGAGGAGCGTTCCCAATCCTCCGGGCCGTTGTGATCTCCCGGCCATCGCGGCGGCGGGACCAGATCCTCCCTGTACAGGACGTTCAGTCTCCCATCCACCTCCCGGATGCGGCTTATATGCTCTTCCTCGAAGTAGCTTCCGATCACTACGGTGGGCATTTTGCCTCCCTCTGGTCGGCGGTTTCAGGTATCAGGCGTCAGCTTAATGGTTTTTCCGTCTGAAATGCTACATTCCGGGGCATGGATGAATACATTGACGTTCTGGACGCTTCGGGAGAGTTGACCGGCGAGGTCGCGTGGAAGAGTGAGGCGCATCGGCTGGGGCTCTGGCACCGGTGCTTCCATTGCTGGGTCGTTGACCCTGGCGGAGCGTGTCTCCTCGTTCAGCGGCGCGCCCCGGAGAAGGATACCTGGCCCGGATACCTCGATGTCACCGCCGCCGGGCACTTGCGCGCCGGGGAGGGGATCATGGACGGTCTCCGGGAGCTGGAGGAGGAGTTGGGGATCGAGGCCGGGCCGGAGAGGCTCATCCCACTGGGGACTCGGCGTATAGAGCAGGAGATACCGGGCGGCCGCGACCGCGAGTTCCACGAAGTCTTCCTACTCCTCGACTCCACGCTACCGCAAGACTTGCGGCTCCAAGAAGACGAGGTCGAGGCGGCGCTTCGCATCCCGCTCGAAGACGCGGAGAGACTCGGTGCTGGGGAAACCGTACTCGCGGAGGAATGGAAACATGGCCGGTCATCCAGCATACGGGTGAGCCTCGCGGACTTCGTGCCCAACGACGACGGGTATCTGGGTCGGGTGGTTCGGGCGGCGCGTGAAGCTCTCGGCGGTCAGCGGCCCGCTACGATTTTCTGATAGGCATGCGGAGCCCGCTCCATCACTTCCGATTCCCGAACCCGTGAGCGATGAACCCTTCACCCGGATTTCGCAACCCGCTGTATAGAGGTGGAGCCACCGCGCCGGGGAGGGCCGGGTCGAGGATCACGGCCCATGCCCAAAGCTGCCCTGACACCTGAAACCTAAAACCTGTAGCCCGGCATGCGGAGGGATCAATCATCCCGCATGCCGCTGTCAATGAGCTTCGATCACGAACCTGACCATCCTGTCCGCTGTGTACAGACTGCCGCGTCCGCCTATCGGGAAGGCGAACTGGGGCGTCGTGTGCCCGAAGCTGGCGCCGGCGACGACAGGTATCCCGGCGAGTTCGGGTTTGCTCTCAACGATGGCCGCGAGTGTATCGTCGTCCATCTCGGAAGCTCTCTGGAACTTGCCGAACACGATTCCTCTCACGTCCTCGAAACCCGGCTGATGGGCGAGCGATTGTAGCTCCCGGTCGAAGTGGTACGGTTTCGTTTCTTCGTCGCACTCAAGCAGCAGGATCGCGCCTTCGAGGTTTGGCATATAAGAGGTGCCGCACAGCAGGAGCAAGGTCCCGAGATGCCCACCGAGCAACTTTCCTTCGGCCTCGCCTTCGTGGATGATCCGGTAGCCAGGGTTCGGAACGAAGTCGCGGTCTTCCTGGCCGGCGTACCAGGCGTCGTCGCTCCAGTGGCCGGCGGGCTCGGCCTCGAACGGTCCCTCGCGCATCAGGCACCGCTCGAAATACTCCAACGTGTACTCGATGCCGCGCTTCATGGCGAACGTGGAGAAGTGCGGCCCGGAGTAGGTGACGAGGCCGGTCTTCGCGTGGATGGCCGTCGCCAGCGCCGTGATGTCGGAGAATCCGCAGAGGATCTTGGGGTTCTCCCGCATCATTTCGTAGTCCAGGTGACTCAATAGCTGGTTGCTGTTGTAGCCGCCTAAAGTGGTGAGCATCCCCCTGACGTTCGGGTCCTGGAAAGCCTCGTGGAGGTCCGCTACTCGGTCTGCGGCCGGGGCGGAGTCGAACTGGTCGAGGGTTTCTCCGTTCCGCGAATACGTGACCTTCAGTCCCAGCCCGGTGAGGCGTTCTTCGGCGGTCTGTCTCTGATCCCGGGGGATGAACGCGAGGCTCGTTGCGGGGGAGATGACCCGTATCTCATCGCCTGGCTTCAGCTTGCCGGGGATCACGGTCACGGGTCAGGTAGTCTCGACGTGACGGTAGCGGGCCACGACGAACATGAAGACCCCGTAGATGACGAGCCCCACCGCGATGATGCCCAGGGAGTAGGGGCCGAACGGTTGGTGGATGATCGTCTGCAGGGTGTCGCCGAGGCCGCGGGTCTCGCTGGGATCCGCCCGGTAGGCTGCCAGGAGGACGAAGGACCCGGCCACCAGGATGACGATGGCGCGGGCCGCGGTCCCGACGCGGCCCGTGAGCATGGCCCACCGCCCGGCGTCGCCCATCTGGTACGTCTTGAGGTCTTCGCGGAAGCGGGCCGTGAGGCCCGCGTAGAGCTGGTAGATCCCGATGCCGAGCACCACCAGACCCACAAGCGCCACCAGCCACCGCCCGAAAGGTTGGGACATCAGTTGGGCCGTCCATGCGTCGAGGGAGGCGCTCTGCCCCTCGGGTCCGAAAAGCTCCTCCAGGGCGCTGAAGGCGAGGCCGATGTGGATCACGGCGCTCCCCCCATAGCCGATGCGGCGCGCTATCCCGGAGACCCCGGAGCCCTTGCCATCTGGGTCCATGATGCCTTGCACGAGCTTCCACAGGGCGTAACCCAGGAGCCCGGCGGCCAGCAGGACGAGCATCGCCCGGCCAAAGGGCTGCGAGCCGATGCTCTCGACGGCGCCGCCCGCGCCGGTGGTCCTGCCGCCGGTCCCGAGCGCCAC
>JBPCLT010000056.1:0-9783 GCA_051003015.1 Rubrobacteraceae bacterium | reverse complement strand
ACGGCATCGTCGGGGCCAAACTCCTCCTCTGAGCCGTCGTCCATGACGACCTTTATCCGCCCCGAGAGCACGTACCCGACGTGCGGAACCTGACAGCTATCGGTGCCCGCAATCGGCTTCACGCACTAGGACCACTGCCACCCCGGCTCGAATGTGGCCAGTCCGACGGTGACGTTGTCGAGGGTGACGACATCCATCTTCCCCTTGTCGAACGAGCGCACTTCATCAGGGGAGCCCAAATTCTTGCCCTGAATACCGCCAGTTGGTGCTTCCACGAAACAAACCCCTTTCCCTCGCTCGCTTTCCCACCTATAAGGATGCCATAGAGCGAAACCAGCCGCACCCCCGATCATCTCACCGGAACGGCGGCTTGTGACAGAAAGGGCCGGGATCCTATCAATAGGACCCCGGCCCACATGAGAGAGGCCTGGCGACTTTGGAGGGGGGTTTCCACAAAGGATTAGCAACCTCTGCGGGCCGCCAGGCCCGATGCATCGTGTGTTCCCTAGCTCGGGGAATCTCAAACATCAGGGTCAGAGCCCGGCGGTTGGGTTGACTAGCGAACGGGGATGAATGAAACTGCCGGGCCGGATTGCCTTCAGGAGGGGGGAATCCAGCCCGGTGTAATGACGCAACTATACCCCCAAACGACGAAACCACCAGCCCTAAAGGACCGGAGCCCCGAAGGCCCCCGGCCTGACAGACAACTGTCCCAGAGGGTTTCGCTCCTTTCGAGGACGTGCATCGCGATGGATGAGGCGTCCATCTACAGGATAGAAGCTGGTTCGGGCTGCGTCCGTCGATATAGTTATCGGCCAAAACCTCGTGAACCTTTAAAAGCTGGAGCTCTGCGAACGCTACAGCGAAGCTAGGACCCCTGCCCTTCTGACAGTCTAGAGTGTTACGGACTCTCGGTGGGTAAATAAATACGGCAATGGAAGCCAGGCGCCTCGGAAGGGAGGTGGAGCTTCTTGGACATACCCACTGGCTTACTAAGGATTCCTAGCGGACAGGGAGAGCCGGCGGGACCACTTGTGCAAGCATTGGTAATAGGAGGAGTGGTTGTCCTGCTCTTGCTATTCGTGGGTTTTGCGGTCTGGCGGATACGCCGGACCTCTCCAAACCGCTCGAAATGAAGGCCGGAGCCCCGATAGGGACCCCGGCCCTTCCCCTGTCGGTTCGGTTGCTAGGATCCCTCGCCTTCGTCCTGGAGTTTGGTGAGGTCGAGGTTCACGACCCAGCCGCAGTTCTCGCACACCAGTTGTATACGATGCAGCCGCTGGGCTCCATACCTCCGTTGTCCAGACAGGACATCTACCTCCGCGACCGTGTATTCTTCGCGGCCACACAGGACGCAAGTGATGGTCCCGCCTTTGGACTGAACCGCTTGTTTAATCTCCTCCACCGATGGGTGGGAGCTGCTATCCACAATGTGCCTCCTTCCCGCCCCGTTTTCTGGCGAAGACCAGGAGATCATCGCCGCAATAGATACTTACCTGCTACGGAGGCTCGCTAAACGAGAAGGGTCGGAGCCCTGCGCGAAGCGAGACCCCGGCCCGATGTTGCCTCAGTCGCGCTAGCTCTGCGCCGCCTCACGCGCTGCCCGATGTGGTGTGACGTACCTCCGCTCGTAGTCGTCTTCGGCCTGGACCAGTTGAGCGGACGCCCGTTCCCTCAACGGTTCGAGTTCCCGCACCAGCTCGGAGAAGCCCTTGCCCTGGGCCTCGCGCATGAACCGGCAGAGGAGGTACCGCGTCTCCGCCCACCAATCCATCGGTCCATCGCCCGAGTATTCGGCCTCGTAGTCGAAGGACGTCACCGTCTGGTCCGCACGGTCCTCAATGAGCGGATAAGCGAGGTACAGCGCCTCGTCGTGGTCGCGGGTGTGTCCGGCATGGGCGTCGTTAGCGGGTGTCCCGGCTTGCTTCAGGATATGCACCAGAACCCGGTTGGACTCAGGCCGCGCTTTCTCCGCGCCCGCGAGGCCCTGAAGCGTCATCTCGACATCCTCGCTAAGCTCCTCTCTGGCCGCCGCTTCAGCCTCGGCACCGTGTACCTCACAAAACGGCAGCTCCCAGACCAGTCCGGTCCCGGGCTGCCCGCAAGGGCCGCCGGCGTCGGGGTGACTGACCACGCAGTCCTCACCGCCGGCGAAGCCCCGGGCGATGCCCAGGGCCCTCTCCGTTACGTTCTTCGTCTCTTCACTCAACATGCTTCTCCTGTTCCGTTTCCGCCTAATCCTGGCGTCGTTAGCAGCAAATTAGCAGGTAGGTCGTCGGCCCTGGTGGTCCCCGCGCCCTTGACGTCGCAGACACGGGCTATCAGCCGGGCCAGACGAAGAGCAGAAAGTAGGGCGGCGCCGCGAAGAGCAGACCCGCCAGTATCGCCTTAAGCATCCATCCGCTCCAGGCAAGAGAAGTGCATATCCACCGCGAAGAAGCGAGGGTTGCACGGCAGGCAGTACATCGGGCCCGTGTAGCCATGCCCTACGTTGGGGCGGGGCGCGGTGAGTGCCTTTGCCCTAGTGCCGCATCCGGAGCACTGTCCGCGTTCGCGGGTTTCTTCGGGTACCGGGTGCGCTAGACTCTGTTCCGTCACAAGCGTCTCCTTGTGGCCGGGCCTCGGGGTGCTACCAACACCTGCGGGGCCATCTTTTTTGGACACCCTTATTCTAGCAGTTTTGTACCTAAAGTCAACAATTTTGACTCGATTTTATGTTATATTGACTTCAATAAACCCGAACACGGGGAGGACACGCGTATGCTGGCCACGGTGTACTTGGACGGCAAGAAACTGAAGAGGATAAGGACGCTACAGGGCAAGACTCAACGCACCCTATCACAAGAGTCCGGCGTGAGCACGAGCACGATATGGCTCCTGGAGACCCGCGAGAAGAACGAGAAGTTTCACCCACCTACGCTTACCAAGCTCGCGCGCGCTCTCGGCGTGGAACCCACCGAGCTCGTGAGCGGGGACTAGGGCCATGCCTAGTACGAACGGCCACGGCCCCAAGCGAGCCGTCCTGTACGCCCGCGTGTCTACCGATGAGCAAGCCAGGAGCGGCTACTCCTTGGCGCAGCAGATGGAAGCCCTCCGGGAGTACGCCGCCCGTGAGGGGTACGAGGTCCTAGACGAGGTCTTCGACCGGGGTCAGAGCGGAGCAAGCCTGGAGCGGCCGGGCATGGACCGCGTTCGGGATCTCGTAGCCGCTGGCGGGGTATCGGTGGTGCTCGCTCAGGACCGCGACCGCTTCGCTCGGGAGCCCGCCTACCACTACCTCTTGAGGAAAGAGTTCGAGGAGCACGGGACCGCGATCCGTGCCCTGGGCGACCGAGGAGATGACAGCCCGGAGGGGGAGCTCGCAGACGGCGTCCTCGACCAGCTAGCCAAGTACCAGCGGGCGAGCATCGCCCGAGCGACAAGCCGGGGCAAGCTCAGGAAGGTACGTGAGGGGCGTATCCTCCGGGGCCCGAAGCCGCCGTACGGCTTTCGCTACAACGCCACCCAAGACGGGCTCGTCGTGTACGAGCCAGAGATGCTGGTGGTCGAGAAGGTCTTTCGGATGGCAGTTTCGGGGTTGAAGCCCGGCTCCATCCAGACGCGGCTCTACGCGGAGGGCGTGCCCTCGCCAACGGGCAAGGACATGTGGCAGCGTCAGGTGATCCGCCGCATAGTGGACAACGATATCTACCTACCCTACGCCCACGACGAGATCGGAGACTTGGTGAGCCCGGAGGTAGCAGCGAAGCTGGACCCCGCGCAAAGCTACGCACTGTGGTGGTTCGGGCGTCACGAGGTCACGGCGAAGACCATCTCCGAGCCGGACGGTAACGGTGGCAAGCGTTATATGAAACGCGAGATACGCAGGCCCAGGCCAAGAGAGCAGCAGATAGCCGTACCCGTCCCGGCCTATCTGCCGCGCGCGTTGGTGGAGACGGCCCGCGCCACACTCGCGGCCAGCAAGGGCACCGAGAGAAAGTATTTGGCGCGGGAGTGGGAGTTGCGCGGTCTCCTGAGATGCTCCTGCGACGGGAAGATGAGCACCCAGACCACGAAACCGAGGGGTGGCGATATCACCTACTATTACTACACCTGCAACCGGCGCAGGAAACTGCGCAAGATGGGCGGATGTGAGCAAAAATCCTTATCGGCTCTTGAGGTCGAGGCGCAGGTGTGGGAGTTGGTCTCCGGCCTACTGAAAGATCCTGAAAGGATCAGGGCCGGGATGAACAGACTCATATAAGAGGAGCGGACGCGAGGGCGCGCCGGTGATCCGGAGCGGGAGGAGAGGGCCTTGGCAGATTCGATGGCCGAAAGCGACCGCTTGAGAGCAGCCTACCAGGACCAGCAAGCGGCCGGCCATATGACTCTCACCGAGCTCGGCGCCAAGCTCAGAGAGCTTGAGCCTACACGCCGGGTTGCACAAGCGGAGTTGGAGCACCTGCTGGCGCGCAAGGAGCGCGTCGAGGAACTGGAGCAAGACCGGGACATCCTTCTAGAATCCTACGCGCAGATGGTGCCGGACGCGCTGAACGATCTTTCTGGCGAGGAGAGAAACAGGCTGTACGGGATGCTCAGACTAGAGGCCACGCCTGCCCCGGAGGGTTTTTGGAGGTCAGTGGCGCGTTTTGTACATCTGAACTCCCCTCAACAGCTACGTAACCGGACAGGCTTTCCTGGTCGACGGGGGCATGGTGAGGGCCCTATAAAGGAACGGTTGGGATCGTGTTATTATCCGTTTGCGGGGCTGGACCGCATGGTCTTGTGGGTCCTCCGCGGGGGGTCGCAGCATGTAGTTCAATGCGTCCCTTCGTGGTGGTCAACGAGACGGAAGTAAGATAAGCTATATCGTTGTTAGGCCGAAGACAAATCCCTTACGAGGTTAGAGGCTCCCAGGGGGGAGTGCTGCGTCTCGGGGGATTTGTCGGAGATTCGACGTTAATAAGACTTGAGGGGGGCGATCCGCGTTTTTGTCGCCAGGCAAGAGAACGAACTGCCGAGTCGGGTGAGCGGGAGCGCGCCCGGAGGACCGGTGGTAGAGTCCTGCGCTGAGAGAAGGATGGAGTCTGCCTGATGCGAGAACTCGAGCGCGAGAGAGCAAAAGAGTACTCGGCGGAGCGGGAGCATCTCCGCGAAGACGACTACGTCGAGGGGGACGAGAAGCCCTCCAGGAAGGCCTACCGGAAGGAGAAGTCCAAGGAGGGCTGGCAGAGGTGGAGGAGTCGTGTGATCTTCGTCATCCTCATGGCACTGCTCACCGCCTACCTCTTCTTGGAGCACACCTCATACGGGAACGACCTGGTCGCCCAGGTCACCGACCTCACCCGGCAGGGGGAAGAGGAGCAGGTCGCCCCCGAGGAGCCGGAGTCCGTGGAGGAGCAGGCCGCCGGCGAAGAGGACGAGGCCCAGGAGGAAGGGGCGGAAGACGCCGCTGCCGAGGAGCAGCCGGCGGAAGAGGAGGAGAACGTCTACGCCGCGACGATGACCAGCGAGGTCAAGGAGTCGTTGGCCGGCCTCCCCGAGCTGGTCTACGTGCCGAACGTCGTGGAGAACTCTATCACCGTCATCGACCCTGCTACCTTCCAGGTCGTGGACAGTTACCAGGTGGAGCAACTTCCGTATCACATTACCCCTTCATGGGACATGAGCCAGCTACTCGTCAACAACGAGGAATCGAGCACGTTCACGGTGATCGACCCGGAGACTGGGCGCCCGTCGGACACGGTCTCCGCCCCCTTCCCCTACAACTTCTACTACACTCCGGACGGGGAGACGGCCATCGTGGTGGTAGAGCGTCTCCAGACTCTCGAGTTCCGCGACACCGAGACGTGGGAGCTGCAGGGGAGCGTTTACATCCCCTGGCCGGGCGTCGACCACCTCGACTTCTCCAAGGACGGCGACTACTTCCTCGCCAGCAGCGAGTGGAGCGGCGCCGTCTCCAAGGTGGACGTGGAGAAGATGGAGCTCGTCGACTTCGTCGAGGTCGGCGCGCTGCCAATCGACATAAAGCTGTCACCCGACGGTGAGGTCTTCTACGTCGCCGACCAGGGCACCATGGGCGTACACGTCATCGAGCCGGAAGAGATGAAGGAGATCGACTTCATACCCACCGGCGAAGGGGCGCACGGGCTGCAGGTCTCCCGGGACACGAAATCTCTTTACGTAAGCAACCGTCTCGAAGGCACCGTCTCCGTCATAGACTTCGAGACGCGCAAGGTTACCGACAAGTGGGTCACCGGCGGCACTCCGGACATGTTCCAGCTCTCGCCCGACGGCCGCCAGCTGTGGGTCTCCGGGCGCTACGACGGGGCGGTCTACGTGATCGACACCAAGAACGGGGAGCTGTTGAGCACGATCTACACCGGCGCCCAGCCGCACGGGCTCGCCTACTTCCCCAACCCCGGACGCTTCAGCCTGGGTCACAACGGTGTCTACCGCTAGCGGCAGCTAGCCGCCACTAAAGCCGGACGGCCCGCAACAACTCTGCCCGACCGAACCGCCGCTTTCGGCCCTTTGGCGTGCCCTACGCGGCGAGATGCTACCCGAATGAGGTCCGTCGGAGCGGCGCGGGAGGCCGGTAGCGAGCGTGGTATGATCTTCGCAATGCTTCTTCTCTCGTCCGTCGTGGATGCTGTTTTGCAAACTATGTGTCGGGGTCGGCGGAGGCATCGTCTAGCGGCGTACGGGTCGGCAGAGAACCGGGGATCGGGCCGGTCCGCCGTGCTCCTCGCCGTCGCGGTCGCGACCGCGGGGGTGCTCCCCGGCTTCCTCACGGGCGGGCTCGCCGTCCAGATCCGGGGCGAGCTCGGCTTCGGCGAGGGCGCCCTGGGATTCGCGGTCGCGGTGTTCTTCGCCGCTTCCGCGCTCGCCTCGGTCGTCTCTGGGCGCGTGGTCGAGCGCTTGGGGTCTTCGTTGGGGATGCGCCTCGCCGCCGCGGCGAGCGCGGCCTCGCTTCTCGCCGTCTCTGTGCTCGCGAGCTCGTGGTGGTGGCTCTGCGCCTGCCTGGTTCTCGGGGGCCTGGGGAACGCGATCTCGCACCCCGCGACCCACCTCTTGCTCGCTCGCGAGGTTCCGCAGAACCGCCAGGGGCTGGCCTTCGGCGTCAAACAGGCCGCCATACCGGCGGCGACCTTGCTCGCGGGCCTCGCCGTCCCCCTGGTCGCCACGACCGTCGGCTGGCGCTGGGCCTTCGCCGGTGGCGCGGCGCTCGCGCTCTGCGTGGCCCTCCTTGTGCCGAAGGGCGAGAAGGAAGTCACGACGCGTCGCGTCAAGGAGGCCCGCGCCGGGGATGTGTCCCTCGCACCTCTCGTCCTGCTGGCTTTGGGCATCGGGCTCGGGTCGGCGGCGGCCAACCCTCTCGGCGCTTTCGTCGTCGAGTCGGCGGTCGCCGCGGGCATCGGGGTGGGCGCGGCCGGCCTGCTCCTGGCCCTGGGGAGCGCCGCCGGCATCGGCGTCCGCGTCGTTTTCGGCCACCTCGCCGACAGGCTGAACAGCGGGCGTCTGCGCCTCGTCGCCGGGATGCTCGGGGTCGGGACCGTCGGGTTCGTCCTGCTCGCGAGCGGCTCGGTCCCTCTGCTGGTTGTCGGGGTGACCATCGCCTTCGCCGCCGGCTGGGGTTGGCCTGGCCTCTTCAACTTCGCCGTCGTCAAGAGCAACCCGGGGGCGCCCGCTGCCGCGACCGGCATCACCCAGACCGGCGCCTCGAGCGGGGCCGCCGTGGGGCCGCTCGCCTTCGGCCTCCTGGTGGAAGAAACCTCTTTCGCGACGGCCTGGTTGGCCTCCGGAGCGGTCGCCATCCTCGCGGCGGCGGCTATCCTCGCCGGGCGTGGCATGCTGCTGCGCAACCGCACGGCGTCACCGGAGCCCCACAAGTAAGAGACCGCGCCGGGTCCCGGCAAGTTGCGTTACGCGGTCGAGTTCTACCGCTTCTCGAGGACCATCCTCATCCCGTTCTTGGGCCTCAGCGTGATAGACGGTTGCGGCGAGATCCGCTCTCCCGGCGCGGAGCGGAGCCGGAACTGCTGCGCTATCGTCGCGAGCAACAGGACCGCTTCCATCTTCGCGAACGACTGGCCGATGCAGAGCCTGGGGCCGCCGCCGAAGGGGAAGTAGGCGTACTTGGGGAACCCCTCGGTCGAGCCGTCTCCCCATCGCTCCGGGCGGAACTTGCCCGGTTCGTTGTAGTAGCGCGAGTCGCGGTGCATGACCCACTGGCTCATGATGAGCTGCGTCCCGGCTGGGACGTGGTAGCCCCCGATCTCGCAATCCGCGAGCGCCTCCCGCCCAAAGGCCCAGGCGGGCGGGTAGAGCCGCATGGACTCTTTGACCACCATGTCGGTGTAGCGCAGCCGCGGCAGGTCTTCGACGGTGGGAGGTCGGCCCACGAGGACTTCGCGCAGCTCCTCTTGCAGTCTGCTCTCGACCTCCGGGTGTCCGGCGAGCAGGTGCCAGGTCCACGAGAGGGCGTTGGCGGTCGTCTCGTGGCCGGCCAGAAAGACGGTCATCGCCTCGTCCCTGATCTGCCGGTCGGTCATGCCTTCGCCGGTCTCCTCGTCCCGAATCGCCAGCAGCATCGAGAGCAGATCGCCCGCGTCCTCGCCGCTCGCGCGGGGGTCGTGGATGATCCTGTATATAAGGGTGTCCAGCCTCCGAACGGCTCGCCGGAAGCGCAGGTTGCCGGGGGTGGGGACCTTCTCGGGGACCTGGAAGAAGACACCGCCCCGCCCCGTGAACCGCTGCGAGATGGTCGCGAGCGCATCGCCGACCTCCTCGAACTCGGCAGGTCCCAGGGGGAAGCCGAAGAGGGTCCTCGCCACGATCTCCAGGGTGAGACGCCCCATATCGTCGTGTACGTCGCGGACCTCGTCGTCTCGCCAGCCGGCGACCACCCGCTCGCCGCACTCCACCATCACCTCGCCGTAAGCGGCGATGCGCTCCCGGTGAAAGGCTGGCTGGGCGAGTCGCCGCTGGCGTCGCCAAAAGGAGCCCTCGCTGGTCAGGAGCCCGTTTCCCAGAAAGCCGAGGCTGATGCGCTCGCCCCTGCTCTTTATGAAGTTGCGGTTGTTTCGGACCAGCACGTACTCGATGTGGTCCGGGTGGTTCAGGAGGTAGACGGGCACGTTGAGGAAGCGCAGACCCACGACGTCGCCGTACTCTCCCGCGCAGCGGGTCAGGAAACCGAGATGGTCCCGCGTGTAGTCGAGAAGGTTGCCGGTTAGGGGACGGCCCCTGGGTCCGGGGGGCAGGACCCGGGAGAGATCGCCCGGTCGGTCGCTGTTGCGTTTTGCTTCGAACACGGAAACATCCTCAGCCGTCCACGATCCGCTCCCCGGTGGCCGCGTATCCTCTGTTGCAGCGCGGCTCGCGCCCCGCGGGGCATCTACCGGGCCATGGGAGATAAATTATACTGCAGGGTGGGTCGGCCCCGGGGATCTCGAAGAAGGGACGCCATGAAAGTCAAAGACATCGTCGAGGTGGCTTTACTCTACGTTGGGGTTCCGGCTGTTACCCTCTACCCGTTGGGCTTCGTCGGACTCTTCATCCAGTTGTGGAGAGACAACTTCTTCCCATATTATGACTTCAACATGATCTGGAACGCGGTCGCCATGGTCCCTCACATTGAGGTCGTGGGGACGGGTGTCCAACTTCTGTATTTCTCCCTGGTCGCCACCGTACTTGGGGTGGGCGTCGCTTCCTTGACCTCCAGCTTCCTGGCGAAGCGACGCGCGGCCGAGAAGGAACCCGGGAACTGGAAGGGATGGTGGCTTCTCTACCTGCTCGTCT
>JBPCLT010000055.1:0-4566 GCA_051003015.1 Rubrobacteraceae bacterium | reverse complement strand
TCCGCGTCCGGTTGCGAGGCGCCATTTGCCGCCTCCAGCCAGTCCGCATAGGGGACCCGGTCGAGGTCGTAGCCGGCATCTTCGAGCCAGGAGAAGACCTCGTCAGCGGGCGGCGGGGCGGGGTCGGCGAGGTGGAAAGCTCGGCCCCACTCCTCGGGCCGGTCGGCGATGGCGCGGATCGCGCGCGCCACGAAGTCCACGGTGGTCATCTCCATCCGCCATCCCTCGACTTCGGGAGCGAGGCCGAGCCGCATGGAACCGGCGACGATGGCGCCCGTGAGGTCGCGGGGGTTGGAGGTACCGCTCTCGCTGTGGCCCGATATGTTGCCGGGCCGGTACACGCTGACCGGCAGACCGCGCTCCGCCGCCTGCCACACCAGCTTCTCCGCGACCCACTTGCTCTGTCCGTAGCCGTCCTCGCGGGCTTCGGCAAGGGAGTCGAGATCGGCGTCCTCCTCGCACAGGCCCGTGTCCGGGGCGAAGATCCCATTGGAAGACACGAAATGGACCGGCTTCGCCCCGTCGCGGCAGGCCAGGCGCAGCGCCTCTCGGGTCCCACCCACGTTGGCCGCTTCGAGCGCGGAGTACGGATACGCCAGATTCACCGCCGCGGCGGAGTGAAATATCACATCAGACTTACGCGCCAACTCGTCGAAGGCGCCTTCGTTCAGTCCGAATAATGGCTCGCCGAGGTCGCCGACCACGGGGAAGATCCGTCGCGCATTCTCGGAACCCCAGATCCCATACCGTTTGAGGTTGTCCCTGAGGACGTCCATCGGCCACGAGCCCTTGCGCGGGCGCACCAGACAATGGACCGTGGCGTTCGTCCGCACAAGCAACTCATCCAGCAGGAACGCGCCCAGGAACCCCGTAGCCCCCGTCAGGAACACGTTCTCCGCGTCCCGCAAGGCGACCGGACCATCGGCATCCGTCTCCCGCGGGCTTATCTCCGTCTCCAGAACGGCTCCGGCGCGCAGGTCGGTCACCGTTGCCTGCCGCTCGCCCGCGACCTCGCCACGCTGGAGGGCTTCTATCTGATCGCACATCCCGGCCACCGTGGGATGGTCGAGGACCGTCTGTATGGGGAGACGCGCGCCGAAGGCGTCTTCCACGACCTCGACCAGCTCGGCCGCCGCCAGCGAGTGCCCACCGACATCGAAGAAGTCGTCGTCGCGGCGCACGTCCCCTTCCTCCTGGAGGAGGACCGACTCGAAGATCCGGGCGAGCCTGACCTCCTTCTCGGCGCGGGGAGCGTCGGCTGGCAGGGCTTCGGTGAACTCCGCCGGCGAGGCTGGGACGGCGCGGGCGGGCGGGTCCGGGAGGTTGTCGCGGTCCACTTTGCCGGTGGAATCCTGAAGCGGCAGCGAATCCACCTCGACGTAGACAGCCGGGATCATGTAGTGTGGCAGGCTCTCCGTGAGACGCCGACGGATCACCGTTCCACGCCCCGTTCGGTGGTCCACCTCCCAGCCGCCGAAACGTTCGTCCTCCTCGTCACCACGGACCAGATAGGCAACCAGACGCTTGTCCTCACCCTCATCGCCATCGGCGACTACCACGCAGTCCCAGACGGCGAGATGTTCCTCGATGGCAGCCTCCACGGCCCCCAACTGTACGCTGTAGCCGCGGACCTTCGCCATGAAGTCCACGCGGCCCAGGATCTCCAGGTTCCCATCGGACAAAAGCCGCGCCTCATCCCCTGTGCGGTACATCCGGGCGCCGTCCTCGGGGGAGAACGGGTCTTCGACAAAACGCTTCGCCGTGACTTCGGGGAGCTTCACGTAGCCACGCGCCAGCAAGTCTCCCCCGACGTAGAGTTCCCCTCTCTCGCCATCCGGGACGGTGTTCATATCCTCGTCGAGCACGTAGGTGCGATCCAGGTCCGCGGGCCGCCCCACGGGACAGTACGTGGCCGAGGTGCTCTCCAGCAGGTCCCGCACGTCGCCGGCGGCGATCTCGTGCGTCTCGCTGATGCTGTACACGTTGATCGCGCGCGCGTCCGGTAGAAGATCCAGAGTCCGGCGGGCGAGGTTCTGGGTGACGACCTCGCCGTTGAACATCAGCGTCTTCAACGACCGGAGACGCTGTCCAATATCCGGGCCTCCGGCGTCGAGGACAGATCCCAGGAGTGAGGGAGTCAGCATGACCTCCGTAATCTTCCGCTCCTCCAGGAAGGAGATCAGGGCCGCCGGGTCGTAGATCACATCGTCCGGGATAATGACGGTCGTCGCCCCACGCAGCAGCGGACGCCACACCTCCCACACGAAGAAGATGTTGCACCCAGCCCGGTCGCCGGGCTCGTAGTCCACGATATCAAAGCGCCACAGATAAGAGCGCACCGGCGCGCGATGCGGGTTGGCGATGCCCTTGGGATTGCCTGTCGTCCCCGACGAATAAGCCACGAAAGCCAAATTATCCTGCGTGGGCTCGACCACATTCTCCAGCTCGCCCTTTTCGACTCGATTCTCCCAGCCATCGTCCAGGCAGAAGCGAGTCTGTTCCTCGGGGAGGCGTCCGGACAGGTGATCCTGGGTGATAACGACGCGCAGTTCCGCGTCATCGGCGACTTCGGCGAGCAAGGTGTCAGGGTAGGCCAGCTCCAGTGGCAGGTACGCGCCGCCGGCCTTCAGGGCCGCCAGGCACGCCACGACGTAGAGGGCACAAGGGTCCATGAAGACGCCCACGATCTCATCGGGGCCGATGCCCTCAGCGCGGAGGTGAGCCGCCAGAAGGTCGGCCTTCCGGTCTAACTCCTCATATGTGAGGGAGATACTTTCGTCCTCGACGGCAGGGGCATCCGGCGTCCGGCGCGCCTGCTTCTCGACGAGCCGGTGCAGGCATTGCTCCGTGTCAGGAATTTCCGGGAACGTCTTTGACGGCTGTCCGTTGACATGTTCGTCCACGGTTATCTCGCCCTTTCGAAAGGTTGTGCCGAATACCGGTCGGCGCGCGGCCGGGTTTCCGGACGGGTTAGCTACTCTGCGACTCCCAGGTCCGCGAGAATACAGCGGACACGAGAGGTTTCGTGCGAGTTCGTAGATAGCTTGTTCGCTCCGTCGGTCGGCTCCTTCCGCATGCATCCTCTCCCGAATTGGAGAGGAAGCGGATACCATAGTCCACGATCCGCCACTATTCAAGTATTTTTATGCCTCAAATGATCTTTTGCTACAAGACGCCGGTGGCGGGAGACCTTTTGTTCAGTTTCCCTGGCGGGCTTTGCGGTACTCGGAGACGACTATTTCGGTTAGCTCCTCCACGGAGGTCTCACCGACGGGCTTGTCGAACTCGATGCGGCCGTTGCGGAGCAGGTTCACGCGGTCGCACACGTCGAAGACCTGGGCGTAGTTGTGAACGATCAGGATCATGGGTATCCCCCGCTCCTCCTTGAGGCGTTGGATCAGGTCGAGTATCAACGCCCCCTCTTTCGCCCCCATCGCAGCCAGCGGCTCGTCCAAGAGGAGCATCTTCGCGTCCGAGTAGACGGCCCGTGCCACGGCTATCGCCTGGCGCTGTCCACCGGAGAGCCGGGCGACCTCGGTGTCTATGGAGGGAATGCGGACGCCCATGTCCTCCAGGTAGCGGGCCGTCTTCTCCTTCATCGCGCGGTTGTTCAGGAACGGTCCAACGGTCAGCTCGCCGTTCAGGAACATGTTGTGGAAGACGGACAACTCGTTCACGAGCGCGAGATCCTGGTAGACGGTCTGGATGCCAAGTGAACGCGCCTGCGAGACGGAGCGGAGGTTCACTTCTTGGCCTTCGATCCGGATTCGCCCGCCGTCAGGGCGATGGAAGCCGGTGATCGTCTTGAGCAGCGTGCTCTTGCCCGCCCCGTTGTCCCCGATCAGCCCGAGCACCTCGCCCTTCCTGACGTGCATGTCCACGCCCTTGAGGACCGAGACCGCCCCGAAGTTCTTGACGACGCCCTCCGCGCGCAGGAAGTCCGAACCGTTCCCGTTCTCCATCACACCCTCCCGGCGCCGCGCAGGCGGGCGACGTAGACGTTGAGGATCATGGCGATGAGGATCGCTATGCCGAGGATGATGTTGAAGGTGTAGGCGCTGATCCCCTGCAGCGTGAAGCCGTTCTGGAGGATGATCAAGAGCAGCGCCCCAAGGAACGCGCCGGTCGCGGTCCCGACCCCGCCGAGGAGCGCCGTCCCCCCGATGACCGCCGAGGCGATACACAGGAGCACGAGCTGCGGTCCGCCGGCGAGCGGGTCTATGGAGCTTATGCGGAACGCCTCGATGATCCCCACGAACCCGCCGAGTACGGCGCAGAGGATGAAGTTGCCGATCTTGATGCGTGCCACGTTCACACCCGCCTCCCTCGAACCAAGCGGGTTGCCGCCCGTGGCGTAAGTGTGGAGCCCCCACCGGGTGCGCGAGAGCAGCACCTGGAGGAAAACCACGATCACCAGCGCCCAGATCGTCCCTGACCAGGCGTACTCCCCGAGTACCTGGGTCGTGGCGTTCGTGTCCGGCGGAGTCGCCGGAAAACCGCCGGTCAGTGTCACACTTAGGCCCGCAAGCAAGAAGTACATCCCGAGCGTCGCGATGAGCGAAGAGA
>JBPCLT010000054.1:0-3220 GCA_051003015.1 Rubrobacteraceae bacterium | reverse complement strand
CCTTGCCATGAAGCTCGAACGGAAAGCTGGGCGTGGTGTTCTTGTTGACGACACGCAACTCAGCATCGTCGGCGTAGAGGCTGATGAGCGCCTCGAAGTCGCTCTCCTCTATAGCGTGGCGCAGGGCCTCGAAGTCGAGGCTGGCGTCCATCTGTTCGGTCATGCGGTTACCTCCTTCACGTCTCGCTGGCCGGACAACCCCTGCGTCAAGACAGTCTTATGCCTATGGCATCACCCCATTCTTGAAAGCCGTATTGCAAGCAGGGCTTTCTAGCAGGCGGCGAGGTTCGGCACATCCTCCAAACGAGTAATTTTTGCCGTATCAAGCAAAGTTTTTGCCAGATCAAATGAACTGGCATGCAACGAGAAAGCCGCGACGTTGGCGGTGGATCTGATCGCATGCCAAAAGCAGCGCCAGGAGACTTGTTCCTGGCGCGACAGGGCTTTCTTCAGATACGAATCGCGGCGGCTACCAGGCCGTCGCGCCGCCGTCCACGACGATGGTCTGGCCGGTGATGTAGGCGGCCGCGGGCGAGGCGAGGAACACCACGACGCCTTTCAGGTCTTCGGGGTTTCCGAAGCGGCGAAGCGGGATGTCTGAGAGCATCTGTTCCTCGAACTTCGAGATCACAGCGCCGCTCATGCGGGTCGGAAACCAGCCCGGGGCGATGGCGTTGACGGTGATTCCGTGGGGAGCCCAGTTCGTCGCCAGGTCGCGGGTCATGGAGATGATGGCGCCCTTGCTGGTGTTGTATCCGACCGTCTGCATGTAGTCGGGGTTGCCGCCGACGATGCCGGCGACGCTTGAGATGTTGATGATCTTGCCGCCGCTTCCGGCCTCGATCATGCGCCGCCCCACGGCTTGGCTCATGAGAAACGTCCCCCGCACGTTGACGCGCAGGACCTGATCAAACCTCTCCACCGGCATCTCGGCCGCCGGAGCGCCCCACGTCGCCCCCGAGTTGTTGACAAGCACGTCCACCGAACCGAACGTTTCTTCCGCCACGGAGACGGCGGCTTCCACGCTCTCGGGCTCCGTCACGTCGCACTCCAGGACGAGCGCCTTACCGCCGCGGGCCTCTATCTCCCGGCGAACCTCCTCCAGTGGTTCCCGCTTGCGGGAGCAGAGTACGACGTTCGCTCCGGCACCGGAGAGAGCTTCGGCCATGTAGCGTCCGAGGCCCCGCCCGCCGCCGGTGACCATCGCGGTCCTGCCATCGAGCCGGAAGAGGTCAAGCGTATCCAAAGCGCGTCTCCTTCCCTAGCTCGGCGACGGTGGTGTGCCCGTCCCGGTGGTCGCCGCTCTCTCTTCCTCGACGAGGACGCGCCGGAGGAGTTTGCCGACGGCGCTCTTTGGCAGTTCGTCGCGGAACTCCAGCGATTTCGGGGTCTTGTACGGGGCGAGGCGCTCCCGGCAGAAGGCGAGTAGCTCCTCCATGGTGACGGTGGCGTCTTCGCGCCGCACGACGAACGCCTTGACGCTCTCGCCGCGGTACTCGTCGGGAATGCCGATGGCGACGGCTTCGGCGACGGCCTCGTGCGCGAAGAGGAGATCTTCGATCTCCCGCGGGTACACGTTGTAGCCGGAGGCTACGATCATATCCTTCGTCCGGTCCACGATGTAAAAGTATCCGTCCTCTTCCATACGGGCGATATCGCCAGTGTACAGCCAACCATCCCGGAGCGCACCCGCAGTCTCATCCGGCATGTTCCAGTAGCCCTTCATCACCTGCGGGCCGCGGACGATCAACTCCCCCGATTCACCGACAAGGATCTCCGTCTCACCAGTCTCCACGTCCACGATGCGGGCGTCGGTGGATGGGATGGGCACCCCGATGCTCCCTTCGCGGCCCGCGCCCGCGAAGGACGGGTTGAAGTGGGTAACGGGCGAAGCCTCGGAGAGACCATATCCCTCGAACAGCGGGCGTCCGGTCTTGTCCTCGAAGGAACGCTTGAGGTTGACCGGCAACGCGGCCCCGCCGGCAGTGTAGGTGCGGACCTCGTGGAGGCGGTGCTTGCGGAGATCCGCGCCGCTCGCGTTGAGGGCCATATACATCGTCGGGACGCCGGAGAACATCACGGGGCGCTCGTTCAGGAAGAGGTCGAGGACGGCATCCACATCGAAGCGCGGGAGGAGGAGTTGGTTCAGGCCCTCGACTATGCCGAAGAGCATCACGCAGGTCAGGCCGTAGATGCGGAAGAAGGGAAGAACCCCGATCACCCTGGGATTGCCATCGAAGGCCGCCGGGTCGTCCACGAACATGTCGAGCGACTGGCGCACGTTAGCCGCCAAATTGCGGTGCGTGAGCATCGCGCCCTTCGACACCCCGGTCGTCCCACCCGTGTATTGGAGCACAGCCAGATCCTCCACCGGGTCTATCCTCACCTCCGGCGCGGGCTCCGCGTCTATCCCGAGGAGGTCTCCGAAACTCCGGTGTCCCGCCTCCAAACCCTCCGGCTCTCCTCCAAAAGAGACAACGACCACGTTCTTGACGTTCGTGCCGGCCAGTACGGCTTTCACTCGCGGGTAGGCGCCGTCGTAGACGACGATGGTTTCGGCGCCGGAGTCTTCGAGGAGGTGTTCGATCTCGCGCTCCACGTAAGTTGGGTTGATCTGGGTGACGACAGCCCCGAGCCTCATGGCGGCGAGGAAGGAGATCACATACTGCGGGCAATTCGGGAGCATGAGCGCGACCCGAGTCCCCTTCCCAACCCCGCTCGCCGCCAGCGAAGCAGCCATCTGCTCGACCAACGCCTGGAGCCGCTCGAAGGTAAACTCCGTCCCGTGGAACGTGATCGCGGTCTTCCCCCGATGCCGCTCGGCGGACTCCCGGACCAGGTCATGCAGCGAACCTCCGAAGACCTCCGACTCTGGCTCCAGGCACCCTTCGTAGACTTTCAGCCACGGTCTCTCCGTGCCGAACATTCCGCCTCCTCCCAGGCCGCCGGAAAGGACCGGCGGAAGGTTTCCTATCTTTCCCTACTCTCGCTTTCTCTCCGGGAATGGCAAGGGTGAAACCCCGTGCGGGGCAAGTAGAGACAACACCGGCGCCGCTGTACAATTCAGGCGACCGAAAAGCCATCCCACTCCACGGCCCGAGGAGGCCCAATGAGGTTCGCAGCCGTTCTATGTATGTGCGCGCTCGCGCTGGCCGGATGCGGAACAGCGGCCGGAGATGGCTCCACGCCGGTAGGGACCGCGCCCGACGGCTCCCCGGTC
>JBPCLT010000053.1:0-3588 GCA_051003015.1 Rubrobacteraceae bacterium | reverse complement strand
CCGGGGATCAGATGTCGCGTGAAGAAGATCATGGGCAGGTCCACGATCTCTCCCACCGGCACGCGGTCGAGCGCCTCCAGCGGATGCCCCGAAGGCAGGGCCACGACCAGAGACTCTTCCAGGACCGGCTCCAACTGAATCCCCGGCGCCCGCAGCGGCAGCCGCACCAACCCGAGGCGGATCTCACCCTCATAGAGTGCGTCTACCTGCTGCGCGCTGGTCAACTCTTTGAGATCCAGCTCGACGCCACTGAAACGCTCGCGAAAGAGCCGGATGGCAGGCGGAAGAAGGCTCAGGGTCGCCGAGCTTATGAAGCCCACCTCGAGCCGCCCCCCCAACCCCGCCTCCGCGCCCTTGACCGCCTCCGCTGCCTCCTCGGTCAGGCTCAGGATCCCACGCGCTCTCTCCAACAGGATGCGCCCCGCATCCGTAAGCGCCACCCGCCGCGTGCTGCGCTCGAAGAGCTCGACCCCGAGCTCGTGCTCGAGGTTTTTGATCTGCATGCTCAACGGCGGCTGGCTCAGGTGCAGCCTCTTCGCCGCACGACCAAAGTGTCGCTCTTCGGCAACCGCGACGAAGTACCGTAACTGACGTATATCCATGATCTATCTATAACTCGAATCAATAAATTAGTCAAAAATATATTGGACTTTCATAATGCCGGCGGTTAGTGTCCCCGTAGCAAAGGAGCCTGGGTGAAGGTAGGGAAAGCTAAGAGCAGTGCAGCGAAACCCATCATCCGTGGGGAAGTATTCGGAGTTTATCGAGGTGAGATTTCATGCTGAGATCAGACGGGGCGCCGACCACGGCACGGTTATGTGGCAATGAGCATCTTTAACCGCAACGGCTCGGGAAACGGTTACCGCCCGTCTGTCCGGTACTCGGCTCTGAGCCTGCTTCGGCGCGGGCTCTCGGGCGAAGAGTGGCCGCGGGTCTGGCGATCGCACGATCTCGGATCGGCCTATGACGTGGTGATCGTCGGCGGGGGCGTTCACGGGCTGGCGACGGCATACTATCTGGCGGCAAATCATGGGATAACGAACGTGGCCGTGCTGGAGAAGGGCTACATCGGCGGCGGCGCTTCGGGACGGAACACGGCGATCATCCGCTCGAACTACCTGACGCCCGAGGGCGTGCGTTTCTACGACCGCTCGGTGAAGCTCTACGAGAACCTCGCGGCGGATCTGAACTTCAACGTGATGTTCTCCCAGCGCGGTCATCTCACCCTCGCGCACAACGACGGCGCGCTACGCACGAGCCGGTGGCGGGCGGAGGTCAACAAACTCGAAGGCGTTGACTCCGAGGTTATCGGCCCGGAGGAGATAAAGCGGCTCGTCCCGTTCATGGACGTTTCAGAGCACGCCCGGTACCCGATCCTCGGGGCCCTCTACCATCCGCCCGGCGGGATCATTCGCCACGACGCGGTGGTGTGGGGATATGCCCGCGGCGCCGACGCCCACGGCGTACACATCCACCAGAACACCGAGGTGCAAGGTGTTGACGTGGAGGATGGCCGGGTCCGCGGCGTGCGAACCAACCGGGGCGACATTGCCGCTCCCGTGGTGGTCAACTGCACGGCGGGATGGTCGTCCCTGATCTCGGAGATGGCCGGGGTACGGATGCCGATAAGCACCTTCCCGCTGCAGGCCGCCGTAACCGAGCGCGTCAAACCGTTCTTGCACCCCGTGGTCGTGTCCGGCACGCTGCACGTCTACGTGAGCCAGACGGACAGAGGCGAGCTTGTATTCGGGGCGAGCGTGGACCCGTTCACCTCCTATTCGACGCGCGGCTCACTCGAGTTCATCGAAGGGCTCGCGGGCCACGTGCTGGAACTGATGCCGTCCCTTGCGAATCTACGACTCCTCCGCCAGTGGGCCGGATTGTGCGACATGACGCCGGACTTCGCCCCGATCATGGGGATAACGCCCGTGGATGGATTCCACGTGGACGTGGGCTGGGGCACCTACGGCTTCAAGGCCGGCCCTGTCGCCGGTGAAGCAATGGCCGACCTCGTCGCCAGCGGAAAGACGCCGGAGATCATCGCCGCCTTCGACCTCGCCCGGTTCCCCGAAGGCCGGTTCGTGGGAGAGAAGGGAGCCGCCTCCGTTGGACATTAGGTCGCTCGATTTCCGAATGCATATGGCGCCGAAGAAGGGCGGACCATGATCCTGATTCCCTGCCCCTGGTGCGGGTCCCGGAACGTTCAGGAGTTTCGCTACGTCGGTGAGGCGGGCAGCCGCCCCGACCCGAACGCGGCCACCCCCGAGGAGTGGCGCGACTATCTGTATATGAGATCCAACGCGGCGGGATGGGCCACCGAGAGTTGGTTCCATCCCGCCGGTTGTAGGCGGTATTTCACCATCGAGCGGCACACGGTGAGCAATGAAGTGCGGGTTTCCCGGCCTCCCGCCGCGCAGTCGTCGGGCCTGGAGGCGTGATGGCATTGGGGAAGACAAAGACCGGCGCGGACATGCGGCTCGGGCCTCAACCTGGCGAGGTTATCGACCGCGGCCAGTGGTTCACTTTCACCTGGAACGGCGAAGAGTTTCCGGCGTTCGGGGGCGACACGATCATCTCGTCGCTGGCCGCCGCGGGTGAGCGGGTCTTCTCCCGCAGCTTCAAGTACCATCGCCCGCGCGGGTTGCTCACCGCCAGTTTTCTGGACCCCGGCTGCATGGTGCAGGTCGGCGACGAGCCCAACGTCCGCGGCTCCCACCGGCGCGTGGAGGCGGGCATGGAAGTCAGCGCCCAGAACGTCTGGCCTTCGCTACGTTTCGATGCGAAGTCCATCAATCGCCATCTCGGACGCTTTCTCCCTCCGGGTTTCTACTACAAGACGTTCATCAAGCCGCAACGGCTGTGGCCTACCTATGAGAGGGTGCTGCAACGCTTCGCCGGCGGCGGCAGGGTGTTCCCGGACTCGCCGCACGGGCATTACGACAAACGCTACGCTCACCCCGACGTTGTGGTCGCCGGTGGAGGACCCGCCGGGATGTCGGCCGCCGTGGCCGCGGCCGAAGCCGGGGCACAGGTCCTGCTCGTCGAGGAGGAACACGAGTTGGGCGGGCATCTGCGCTGGGGCGACGGGGAGGACCTTGCGGCCCTGCGCGAGTTGCGCGAGGCGGTGGCCCGTACACCCGGCATCGAAGTAATGACAGACTCCGTGGTCGCCGGGCGCTACGACGGAAACTGGGTAGCGGTGTTGCAACGGAACCTGGGGCACGTGGAGGAGAGGTTGGTCAAGGCGCGGGCGAAGGTCATGGTTGTGGCGCCCGGACTGATCGAACGCCCCTACGTCTTCGAGGGGAACGACCTGCCTGGCGTTATGCTCTCCACCGCCGCGAGAAGACTCATCAACCTGTACGCCGTCAAGCCCGGAGAACGGACGGTAGTCCTCACCGCCAACGCGGAGGGCGACGCGGCGGTGGCCGACCTGGAGAGCGCGAGCGTGGAGGTGGTTCGGGTCGAGGACGCCCGGCGCGGCGGAGACATCGTCCGCGTACATGGGAGTGGGGGCGTGCGGGCCGTCGAGTTCGGCGACGGAACGAAGGTCGAGTGCGACCTCGTGGTTACGGCCACGGGCTGGAC
>JBPCLT010000052.1:0-3164 GCA_051003015.1 Rubrobacteraceae bacterium | reverse complement strand
GCCGACGCGCAGGTACTCGCAACGGAGAGCGAGATTGTTTCGGCGTCGATGGCGATGTTCTCGAGCCTGAGACCGGGAGCTTTGGGCAACAACGTCATGGATAGCTTCGATGCGGTTTTCATGCTCTGCTTTGTAGCTCATGTGCCTGCCCCGCTGCACCGAGAACGACGGAGAGCCACTTTGTCGGACAGGCGGGCGGGACCCCGGTGCCTTCTGGCGCCCCCGAGGGCTTCGTCGAGCACGCCTACCAGAAGACGTTCTTCGTGGGGTACCCCGTCGGCCGCGCCTGGGCGTGGCTGAACGACCCGGCCACGTTCGTTGATGGGCAGGTCTGGCCCTTCAGGGTCGAGTTCGTGGACGGTGGCTTCGAGCCGGGCGTGCTCAACGTCCACCACGGCCCGTTCTTGAACGCCGCCGGCGCCACTGGCGAGGTGCGCGGCCCCGGAGAGAGTCCCGCCTACCGGGATCTCAAGTACTTCTACGGCTCCTACGCCATCAGCCCGCGCCTCGCCCGCCCCACCCGGCTCCAGTTCTGGGTCGAAGAGAAGGGAGGGGGTACGGCAGTAACGCTGCGCCTCGACGCCCTCGTGCGCCGGCCGTTCGTGCGGGCGTGGGACCTCGGCCAACGGGCCTTCTGGTCCAGGTTCCCGCGCTGGATGGATGCGGCGCTGTAGCGGCCTGCGGAGCGGTAAGCCCCATCAGCTCTTTGTCCTCGGGTCGGCGCCCGACGATAGCCGTATGAGGATTCGAGGAAAGCCGCTTGCGGGGCTTCCGTACCGCCGCCAACGGAGGAGCTGACCGCCGATAGCCGACGCCTGACAGCTATCCCAACGCCGATTTTCTAAGGGCCAGGGCGAAGAGGTACCGGCCGGCGTCGGCGCGGTCGAGGAGGTTCAGGGAGGGGCGTTCCTCGCGCGGGTGCAGCGAGGCGTCGTACATGTCGTGGAGGTCCCGGACGGAGAGGCCCCTGCCGAAGTAACGCTGTCGCATAAAACAGAAAGAAGCTCCTCCGCTAGAGTTCGGGTGTCCATGACCGAGCCAGCGTAAGGAGCTTTCCTGATGTTACCATCCCCGGCCGCCCTCTCCGCCCGTCGTTTGCGTAAGACCCTCTCCCCGCTCGTCATCGACGCCGTAAAGCGCTCAGACGCCGATCGCTACCGCAAGCACTTTCCCGCCTTCGCCCACGTCTGGATGCTCCTTCTGCACACCATGAGCGCCAACGAGAGCCTCCGCCAGAGCCACGCCCACCAGCAAGCCGACGCGAGCTTGCGCGCCAGGCTCGGGATGCCCGAGTGGATCAGCTACAGCCAACTCGCCCGTTCGTCCGCCTCCAGGCCCTCGGCGTGCTTCGAGAATCTTCTGGAGGGTGTGAGGCGCAAGGCCTTGAACACCCCGCTCGTCGTGTCCGACGCCCCGCTGGGGTCGCTGGGCACGAAGCTGGCCGTGCTGGACTCGACGTTTTTCTCTTTGAGCCGGAAGGTCTGCCCGTGGAGCGAGCACAAAGGGTACGCCCCTGGGGTAAGGCTGCAAACCGAGCTCGACCTATGCCGGACAATACCGACCAACCTCGGGCTCACCCTCTCAAAGGTGAGCGACCGCACCGCCCTCAAGGAGTGGGATCTCTCGTCCCTTGGCGGCTGGACGCTCATCTTCGACCTCGGCTACTACGCCCACGCCCACTTTGAGAGGCTGCTGGGGGAGGGGGTAAGCTTCGTGACCCGCCTGCAGAGTCAGGCCCGCTACGAGGTTCTCGCCTCCGAGCCCTCCTCGCCCGGGCAGAGGACCCCCGAATGGGACACCGTCCTCTCGGACGAGAAGATCACCCTTGGCAGCCCCAACAACCGCACAGGCGCGGTGCTCGAAAACATGAGGCTCGTCACCAGCGAAACCCGAAAGGGCGAGCTACACAGGCTCATCACTGACCGCCACGATCTCTTGGCTTCCGAGGTCGTCGTGCGGCTTTACAGGAAACGCTGGCAGATAGAGCTGTTCTTCCGGTGGCTCAAGCGGCAGTTGGGGGCGCTGCGCGTGTTGGGAGTGAGCCGGGAGGCGGTGTGGCTGACGATACTTCTCGCCGCGATAGTGGCGGTGGTGGCGATGCTCGTGGAGGCCGCTAGGCCGAAGGGCGTCACGCGGGTGTCGTGGTTGCGGGCGCTGTGGTGCGCTTTGTTTAGCCAGCTTCGTCTCAGCGGGTAATGCGACAGCATTACCTGCCGAAAGCCCTCTCAAGGAGCCAGAGCTCCTCGTAGTTGCCGATGTGGCCGTAGTCCCAGATCAACGGGCTCATAATAGGATTGTGCTGAACGGCCAGGTCCTCGTCGGAGATGGTCCCGAGCAAGAACCGGGTCCGTTCTCTTGCTTCCTCTAGTTGGCGGGCGAGCGCTTCCCTGGTTGTTGCGCGCAAGGTATCCATGCCAAAGATGGTAGTCGCCCGCGTCTCTGCAACGGCGATCCTGGCCGGCCGGCGGCTAGCCCTCAGAGGTCCGCAGCACCACCTTGCCGCGACCGTGGCCGGATTCGAGCCGCCCGTGGGCCTCGCCGACCCGGTTCAGGTCCAGCACCTCGTCCACCAGCGGCCTCATCTGACCGCGCTCCAGCATCAGCGACATCTCGTCGAGGCGCGTCCGCTCGCGCAGGAGCAGGACACCGTGGAGGGTCTGGTTGTTGACGTAGAGCGGCGTCAGGTCGCCCTGCGCGCCGAGGATCGTCGCCAGCCGCCCGAAGGGTCTCGTGGCCGGGATGCTCTCTACCACCGTCCCGCCGCCCACGCAGTCGAAGACCGCGTCCACGCCGGCCCCGCCCGTCTCTTCGAGGGCGGCCTCTGCGACGTTTGTCTGCGTGTAGTCGAGGGCGACGTCGGCGCCGAGCTCCCTCAAGGTCTGCTGGTTGTCAGGGCCCGCCGTGGCGATGACGCGGGCGCCGGCGGAGCGTGCTATCTGGACGGCGAACGACCCCACGCCCCCGGCCCCGCCGTGGATGAGGACGGTCTCCCCGACCCGCACCGCGAGCCTTCTCACGAGCACCTCGTAGGCGGTCCCGCCGGCGAGCGGGACCGCCGCGGCCTCCTCGTGGGAGAGGGAGGAGGGCTTCTTCGCCCCGATGTTCGCCCGGGCGAGGTGGTACTCGGCGTAGCCGCCGTTGGGGCCGGGGCCGAAGATCTCCGG
>JBPCLT010000051.1:0-4645 GCA_051003015.1 Rubrobacteraceae bacterium | reverse complement strand
CTGTCCCAGTGGCGGGGAACTCCTCGGTGGGGGACTCTGCGGCCGTGTTCTCTCTCGGTGGAGCGTCGGCGGTCGAGGACTCTTCTCCAGCGACCAGTGCGATCTCGGTCCCCACGTCCACCGTGGTCCCTTCGGTGACAAGGAGCTTCTCCACGGTGCCGGCGAAAGGCGAGGGTAACTCGGCGTTGACCTTGTCTGTATCCACCTCGGCGAGGGGCTCGTCCAGGGCGACCTCGTCTCCCTCGGCCTTTAGCCAGCGCGTGATGGTTCCCTCCGTCACGCTCTCTCCGAGTTGGGGCATCGTTACGGGTGTCGCCACTTTCTCTCCCCCCTAATAGCGGGCCAGTTCGAGCATGGCCGCCTCTATCTTCTCGGCTGAAGGCACGAAGAAGTCCATCATCGGTTTGGCGAACGCCGCCGCCGGTGTGTCCGGCCCCCCCAGACGCATCACAGGCGCGTCCAGCCACTCGAACGCCTCCTGAGAGACGATGGCCGCTATCTCCCCGGAAACAGATCCCGTGATATTCGCCTCGGAGATGACGAGGAACTTGCCGGTCTTCTTGACGGAGTTCAGGATCGTCTCTCTGTCCATCGGATAGAGCGTCCGGGGCTCGACGACCTCGGTCTCGATGCCGTGTTCTTCAGAGAGCTTCCCGGCCACTTCGAGCGCCGTGTACAGCATGAGCCCGTAGGAGACGACGGTGATGTCCCCTCCCTCGCGGTGGACGCGGGCTTTGTTCAAGGGGACCTCGTGGCCGTCTTCCGGCACGTCCTCTTTTATGAGGCGGTAGGTGCGTTTGTGTTCGAGGAAGAGGACGGGGTTCGGGTCGCGGATGGCGCTTTTTAGCATGGCTTTCGCGTCGGCCGGGAACGTCGGGGCGACTACCTTGAGGCCGGGGGTGTTGCAGAACCACGCTTCGATGCTCTGGGAGTGGTAGAGGGCGCCGCCTGGCACCACGCCGTATGGGGCGCGGATGGTTAGGGGGACGGTCCAGGCACCGTTGGAACGATAGTAAAACTTCGCCGCTTCGTTGACTATCTGATCAAAAGCCGGCGGGATGAAGTCCGCGAACTGTATCTCCGCCACCGGACGCATCCCGTTCACCGAGAGCCCGATCGCGGAACCCACGATCAAACTTTCGGCAAGCGGCGTGTCAAGCACCCGCGAAGGCCCGAACTCCTCCTGCAACCCCTGCGTCACCCTGAAGACGCCACCCGCCCGGCCCACGTCCTCGCCCATCACCATCACCGACTCGTCGGCGCGCATCTCCTCGGCAAGACTGTCGTGGATGGCCTGGAGCAGGTTCTTCTCGGCCATCTCTAAACCTCCGCGTAGACGCGCGTCAGGGCCTCTTCCGGGTCGGCGAACGGAGCGTTCTCGGCATACGCAGAAGCCTCCGCGACCTCGGCCTTTATCTCTGCGTCCATCGCCTCTTTCTCATCCTCATCTAGGAGGCCGTTCTCGGAGAGGTACTTCTCGAAGCGGATGATGGGGTCTTTGAGGCGCCACGCTTCGATCTCCTCGCGCTCCCGATACCTCCTGTCGTCGTCGTCGGAGGAGTGGGCGGTCATGCGATACGTCTTCGCCTCGATGAGCGTCGGACCATCGCCCCGCCGCGCCCGCTCGAAGGCTTCGCTCGCGGCCTCGTAGACGGCGAGCACGTCGTTGCCGTCAACCTCGTGGCCGGGGAAACCGTAGCCTTCAGCGCGCTTGGCGATGGAGCCGGCGACCTGAAACTTCGAGGGGACGGAGATGGCGTAGACGTTGTTCTCGACCAGGAAGACGACGGGCAAATCGTGGATGCCGGCGAAGTTCATCGCCTCGTGCCAGTCACCGCCGCTCGTTGAAGCCTCGCCGCCGGACGTGAGCACGACGCCGTCCTCGCCGCGCATCTTGAAGGCGAGAGCAGTCCCCGTCGCCTGCGGGTACTGGACGCCGACGGGGGCGGAAGAGGTGACGATGTTCAATTCCCGGCTTGAGAAGTGGCCGGGCATCTGGCGTCCACCGCTGTTCGGGTCTTCCTTTTTGCCCATGAGGCTGAGGAACTGGCCGCGGGGGGTTTGCCCAAGAAGCAGGGTCATGCCGGAGTCGCGGTAGTAGGGGTAGAGGTAGTCGTGACCGGGACGAAGATGATAAGCCGTTCCGATCTGGGCGGCCTCCTGGCCCTGGCAGGATATGACGAAAGCCGCCTTGCCCTGGCGGTTCAGGATCCAGGACCGCTCGTCCACCCTCCGGGCGACTAGCATGGCACGGTGAATTTTCTTTAGATCCACCTCTTCCAACCCCAGGGTCTCGTGACGCGCCCCCGTCTTCATAGCCATTCGTCCTCCTAGAGTTCCGCTTTCCCTCGCGGGTGAGTCGAGATCACTCGCCACGATTTTATCCTACCAGACCCCTATCAATTCCGGCGAGACCGGCTCACGGCCCCGTTGTAGTATCACGGTCAGCCCGCCAGGAACGCGCCATCCGTATAACGTGCGGCAGCACCGCGACCAGGAATATGAACACGACCAGCGCCAGCGAGATGGGCCGCTCGACGAACGTCAGGAAGTTTCCATCGGAGACGCTCATGGCCCGGCGCAGATGCTGCTCCGCCAGGATGCCGAGCACGAGCGCGAGCACCGCCGGGGCCATCGGGAAGCCGAAACGCTGCATCACGTATCCGACCAGCCCGAACCCGAAGAGCATCAGCATGTCGAAGGTGTTGAAGTTCAATGCATACGCGCCGAGCACGGAGAAAGCTATGACGCCGGAATACAGCATCGCCGGTGGCGTCTTGAGTAGTTGGGCGAAGACGCCGACGAGCGGCAGGTTCAGGACGAGCAGCATGACGTTGCCGATGTACATGCTGGCGATAATCGCCCAGAGGAGTTGCGGGTTGGTGTCGAAGAGCTGCGGACCCGGCTGAAGTCCATACATCATGAACACGAACAACAGCAGCGCCGTCGTGGCGGAGCCCGGTATTCCCAGCGTGAAGAGCGGGACCATAGCGCCTCCGACGCCCGCGTTGTTGGCCGTCTCTGGGCCGGCGACGCCTTCTATGGCGCCTTTGCCGAACTCTTCAGGATGCTTGGAGAGGCGTTTCTCCATGCCGTAGGAGAGGAACGAGGCGAGCGACGGCCCGATGCCGGGGAGGACCCCGATCAGGAACCCGAGGACGCTGCCTCGACCGTATGGGCCGAGCGAACGCCGCCAGTCCTCGCGGGTCATCCAGATGGAGCCCTGTATGCGCTGGGTCTCGTCGCGGTGGCCGGGACGGGCGGCCATGTTGGCGAAGGCTTCGGGGAGGGCGAGCAGGGCTATGGCGATGAGGGCGAAGTCTATGCCGTCGGAGAGGTATGGTATCCCGAAGGTGAAGCGCTGGACGCTCGTCTGAGGGTCAATGCCGACCATCGCGATGGAGAGGCCGAAGAGTGTGGAGATCAAGGCTTTCAAGGCAGATCCGGTGGTCAGGTTGGAGACCATCGTGAGCGCCAGGAACATGAGCAGGAAATACTCCGCCGACCCGAAGGCGATGGCGACGCTGGCGAGCGCTGGCGCCAGGAGCATCAGGCCCAGGGTGGAGAACGTCCCCGCGACGAACGAGCCGATGGCGGCGGTCGAGAGCGCGGGCCCGGCCCGTCCGTTCTTCGCCATCTCGTAGCCGTCGAGGGTGGTGACCACGGAGGCGACTTCGCCGGGGGCGCGAATGAGGATGGAGGTCGTGGAACCGCCGTACATCGAGCCGTAGTAAATGCCGGAGAGGAGGATGAGCCCGCTCGTCGGGTCGAGGCCGAAGGAGAGCGGGATGAGCAGCGCGATGGCCGTCACAGGCCCGATGCCCGGCAACACCCCGACGAGCGTCCCGATGAATACGCCACAGAAGGCGAAGAGCAGGTTGGCGGCCGTGAACGCCTCCCCGAACCCCTCCGCCAGCCGCGAGAATACCTCGGTCATCCAGCTATCCCAGTATCCCGGCCGGTAGCCGCACGCCGAAGACGAACACGAAGATCGAATATACGACCGCCGAGAAGACGACGGCGTAAATCGCGTTCCTCAAAAGATGCTCACGGTCAAGGTACGTGGTCGCGCCCATCATGAACAGGGTGGTGGAGATGGCGTAGCCGAGCGGCACGAAGACGAGTATGTAGCCGAGCAACAGCAGCGCGACCACCGCCAGCTTTCGGAGGTCCTGCGGCGGCGCGTCGTCCTCTGACGGCGCCTCCACGGTGGCGCGAAGACCCCTCATCAGCAGCGCGACGGATGCCATCCCCATTGCGACGCCGATGGCTAGCGGCACTGCTTTGGGGCCGACGGCCACGTCACCGAAGGAGCTTTCGGGGATGAAGAACGCCGTCAGCAGGTAGGCGAGGGCGAAGAGGAGCATGATGGCTCCCGCGGCGGCGTCACCCCCGAAGCGTGAAGGCGCGCCGTCTTGTTCGCCGCCTTCACTACTGCGTTCGGTGACTTCGCTACTGGATCTCACCGGTGCCCTCCATTGCGCTCCTGACCTTGCCATAGGTCTTGTCCAGGTAGGACTTGAGTTCCTTATCCTGCATGTATGTCGTGTCCCATTGGTTCTTGTCGGCGGCCTTCTTCCACGCCTCGGTCTCGACCATCTCCTTCATCGTTTCCTGCCAGTACGTGACCGCCTCATCGGACATC
>JBPCLT010000050.1:0-3592 GCA_051003015.1 Rubrobacteraceae bacterium | reverse complement strand
GTGCGCGTGGTGGTGCTGGATGCCGACGGCGAGGAGCCCGTCTTCTTCCAACTCGCGGGCGTACTTGGTCGAGAGGTATTCGGGATGGAGGTCGTAGGCTAGCAGATCAGGCTGCACGTCGAAGAGGCGGCAGTAGTGCTCGACCCCTTCCCGGAAGGACCGCAGCGTCTCGTAGTTCTCCATGTCCCCGACGTGGTGGCTCAAGAAAGCGTGGCGATCCTTCGCCAGGCAAAAAGTGTTCTTGAGTTCCCCGCCGCAGGCCAGGGTATGGTGGACGAATCCCCCGGCGAGCCGCAGCGGCGCCGGGGCGTAGCCGCGCGAGCGACGGAGAGGATAGGATTCTCCCGCGGCTATCCGAAACACGCTGTCGTCGCAGCGCGTGTGGATGGGACGGTCGTGCACGAGGAAGTAGTCCGCTATCTCGCAGAGTTGCTCGAAGGCCTCCTCGTCGCGGTAGGCGATGGGTTCGTCGGAGTTGTTGCCGCTGGTCATGACGAGCGGGATGCCGGCGTCGCGCAAGAGCAGGTGGTGCAGCGGCGTGTACGCCAGCATCACCCCGAGCGCCTTCTGGCGCGGGGCGACCTCGTCGGCGACCCCACTGTCTTCGCGGCGCTGCAGGAGGACTATGGGCCGGGCCGCGGAGTTGAGAATCGCCTCCTCATCCGGCGTGACGTGGCACAGCTCCCGCACCTGCGCGAGGTCGCGGGCCATGAGCGCGAAGGGCTTGTCCTGGCGCGCCTTGCGTCCCCGCAGGGTTCTGACCGCCGCGGCGTCGAACGGGTCGCAGGCCAGGTGGTAGCCGCCGAGGCCCTTTATGGCGACGACGGCCCGTCCGCGCAGCATCTGCGCCGTCCGCGAGATGGGGTCCCCCGGCTTGACGCGCAGCTCGTGCCCGAAACGGTCCAGCAGGCGTACCCGCGGGCCGCAGGCCGGGCAGGCGTTGGGCTGGGCGTGAAAGCGACGGTTGGACGGGTCATCGTACTCCCGCCGGCACTCGGGGCACATCTCGAAGGCTGACATCGTGGTCGTGGCCCGGTCGTAGGGGACGGAGCGGGTGATCGTGAACCGCGGACCGCAGTTGGTGCAGTTGGTGAACGGGTAGCGGTGGCGCCGGTCGGCGGGGTCGAGGACCTCGGCGAGGCAGTCGTCGCAGGTGGCGACGTCAGGGGAGACGAGGGCGTGGCGCCGGGAGCCCTCGCGGCTCTCCTCGATCCTGAACCCTCGGTCCCCGAGCGCCGCGAGTGGATGCCATCCCACCGACTCCACCACGGCCAGCGGCGGCGCGTCCTCCCCTATCCCGCGCAGGAAGAGGTCCAACTCCTCAGGCGGGCCCTCGACCTCGATACGGACGCCCTCGGCGTCGTTGCGGACCAGGCCGGCAAGGCCGTGCCGCCGCGCCAGGGCGTAGATGAAAGGCCGGAAGCCCACGCCCTGCACTATGCCCCTTACGGTGACCTCGCGCCGCTCCCAGGTGGGCGTTCTCACGTCGCCGGTCCTCGCGGAGGCGTGAGAGCCTCCGCGGGGTTCCTCTCCGTCGGTTCGCCCAAAATAGCTCGCAGCTCGCGCCCCCTGGTGTCTACATGTTCCTTATCTTGAGGTAACGTTGGATCTCCGGCCACTGCGCGACCACCGCCGCGGTGCCCGCGATCAGGCCCAGGAGCATTAGTTTCTTCATACCGATCTCACCTCCTTGTTCCCCACTCAACTCGGGTTTTCATACAACACGGGGTTGGCCAACCGATACTCCTCCCTTCTGCCGGATCGCGTAACCCAGCAGCAGCCAGGCGAAGCCGAAAATCCCACCGTATCCGGTCATGTGGAGCCACGGTACGATGGTCAGCGGAGCGATGATGAGCAGAAGGGACATCCAGGGCGGCCAAACCCGTGTCCGCAAGGTGCCGATGCCGAACAAGATAAGACCGATGGCCAGGACAAAGGTTGATAAGCTATAAGCGAGGCCGCCCCATATAGCGAGAGGCTCCCCCCAGTCCACAAGGTAGGATCTCCAAGGAATCGGCCAGAGCGAAAGCGCCAGGCCGACGGCCATCAGCGCCAACGAGACGAGCGTCAGGACAAAACCAGCCGTGCCCAGGCGTCCGGATCTTGCTTGCTGCTGGGCATACAGGCTCATGAGGGTCACCATGAACAAGACGACGGGAACGACCATGAACTTGCTGTAGTCGTAATGGGTCAGCGTAAGAATCCTGCCCTGTTGATCGACCGTGCCGGTGCCGTGGGCTAGGAGAAACAAAACCCAGATCAGCACCCACAGGACGCCGCCTAGAACGCCAGCCGGACCACCCCACCGAATCAGGCTCGACGGCAACTGATCTCCTTCTTCTCCACCAGCGACTCCACTAGCTTCACGGCTTCGTCCACCGCCGCGCGCACCGGCTCGCTCAACTCCATCAGCATGTCGTCGTAGTCCTCTCCGCCCAAGACTACCTGCGGCTCGCAGCCCACAACGAGGATGCGGGTCGGGCGGGCACCCAAGACGCGGGACAGTTTGATCACCTTGACGGGGTCCATACCGTGGGTATCCAGGGATACTTCTCCGTCATCTTCGATCTCCGGCTCGATGAGGTAGACCGTGCCGGGCCTCTCGCCCCGCGGAGCGGCGTCCACGAAGACGACGAGCTCGTAATCGTCCTGGAGCGCGTAGGCGAGGTCCATCCCCCGAATACCGAAGTCCTTTACTTCGACACCCTCCGGCAGCTCTCGCCCGGCGAGCCGCTTCACCACCTCCACTCCGAAACCGTCGTCGCCCAAAAATATGTTGCCGACACCGGCGATTAGGACGCGCTTACTCATGGGGGATCTCGAAGTCCAGCGGCTCGACTTCCTCCGGCGAGAAGAAGAACCGGTGTCCGAGGATGCGATCCATTCCCATGTCTCTGCCAGGGTCGTCCTCCAGCGTGACCGCCAGGTGGATCCGGTCCTCGTAGTCCTGCTCTATGCCCTCGACGAACGCGATCTTCCCCTTGAGCGCGAGGTCCATGATGTCACCTCCGGCGCGAGGCCAGAGCAAGACCCGGCTCCCCTTCTGAAGCTCGACGCCGCCCACGACCACGCTCTGAAGCGCGGGCCTCTCCTCGTGCTCCCGGAAGAAATCCTCCACCTTATCCTCTCAGCCTCTGGGACTCACGGACGACCCCGTGCAGGCTCATGAGCTGCTCCGGCGAGAGAGACTCGCACCTCTCTAGGATCTCCCGCGCCCGCGGGTCGGAGGCGCGCATCTCCTCTTTCTCCTCGTCCGTGAGGGTGAGGATGTTCAGGATGAGCAGTTGGTCGATCTCGCCCCCGTCGAACAGGTCGCCTGGGCTCTCGGGGGCGATCTGGGGATAATCGTAGAGGATGATCGGGGATGAGAGCATCATGCTCCGCTCTCCTTCGTCCCCAACCAGCACAGGCCACGTCTTCAGGTTCTCGCACCCCCGCACGGCCTCCCTGAACTCCTCCGGCGGGTCCATCAGCGAGACGAACTCTCCTCCCTCCACCTCCAGCACCGTGTGGGTCGAGGCGAAGGTCTGCCTGAGCGTGCTCTCCCGGTCCTCACCCCCCCACGGCGTGGTGTTGGAGATCCTGACCGTCA
>JBPCLT010000049.1:0-4096 GCA_051003015.1 Rubrobacteraceae bacterium | reverse complement strand
CATTCGTCAATATCTTGTACGGAACCCTCATAGCCGGTATGACGCTGGTAGGGACCAACAAATTGGCAAGTAGTGCTCTGGTCAAGATCAAGTTCGATCAAGCGTTCCACGAGACCTGGGAAGAGTTATGGCGACCGTATTTCCTCTCGGACGCTTTGTATGTGCTCACGGCGGGTCTCGGGGCGTTGGCCTGGGTGGCCTCTGGACCGGTGGCGACGATGATAGTGGTCGCGGGCTCCATCGGGAGCCAGGTGCTCGTGTACCGTTCGCGCGAGCATACTAAAGAAAACCAGAAGTTGCGGGCGCGGGTGGATTCCCTGGAAGAAGCCCTCACGACTTCCAATACGGCGTTCGGGACCATGATCGTGCGTGACCTGGGACGCAGGGACGGATACACGCACCGGCACGCGGCCGCCACCGCAGTCTACGCTGCCGACCTCGGCCGCGAGATGAAGTTGGATGAAGCGCACGTCGGACGGCTGCGGATGGCGGGTCTTTTGCACAACATCGGCATGTTCGGCTTGCCGGAGAACCTGTTGCTGTCTACCGGCAAGCCGAACTCCATAGCCAGGCACCAGCTTGACGAACACCCGGCGCGTGGTGAGGAGGCGCTCGCCGCGATATCGGAGTTCAAGGAGGTGGCCTCATGGGTCCGCTGGCATCATGAGCGCCCCGACGGACGCGGGTATCCGGACAAGCTGCGCGGGTCCTGGATACCGCAGGAGGCGAAGATACTAGCCGTGGCTCAAGCCTATGCCGCGATGGTCCTGGATCAGCCCCGGCGTCCCGGTATGGCACCTGCGGAGGCCCGCGAGAAACTTGCGTCCGGGCTGGACACGGAGTTCGACGGCGTGGTGGTGCGGGCCTTCCTGCGGATACTGGACACCGGGTCCGAAGGCTACCGCATGGCCGACGATCACCGGTTCATCTTTCCCAGCCCGGACGGACGCCTTTATGCGACGGACGCGCCTGGCTTCGGGGTTGAAGAAGTTCGCAACCGGAGAGGTTCACTCCGGTAGGGCGCCGGTGGCGGCGTGATGAAACTGGCGGATCAGCATACCCGCGAACCTTTCACGACGGCCCCCGCGCCGAAGGCGGGTCTGCTCCGGATAGCTCTGGCCGGAGCCGTCGTCGTGCTAATGGCGACTACGCAGCCTCCTTCCGGGGCGCCGGGAGCCTACCTTGCGGCGGGCCTCGCGCTGGTCTTCGGAGTACTTCTGGTTTTCGAGCGTCCGGGCTTCCTCGTGCGTGCGGAATTCGCCCGTCCGCTGGTGGACTCTGTCCTGCTATGCGTGCTGATCGCCGGAACGGGGGGAGGCGCTTCTCTGTTCTTCCCGCTGTATCTGCTGGCGGCGCTGCAGGTGATGCGGTGTGCGACCCCTGCCAGGGTCGCTGTCTCGACCGCCGCGCTTGCGGGCAGTTATCTGCTGGCGGCGGGAATAGCTGCGGGGAGTTTGGGAGATCTGGACCCTCTCCTCATAGGACCGAGGGTGGGTTTCGTGGCGCTTTTCTGCGTGGTTGCCGGTGCGCTCGGAACGGAGGCGCGCTCTCTCGAGTCGTTGAACTCCGGCCTCTCCAGGGACATCGCAGTCGAGCAAGGCCACGCCAGGAAAGCCGAGACCCTGGTCTCGGAACTCGGCCCGGCGCTCGGAGTGCTGGATATCGAGGGAATCCTCGAGTGGACGTCGGAGGCGGCGCATGCGATGAGCGGAGGGTCTTACGCGCATGTAGCGGCGATGGAAGGAGGCCCGCACCGGACGGTCCTCGCTGGAGACCCCGACGTTTGCCCGAGCTGGTGGCATCCCGCGATACAACGCCTCGTGTTGTGGGGCTGCCTCGAAGGCGACACCGTGCGCAGCGATGAGTCGGTCCACGGAATAGAGGGCTTCATGGCGGTCCCGGTGGGCCCGGCGAAGGGCGAGAAGTGGGGCGCCGTCGTGGTTGGGGGGAAGGAATTCGACGCCGGGGACGAGCGTGACCTGAAGGTGCTCGCCGGGACGATGGCGCATGTGCTCGAAGCAGCCAAAGACGCGCCCGGGGGCCTGGATCAGGTTTCCCGCCTCCCGAACCGGGCTTCGCTTCTTCGCGTGTTGCGCCGGGAGCTCTCTCGCGGCCGGGCGCTCACGGTGATAGCGGTTGGAGTGGACGGGCCTGGGCGTCTCGGACGGAGGCGTGGTCCGGCGCTGAAAGATGCGCTCATACGGCGGATCGGAGAAAGGTTGGCGGGAGATCAGCGCCTCGTCTTCCGCTATGAAGAGGAAACGTTCGTGGCCGTCCTCGGTGGCTCGGGAGAATCAAGGGCCCGCGCCGCCGTCTCCAGCGTGGAACGGAGCCTCGCGCAAGAAGCTGCCGCTTCCGCATTGCCCCTGACCGTCTCCACGGGCATTGCCTTCGCCGAGGCGGGGGATGATGATGTAGAGGGCATCCTCAAAACCGCCATGCGCGCCCTCGCGACCGCCGGAGGGCGAACGGAAGGAGTCGCCGGCGTGACCAGGTCTGGCCCGGAAGGAGACAGGAGGATCAACGGCGTCGCGCGGGCTTTCGTGGCGACCCTGGAGATTCGGGACCCGCATATAAGCGACCACTTGCGGGGCGTCGCCGAAATCTCCCGGCGCATCGGCTCCAGGCTCCACCTGTCTCCTGACCAGATCGAGGCCCTTGTCCTCGGTGCCATGTTGCACGATGTGGGTAAGATCGGAGTGCCGGATTACATACTACAGAAGCCAGGCCGCCTGACCGAAGAGGAGTTCGAGGTCATACGCCGTCATCCGGTTCAAGGGGCCAGGATGCTCGCGCCGATCCAGGATTTGGCCCCGGCGCTCGTGGTGGTCAAACATCACCACGAGCGGTTCGACGGAGAAGGATACCCGGACGGACTGCGCGGCGGGAGCATACCGATTTCGGCGCGCATCGTCTCGGCGGCCGACGCCTTCGACGCGATGATGCGCGACCGGCCATATGGCTACGGTATCCTCAGGAAGGCGGCGCTGGAGGAGATCACTCGTGGTTCCGGTAGCCGTTTCGACCCTGAGATAGTCGCGGCCTTGCTTGAGACGGAGGCCGAAGCGACCCGGTCCAGTTCCGCGGGATAGAGCGCCGGCCGCTCCGTCGGCCCTTTCAGAACCCTCACCGATTTCACACCCAAAATTAGTACATTTGGGGGATACGTGGGCGTCTGCGACCATATATCCTGTGTCCGTTGGTTGGGTAGGGACGGGACGCGAAGTACCTTGCGGTTCGTCCTTTGGGAGAGGAGCCGTGCGGGGAGCGCCCCGGAAAAGGGCTAACCTCAAACGGCGGTTTGGAGAGAAAGATGCAGGGAACGGCTTTGGACCTTCCGCCTGGATACTACCTGGAGCGGGACCCCGACTTGCTCCTCCTGCGCCGATCCGATGGGTCACTGGTGACGGCATTTAGCGCCCGGGGCGCCGTACTGGAGGAGATTCGGCGCGCCGTCGAGGAGGTGGATCCCAGGGACTCCAGACCGCGACCCGTCCCGGAAATCCATACTACGCTTTGGGCAAGCTGCTTTGGACGCTTCGAGCTCTTCCGGGACGGCGAAACCGTCTCTTTGGGCCGCAACGGCCGGGCGCAGACCATACTCAAGTATCTGATGACGAACCGCGCGCGTCCGGTATCCCAGGACTATTTGATGGGCTGGTTGTGGCCCGAGTCTGGCGCCAAGAGAGCCCGATGGTCACTCAACTCGGCCATGCATGCCCTGCGCAAGATCCTCGGAGATCATCCCGCGTCCTTGAACTACGTGTTGCTCGACGAAGGACGCTACCGTCTGTGCCCGGCGGTGCGGGTGTCCACGGACGTGGATGAGTTCGATGCCCGTTATGAGCGGGGCCGCTTCCTGGAGAGAGATAGGCGGATGGCGGAAGCGGCGTCAGAGTACAGAGAAGCTCTAACTCTATATAGGGACGACTACCTGATCGAAGACCTCTACGAAGACTGGACCATGGTCGAGCGTGAGCGGCTATCCAACGCCTACATTGACATGCTGTGCCGGCTGGCCGCCCACTACATCGAGACCGGACAGCTTCAGGAATGCATCCAGGCTTGCTACCTCGTCCTGGAGAAGGACCGTTGC
>JBPCLT010000048.1:0-6234 GCA_051003015.1 Rubrobacteraceae bacterium | reverse complement strand
GTAGCGTCAAGATCGTGGGCTTCGACGCGGGCCCCACCCAGATCAAGGACCTGCGGGAGGAGGCGGTGGACGCGCTCGTCGCCCAGCATCCATCGGACATCGGCAGGATCGGGGTGCAGATGGCCGTGGACTACCTGAAGTCCAACGAAGAACCGTCCAAAAAGGAAGTCAAGACCGGACTCTCCATCGTCACCCGCGACAACTACGAGGACCCGGACATAGCCAAATACCTCTACAAGGCCGAGTGCTAGCGCGGAGTTCGGTGGCGAGGCGCCGGTCTTTGTCCTGGCCCGGATGGACCTGTCCACGAGCGCTTGCCGGGGGGTCATTTAAACCCTGCGATCGGGGTATACACCGCGAAACACGGTCCAGGAAGGGGAACAAAGCGTGTCACAATCGGCTTCCGCTCCGTCTCGAGGCAGCACCAATGCCATCGTCTACTTCTTCGGCGCCCTGGGAGGATTGCTCTTCGGGTACGACACGGGCGTCATTTCGGGGGCCATCCTCTTCATAGGGGAAGACCTCGACACCAACGCGTTCCTGGACGGTTTGATCGTGAGTTCGCTCCTGCTCGGCGCCATGGCCGGCGCGGGCGGCGCCGGTCCACTCTCCGACCGCCTGGGGCGTCGAAACCTCATCATCATGGCCGCCATCACCTTCTCCATCGGCGCCATCGGCGCGGCACTCGCCCCGAACGTCGCCGTGCTGGTCGTCTTCCGGGTGGTGCTGGGGCTCGCGGTTGGGGCGGCCGCCCTGATCGTACCGCTCTACCTCTCGGAGATAGCGCCCACCGAGATACGTGGCGCCATCTCCTCCCTCAACCAGCTCATGATCGTCACCGGGATACTGGTGGCCTACATAGTGAACGCCCTGCTGGCCTCCTCAGGAGCCTGGCGTCTGATGCTGGGTCTGGCCGTAATCCCCTCGATCGTCCTCCTCATCGGGATGTACTTCATGCCTGAGACGCCGCGCTGGCTCGTGAGCCGGGACCGGGACGACGAAGCGCGGGACGTGCTACGCCGAACCCGCGACGATGAGGCCGCGGAACGCCAGATACGCGAGATAAAGGAAGTCGAGAGCGAGGAGGAGGGTGGTCTCAGCGAGCTGCGCGCCTCGTGGGTGAGGCCGGCCTTGATAGTAGCCGTCGGCCTCGCCGTCTTCCAGCAGGTAATAGGCATCAACACCATCATCTACTACGCCCCCACCACCCTCACGAACGTCGGCTACAGCGACTCGGCGGCCATCTACGCCAACGTGGGGATCGGCATCCTGAACGTGCTGATGACCCTGCTCGCCATAAGGCTCATAGATCGCGCCGGGCGCAAACCGCTGCTGCTGGGCGGACTCGCCGGGATGGTCCTTAGCCTGACCGTCCTGGGACTCTCCTCGCTTCTGTTGCCCCAGCCATCGAATCCCTCCGATCCGACGGCGATCATAACGCTCGCGTGCCTGGCGATCTTCATCGCCTCCTTCGCCGCCACCTGGGGGCCCACGGTCTGGGTGATGCTACCGGAGGTCTTGCCGCTCAAGATCCGGGGCTCCGCGATGGGGGTTGCGATCTTCCTGCACTGGGGCGCGAACTTCGTCGTCTCCCAGACGTTCCCCATCTTGCTCGCCACGATCGGCGCGGGCATCACGTTCCTGGGGTACGCCCTGATCGGGGTCGCGGCCTTCGTCTTCGTCCGGTCCCTGGTGACCGAGACCAAGGGACGCAGCCTGGAGCAGATAGAGTCCGACTTGCGCAAGAAGTCAATGGCCGCATAACAGAGCCCGGCGAATCTCGTAGAAGGAGGACCTGAAATGATCAAGAACTCGGTAGGCGTGTGGGCATTCGGGCCGGCCGTCACCCGCTTCGTGCCGCCCGGATACCATAACGAGGTCACCGACGAGCCGATGGTGGAGAAGACCCGCCGCGTCTGCGAGGGCCTCCACGACATCCTCGACGGCCTGGAGTACCATTACCCTGGCGAGGTCAACGAGGAGAACGCCGGGGAGATCCTGGAGGTTCTCGGAGAGCACGGCATGGACCTGCCTGTGATCGCCGCCGGTCTCCATCCCGACCCGGCCTACGCTAAAGGCGCCTTTATCAACCCCAATGACGGGCTTCGCCGTCAAGGTATAGATACGCTCAAGCGCGGCATTGACCTGGCGGGTGAGATAGGGGCAAACTTCATCATCTGGCCCGGCGCCGAAGGCTACAACTACGCCTTCCAGCGCCCATACGCCGAGGCCTGGCGCGCCTTCACCGAAGGCATTGCCGAGCTCACGGACCACGCCAACGAGAACAACGTCAAGGTCTTCCTGGAGCACAAGAACAGCGAGCCGGCGATGAAGATCCTGATGCGCAACATCGGGATGACGCTGTTCACCATCCAGAAGGTCAAGGCCCTCGGAGTGGACACCTCCAACCTGCTCGTCAACATGGACTGGCAGCACCTCATAATGAACGGCGAGCCCCTCGCGGAGTATGCGGAGTTGCTGGCGATGGAGGGCAAGCTCGGCCACCAGCACGCCAACGACGGCTGGGGCGCCTTCGATGACGACAACGTGGTCGGCACCAACTTCTTCGTGCAGACCCTGGAGCTCGCCCAGACGTTGCAGGATGTGGGATACGGCCAGAATGGCGAGTTGCTCGGCTACGACCTGTATCCGTACACGGAGGACCAGATCGGGGCGGTCAGGCGCGCCATCCTGCAATGGGAGTACATCTACGACCTCGCGTCCCGCATAGACCGCGAAGAACTGAAGGAAGCAAAGTCCCGCGCCGACGCCTTAGCAGGACAACGGGCCTTCTACCGGGTCCTCGGCATGGACGCGGAGTACGAGGCGGAGGTCGTGGACCGCCGACGGGAGGCGAAGGCGGAACGGAGTTCGGAGACGCAGACGTGAGCATCCTCCTGGGCCTCGACGTCGGGACGGGCGGCGCCCGCGCGCTGGCGGTGGACGCGGAATCCGGAGAGGTCGTGGCGGAAGCGGCGGCGGAGTATCCGCTCCACAGCCCGCGTCCCGGATGGAGCGAACAGGACCCCGAGGACTGGTGGCGGGCCTCGAAAGAGGTGCTTGGGAAGGTGGCCCACGAGGCCGGAGGCGAGGTCGCCAGCGTCGGGCTTACGGGCCAGATGCACGGCTCCGTGTTCCTGGACTCCGCAGACGAAGTGATACGTCCCGCCCTGCTGTGGAACGACCAGCGCACCGGGGAGCAGTGCCAGAAGATCACGGCTTCCGTCGGAGAGGAACGTCTGATCTCCATCTCCGGCAACCCTGCCATAACGGGCTTCCAGGCACCCAAGATCCTGTGGCTCCGCGATGAGGAGCCCGCTAACTACGAGAAGGTCTCGAAGGTCCTCCTGCCCAAAGACTACGTCCGCCTCCGGCTGACCGGCGAGTACGCCACCGACGCCTCAGACGCGGCGGGCACCCTCCTGCTCGACGCCGGGAAGAGGGACTGGTCGCCGGAGATACTGGATGCTCTGGAGATCCCACGCGAATGGATGCCGAAAGTCCACGAAGGCCCGGAGAACACTGGCAAGGTCCGAAGAGAGGTCGCCGAAGAGTTGGGCCTTCCCTCCGGCGTCCCCGTGGCCGCCGGGGGTGGGGACAACGCCGCGGCGGCGGTGGGCGTGGGCGTCGTGGAGGCTGGGCTCGTCAGCTCGTCCGTCGGGACCAGCGGGGTGCTCTTCGCCCACGCGGAGGAGTTCAGGCCCGACCCGTCCGGCCGACTGCACGCCTTCTGCCACGCCGTACCCGGCGCATACCATCTCATGGGCGTCACGCTTTCGGCCGGCGGGTCGCTGTCGTGGTGGCGTGAGACTTTAGGCGGAGACTACGACGAGCTGGTGGAGGCGGCCTCGCGGGTGGAGCCTGGCGCGGAGGGGCTCGTTTTCCTGCCGTACCTCTCCGGCGAGCGGGCGCCGCACCTCGACCCCGAGGCGCGCGGTGGATTCCTCGGTCTGACGACTCGGCACGGGGTTGCGCACATGACGAGGGCGCTTATGGAGGGGGTCGTGTTCAGTTTGCGGGACTCGCTGGAAATTATGCGCGGACTCGGCGTGCCGGTGGAGCAGGTGCGGGTTACCGGCGGCGGGGCCCGCAGCCCCTTCTGGCGCGGCCTCCAGGCCGACGTGTACGGTCTCCCCATCCACCGCACCACCACTGACGAAGGACCGTCCTATGGCGCGGCGCTCCTCGGCGGCGTCGCCGCCGGAGTGTATGGAGACGTGAAAGAAGCGTCCTCCCGGGTGAAGATGCGTGACGATGTCACGGAGCCCAATCCGGAGCGCGCGAAGGTCTACGAAGCGTACTACGAAGTCTACCGCTCGCTGTATCCGGCGCAGCGGGAGGCCATGCACCGCCTCTCGGCTCTCGCCGCCGGACGGGGATAGCGAAGGCGGTTTGCTTTGCCGCCTCTCGATATCTGTCCTGGCTACTCGCGAGGATAAGCCCACAAATCGGTGTTGACCTCGAAGCGTCGGCGGTAGGCGTTGCCCACCCTGTCGGTTGCCTCCAGGGTGAGGCGAGTGTTTCCGGCGTAGCCTTCCTGTTTGAGTGTGTTGGCGAGGCGCACAAGCTCGAACTTGTAGCCGGCGCTGTCACCGGGGACGAGTTCCACCACCCGCCCAGCTTCGCCTTCGGAGTGAATGAGGTTCGACGTGCCCCCGGCGAGTTCGGAGGAGAGGACCCTGTCCTCAATCGGGTCGAGCACCATCCGCTCTCGGGAGCGTCGCTTTCCAGCGCGGAGGGTCAGCCGGATGTTTGCGAGGTAGATGGGCCTCTCGCCCTCGTTGGAGAGAGAAAACCGGATCAGGGGCGTCCCCTGAGGATAATCCACGGCGTATTCCCGCAGGAAGTCGCCGAGCCGGAGGTACAGACCCTCCTGGGAGTCGTAGTGGATACGCGGCGGAGAGGCGTCTTCGTGGTCCGTCTCCGCCGAGGGACCACCAACCCGGTACTCGTAGCGAGCCCGTATCTTGAGCCTGGGACGCCGGTCCCGCCTCTGCAGATACAGGTTCACCAGCGAGAGGGCAAGCGCCAGCACCGATGCCGCCGTGGGCAGAGCTTGCGTCAGGACACCGCTCTCCATCACCCTAGCGCGCCCCGCCGGAAGGCCGGAATCCCTGTAATGCGGAAGTCAGCCGTATTCTTGATGAGTGTTCCGTCCATCCCTGGCAGGCCCTCCTTTCCCTTCGTGGAGAAGCCCGTTCCCCGGCATTTCCGGGGTCGAGAGAGTCCGTCCCGCCCGGTACAATCCGGGACGAGGGACAGCGTTCTCATCCTCCATCGAACTCCCCGGAAGGCCGATCTGGTTGTCCGCCGTGGCCGGCCTCCGGGGAGCGAGGGTGGGAACGCTCCTCCTTTTCTATGTCTTCCTCAATATAGACCAAACAACTGTTTGATGTCCAGAGCGAAATAGGATAAAGTTACGTTGAGGCGGATTTCGAGGAGAGCATCGTGGACAAGCGTCTACCGGTGAAGAGGTTGGAGATACTGGGATTTTTGGCGCGGGGTTCCGGGGGTCCGGGAGCGCCGCCGAGCATACGTGAGATCGGACGCGGCGTCGGGCTCAAGAGTTCCCAGACCGTCCACCATCACCTGGGCCGGCTCGAGGATGAAGGGTATCTGGAGCGGCTGCGCGACCGGCTACGGACACCCCGTCTCACGGAGAAGGGTTGGGAGGCCGCCCTGGGCGGAGACGTTCCGTTGATGGGTAAGATCGCAGCCGGCCGCGGCCTCGAAGCGGTTGCGCTTGAGGACGAGGCTTATTCGTTGGCGGCGGAGCTTCTCTCGTCCGGTTCCGGTAAGAGGAGGTATCTGCTCCGGGTGGTCGGCCAGAGCATGACGGAGGCCAGGATCGAGGACGGGGATCTGCTCCTCGTTGAGGAAGACGAAGACCCCGCCGACGGAGAGATCGTCGTCGCCCTGCTCGACAGCGGGGACGAAGTAACGGTCAAGAAGCTCTACCGGGAAGGGGACACGGTCAGGCTCAGGCCCAGGAACGGCGACCACGAAGACATAATCGTCCCAGCCGAGAGCGTGCGGATACAGGGAAGGGTCATCTGGGTATTCCATCCCCCCGTCAGGTAGCGGTTACTCCTCCTCTTCCTCGATGGCCGCCGCCGAAGTCGCCCGGAAGACCAGGACCTTGCCCCGCTCGGGGTAGTCCAAGATCACGACCTCCCCGGTAACGGCCACCTGCTCGTCCGCCAGTTCCCGCGCGTTCTCGACCACCGACATATC
>JBPCLT010000047.1:0-6955 GCA_051003015.1 Rubrobacteraceae bacterium | reverse complement strand
CCATCCACACCCCACTCACCGACGAGACCCAACACCTCATCGGCGCGGACGAACTCGACAAGATGAAGCCCACGGCCGTCCTCGTCAACACCTCCCGCGGCCCCGTGGTGGACGAAGAAGCCCTCGCCGATGCGCTCGCGGACCAACGGATCTTCGCCGCAGGCCTCGACGTCTACGAGAACGAGCCGCAGGTCCATCCCAAGCTCCTACAGCTCGAGAACGCCGTGCTCGCCCCACACATTGGCAGCGGCTCCGCCGAGACCCGCGACAGGATGGCCGTTCTCGCTGCCGAGAACATCGTCGCAGTTCTCTCAGGCGAAGAGCCGAAGACGCCCGTCAACCGGTAACGGGATGGCGCCAAGCGTCTCTCGGGCTTTTCGAAGTGAAGGAGCACCGATTGGAGAAGAGAGCAGCGGTCGCCGTCGTCACCGGGGCCGCTCGCGGCATAGGGCGAAGGATCTGCTCCGAGCTGGCTGCACGCGGCTACAGGATAGCCGCCAACGCCCTGAACGCGCCGGACGAAACGGTCCGCGAACTCCGGTCCGCCGGCGCCGAAGTCCTCGCCCTCCCAGGCGACGTCTCCAACGAGGCGGCGGTTCGGCAGATGGTCGAGACCGTGATCGGCGAGTTCGGGAGGATAGACGTGCTGGTCAACAACGCCGGCATCAGCACCATCGTCCCGGCAGAGGAGACGACGCTCGCCGACTGGAACAGGACCCTCGCCGTGAACCTGACCGGGCCTTTCCTGACGTGCCGCGAGTTCGGAAAGACGATGCTGAAGCGGGGCTCCGGCAGCATCATGAACGTCAGCTCCGTGGCTGGGCTGGTCGGAGTGGGGGACCGGGCGGCGTACAACGCGAGCAAGCACGGCCTCGTCGGCCTGACCCGCACTTTAGCCGCCGAGTGGGGCGGGCGCGGCGTCCGCGTCAACGCCGTCTGCCCCGGATGGGTGAAGACGGAGATGGACGACGAGGACCAGGGAGCGGGTGGCTACACAGATGCGGACATCGAAGGCCGCGTACCGATGGCCCGCTTCGCCACGCCGGAGGACGTCGCCCGCGCCGTCGCCTTCCTGGCGGACCCCGAGTGGAGCGGCTTCGTCAACGGGCACACGCTATCCGTGGATGGTGGCTGGTTCGCGGACGGCTCGTGGGAGAGCCTGCGGCGCGGAAAACGGGGTCTCTAGGGAACGGCCCGGACGAAGATCGAACGTGCCAGCGGCTCTCCCAGGGCGTGAGCCTGCCCGTCCTCGTCCTCGACGGTGACGACGGCATCCAGGGCCCGCACCTCCCTGACGACCAAAGGCCGACCGGGAACGAGGTTGCGATCCCCCAGGTAGTCGAGCATCGAGGCGTCCTCGTCGCTGACCTTGGAGATGAGGACCCGCTGGCCGGCGGCGGCCTCGCTGAGGAGAAAAGAGTCGTCGGGCTCCAGGGTGCCTTCGGCTGAGGGAATCTGGTCCCCGTGCGGGTCGTGATCCGGATGCCCCAAGAATTCCGCCAACCGCTCCGTGAACCCGTCCGAGACGGCGTGCTCCAGCCTATCGGCTTCGTCGTGAACCTCCTGCCAGTCGTACCCGAGGTGCCCCAGCAGGAAGGTCTCGATGAGCCGGTGCCGCCGCACGAGCCGCAGCGCCTCGACCCGTCCTCGCTCGGTCAGTGAAGCGCCCCTGTACCGCTCGTAGCTCACCAGGCCCATCTCCTGCAAGCGCCCCAGCATGTTCGTTACCGACGCCGGCGCCACGGAGAGGTAACCGGAGATCTCTTTGGTAGAGGCGGCGCCCGTGCCGGAGATCATCCACATAGCCTTCAGATAATCGCCTATCGAAGAAGAGAGCGGTCGCGTTGGCGCGAGATCAGCCATGATGCAACGCATCTTAGCATACGCCGAAATCTACCCCGGACCGAATGGATTTTAACTGTTTCAAAACCGTATTTGAGTACGCACTTGACATAAATTTAGCTTTAGCTAATAATAATGTACGAGATGTAGAAATTTTGATCTAGGCGGGAGTACGGATGATCGGAAGGTTTAGAGTCATTTCCGGGAGCTTGAGACGGATGGGGGCGGTCTCGCTCCTCGTGGGGCTTCTGGCCGTTGGTTGCGGCGGGGGCGGTGAGGCCGGGGCGGCGGGGGACGAGGTAAAGGTTACGACGACGACGACCATGATCACGGACCTCGTCCGGCAGGTCGGCGGAGAGAGGGTAGAGGTGACGGGCCTGATGGGGCCGGGGGTGGACCCGCACCTGTACAAGGCGAGCCAGGGTGATGTCGAGGCGCTGCTCGGGGCCGACGTCGTCTTCTACAACGGCCTGTTCCTTGAGGGGCAGATGGGTGAGATCCTGGAGAAGACCGGCCAGCAGACCCCGACGGCCCAGGTAACAGAGGAGATCCCCGAGGACGAGTTGCTCCAGTCGGTCGACTACGAGGGGCAGGCCGATCCGCATGTCTGGTTCGACGCCACGCTGTGGGGGACGACGGTGGACCCGGTCGTGGAGAAGCTCTCGGAGATTGACCCCGAGGGCGCCGAGGGCTACGAGCGTCGCGGCGAGGAGTACGAGAGGGAGATAGACGAGTTGCACTCCTTCGCGAAGGACCGGATCTCCTCGATACCCGAAGACCGACGGGTGCTCGTGACGGCCCACGACGCCTTCCGGTACTTCGGCCGCGAGTACGGTATGGAGGTCCGGGGGTTGCAGGGTATCAGCACCGAGGCCGAGGCCGGAGCCGGAGACGTGAGGGAGCTTGCGGACTACCTGGCCGACAACGAGATACCGGCCGTCTTCGTAGAGTCCAGCGTGCCGCGCCGCAACGTCGAGGCCGTCCAGGCCGCCTGCCGCGACCGGGGATGGGACTTGAAGATCGGGGGCACCCTCTACTCCGACGCTGGTGGCGACGCCGGCACCGACGCCGAGACCTACGACGGTATGTTCCGGGCGAACGTACACACGATAACGGAGGCCCTCAGATGAGACTGGTAGAGACCAAAGCCCCGACGGACGACAGCCCCCTGGAGGTGCGGGGTGTAACCGCCGCCTACGGCGACGAGCCCGTGCTCTGGGACGTCAGCTTCAGGGTGCCCGACGGGGAGCTCGTCGCGGTCGTCGGGCCGAACGGGGCGGGCAAGACCACGCTGCTAAAGGTCATCATGGGCCTCATGCAGCCGGCTGCGGGCCGGGCGACCGTCTACGGGAAGCCCTTCAAGGAGGCCCGGCAGCTCGTCGGCTACGTGCCGCAGCGGGGCAGCGTGGACTGGGACTTCCCGACCGACGCCCTCGACGTGGTGCAGATGGGGCTCTACGGGAAGCTCGGCTGGTTTCGCAGGCCGGGGCGCAAGGAGCGGGAGAAGGCGATGGAGTGCCTGGAGAAGGTCGGGATGGCCGGGTTCGCTGGAAGGCAGATCAGCCAGCTCTCCGGAGGCCAGCAGCAGCGGGTCTTCCTGGCCCGGGCGCTGGCCCAGGAGGCCCGGCTCTACCTGACCGATGAACCCTTCGCCGGGGTGGACTACAAGACCGAGCAGGCCATCGTGGGCCTGCTGAGAGAACTGAAGGCCGCCGGCGGCACCGTGGTCGTCGTCCACCACGACCTCGCGACCGTGTCCGACTACTTCGACCGCGTCGTGATCCTCAACCGCCGCCTCGTCGCCGAGGGGCCGGTCGATGAGGTCTTTACCCGCGACAACCTGGCCGACGCCTACGGCGGGGCCGTCTCCTACCTCGCCGGGGCCGAGTAGGGGCGAAGCCATGATCGAGCTTCTCAGAGACCTCGTATTCGACTATACGATCCGCAACGTCGCGCTGGGTTCGGCCATCCTCGGTATTCTGGGCGGCGCCCTCGGCTCCTTCGCCGTCCTGCGGCGTCAGGGGCTCCTGGGGGACGCGCTGGCGCACGCCACGCTCCCCGGGGTGTGCGTGGCTTTCATGCTCGCCGGGACCAAAAACCCGGCGGTCTTGCTGCTCGGGGCTGCGCTCTCGGCGGGGCTCGGGGCTCTGCTCATCCTCGCCGTCGTCAACGGGACCCGCATAAAACAGGACGCGGCGCTCGGGATCGTGCTCTCCGTCTTCTTCGGGGCCGGGATCGTGCTTCTGACCTACATCGCCGGGTCGGGGGACGCCGGCCAGAGTGGGCTCGACCGCTTTATCTTCGGCCAGGCGGCGACCATCGTCCGGGAGGACGTGGTGACGATGGGCGTCCTCGCCGTCGCCGCGCTCGCCGTGACGGCGCTCCTCTTCAAGGAGTTCAAGCTGCTCTCCTTCGACCCGGCGTTCGCCGCGAGCCTCGGGTTCCCGGTGGGGGCGCTCAACGTGCTGCTGACCGCGCTCATCGTGGTGGCGGTCGTAGTGGGGATACAGGCCGTCGGGGTGGTGCTCATGGCCGCCATGCTCATAACCCCCGCCGCCGCCGCGCGCCAGTGGACGAACCGGCTCTCGGTCATGGTCTGCGTCTCGGCCCTCTTCGGGGCGACGAGCGGCGTGGGCGGGGCGCTCATCAGCGCCTCCGGCTCCAACCTGCCCACCGGACCCCTGATCGTGCTGGTCGCGACCGGCATCCTGGCTGTCTCGCTTCTGTTGGGGTGGCGCCACGGCTTTTTGTGGGGTTGGATCTCGGGCCGCCGCAACCGCCGCGAGGCCCTGAGGAGGCCCGCATGAGCCCGGACCTCGTCATCGTCATCACCGCCGTCCTCGTGGCCGTGCCGTGCGCCCTGCTAGGCACGTTCCTCGTGCTGCGCCAGATGGCGATGATGGGCGACGCCATAAGCCACGCTGTGCTCCCCGGCATCGTCGTCGCCTTCTTCCTCTCCGAGAGCCTCGGGCCCGTCACCTCGCTCGTCGGCGCCGGCGCCTTCGGCCTGCTGACCGCGGTGCTCGTCGAGGCGCTGAAGAATACCGGAAAGGTCAAGGAGGACTCGTCCATAGGCGTCGTGTTCACGGCGCTCTTCGCCCTCGGGGTGTTTCTCATATCGAAGTTCGCCTCCGACGTCCACCTCGACCTGCAGCACGTCCTCTTCGGGGAGATCGCCTTCTCCCCACTCAACCTGCTCACCATCGGGTCCGTGAACCTGGGGCCGCGCTCTTTCTGGACCCTCGGCATCGTGACGGCGGTGGCCGTCCTTCTGGTCTTGCTCCTGTACAAGGAGCTCAAGATCGCGACCTTCGACCCCGGCCTGGCAGCCGCCGCCGGCCTCTCACCCGCGCTGGTCCACTACCTGCTCATGGGCGCGGTCTCCGTAACCACCGTCGGGGCGTTCGACTCGGTCGGGGCGGTGCTGGTCGTCGCCTTCTTGATAGCCCCCCCGGCAACCGCCTACCTGCTCACGGACGGCCTCGCCCGTATGTTGGCCCTGTCGGTGGCGCTCGGCGTCGGCTCGGCGATATCGGGCTACTATCTGGCCTCCCTCCTGGACGTGGCGATAGCAGGGATGATGGCCGTGATGGCCGGTGTCCTCTTCGTGATGGGACTCCTCCTCTCCCCCTCCCGGGGATTGGTGGCGAACCTCCTCCGGAGGCGGCGCAACCGGCGCCACTTCGCCCGTGGGCTGCTGCTGGCCCGGCTGGAGTCGCTGGGGAACCGGGCGAGCGAGGAAGAGTTGTCGCGCCGGCTCAGCTGGGACGGCGGCGCCGTCGTCCGTACCCTGGAGGACGCCATGCGCGACGGCCTCGTGCTCAGGCCCGCGGCCGGGGAGGTGGCGCTCACCAGGAGGGGTCGGGAGGCGGCGACCGGGATGGGGGAGGGCCCGGCCGGGATGGGGGAGGGCCCGGCCGGATAAGCCCCGCGATCCCGCCGGTATCGCGGGCGGCGCAGGATTAGGTCCTTCAAATTTTTCGTTTCGGATGGTATTAATAAGTGTATGTATCCATCGGGTCGCGCTCCAGTCGGGTTCGAAAGCCGCATGCATGAGGCCCTATCGTGGTAGACCTCTTTTCGGGGCTGCCGCCGGTCGTGCAGGCCGTACTGGCGACCTTGTTCACGTGGGGGATGACGGCGGCGGGGGCTGCGCTGGTCTTCGGGACCAAGAACGTGCCGCGCAAGTTGTTGGACGCGATGCTGGGGTTCGCGGCCGGGGTGATGATAGCGGCGAGCTTCTGGTCGCTTCTCCTGCCGGCCATAGAGCTCTCCGAGGGGGGGGCTCTGCCCGTGTGGGTCCCGCCGGTCATCGGTTTCCTCGCCGGGGGCGTGTTCTTGAGGTTGCTGGACGGGGTGCTCCCGCACTTGCACCCCGGCATGAACATATCCGAGGCGGAGGGCGTCCAGACGAGCTGGCGGCGCAGCGTGCTGCTGGTCTCCGCCATCACATTGCACAACATCCCGGAGGGGTTGGCCGTTGGGGTGGCCTTCGGCGCCGTGGGGCTCGACATCACGGGGGGGATGCCGGGGGCCTCGTTGGGGGCGGCGGTCGCGCTCGCCGTCGGCATCGGGCTCCAGAACTTCCCGGAGGGTACGGCCGTCTCCATGCCCTTGAGGCGCGAGGGGATGAGCCGGGGCAAGAGCTTCTTCTACGGCCAGCTCTCTGGCGTGGTCGAGCCTATCGCGGCCGTCGTGGGGGCGGCGGCGGTTCTCTTCGCCCAGCCCATCCTGCCCTACGCGCTCGCCTTCGCCGCGGGGGCCATGATCTTCGTCGTCGCGGAGGAGCTGATCCCGGAGGCCAAGCGCGGCAGCCCGGACATCGCCGCCATGTCCCTGATGGTCGGTTTCGCCGTCATGATGACCCTGGACGTGGCGCTTGGGTAGGTTTCAGGCTACAGGCATCAGGCTCTAGCTAGAAAAGGCGCTGCGAGAGACGCGGCGCCGTATATACTGCCGTCCTGGTAGGGCCACCGGGGAGAGGCAGCGGAGTGCAAAGACACCTGAAGCCTGATGCCTGAAACCTCTAGAATCGCGGTGTGGGCGTGGGTGCTCTACGATTTCGCCAACACCATCTTCGCGGTCACCGTGCTCTCGCTGTTCTTCCCGCTCT
>JBPCLT010000046.1:0-10888 GCA_051003015.1 Rubrobacteraceae bacterium | reverse complement strand
GCGCCGAGGACGGCGAGGGCGTCCGGTTCTCCGCGAGTAGTCATCACGTAGGCGGCGTAGGCGTCACCCGTTGGAAACAGCCCCACCATGAGCGCGGCCGACGCCAGGATCCAACCGACGAGGTTGGCGGGCCGTTTCGCTACCAGCACCGCGCCGACGACGGCCATGGCGCCGAACCCCGTGAGGAGCACCGTGTCTTCCATCAGGTTATGCTCGCGCAACCCGGCGCCGCGCTCGAGCAGGTAGGTCGTGCCGATGCCCGCTATGTAGAGGATCACAGTCAGCCACGCCATCGCATGCGCGAAAGACCGGCGGACAGCGTTGTGTTCACCGGCCATCAACTACCGTCCGCCGGATCCCTCAGCCACAATGAGACGTGCGCAGGCTGCACCGTGTGCCGCGCCACGGATACCAGATCGCCGCTCAATCCGTCCAGGTCCGTCTCGTCGCGCAGCCTCGCCGAGAACGCTTCCAAAACACGCGCCGCGTCGTACTTGTTGCGGTAGAAGCGCCGGTCCACGAACGCCTGCACCCGCCTACGCAGCGGGTTGAATAGGGCGGCTATGATCAGCGTGGAGGCGACAATGGCTACCTGAGATCCCTGGCCGGTGAGGGCACGAAAGGCGTACTGCAAGGAGACTAGGCCGCCGAGGTAGGTGAGGATCAGCATCGCGGTGAGAGGACCGTAAACGAGCGTGCGATTGATAACCACGTCTATGTTGTAGAGGCGGTAGCGGAGGATCGCGATGCCCACGGCTATCGGCAAACTCACGAAGCCCACCATGCTGAGCACGAAACTGCTGGTCCCCAGCCACCGCGCGCCGGTCGCATCCGAGATGGCGGCGGTGAGGACGGCGCCGCCGAGCAATACCACGGTAACGTAGGCGAACAACTTCATCTGCTGGCGCTCGACTCCGCGCGAGCGGCGGAAGCGCGCCACCACGGACGCCACCGCCCCAACGCCCGCGACGAGGAAAAGCCCATTGAGCACGCCGAATATCGGGAGGTCCTCGGCTCTGCCCAGGCCCTCGATCCCTATCGGGTTGGCGATCCCGTAACCGGGGGCTTCGTTTACGGGAATGGTCTCCACGAGCGCATTGAGGAGGACGATGCCCAAAGTCGTGATCCCCGCGAGCACGGCGACCGGGAGCCAGCGGCGGGAGAGCAACCGTCCATCGGGGAAGAGGAGGGGCAGGTAGATCAGGGCCAACGCGAGCATCAGATACCAGAACCAGTTGAAGGTCCACGCACCGACGACGGCGAGCGCGCCGGGCTGACCACGAGTGACCATCACGTAGGTGGCGTAGGCGCCACCGGCAAGAAAGATCGCCAGCATCAGCGCGACCGCGGAGAGGATCCAGCCGATGGGGTTCGTGGGCCGCTTCGCCACCAACATGGCGCCGACCACCGCGAAGGCGCCGAACCCTACATCAAACGCCACGGTCTCCATGTTCTCGACCGGGTTCTCGCTCCATAAACCGGCGCCGCGAGTGAGCAACGTGTACGTGCAGATGCCCGCGACGTACAGGGGGACGGTCAGCCACGCCACCACGCGCGCGACGAGTGAGAGCCAGCGCGTACCCTGCGCTTCCTCTGTGTCCCGCAAAGGTCCTCCTGGAGCGATTCGCCGATCCAAACGCGGAACCTTTCCCAAACGTTATTCGATTACGGTCTGAACCTGGATCGAGACCAACGTCCTCCGGCCTCGAACAAAGATGCCATCAGCCAGCATCCGGCGCATCCCCCAAATGGACTATATTTCCCGAGTTCTCCGCTGCATAAGGACATCTTCCACCCCACGATAGCGAAGGACCGTCCTCCAAACGTTACGGGAAGCGTTACCGGCAAAGATTCCTGGAAAACTTTGTTCCTCCGCCAACTGCGTCTACCGCACCCGTTCGAGTACGACGATCCGAGCCGTCCGCCGTCCCTGTAAGCTTCCTTACCCGGCTCCGTGGAAAACCTTGTTAGTATCCGCATGTACACTCCATATGCCTTCACATTTTCCGTAGAGAGGTTGGGAGCTTGGCGATAGCACCATCGGAGCGTTCGGGGAAGCGCATTGCGGTCGTCGGGGCCGGGATGGGTGGCCTCGCGGCGGCGATCCGGCTCGCGGCACTCGGCTTCGAGGTCGAGGTGTTCGAGAAGAACGGCCAGGCCGGAGGCCGCATGGGCCGTCTCGAAGCCGACGGGTTCACCTTCGACACCGGACCTTCGCTACTCCTCATGACCGACACGTACAGGGAGTTGTTCCACTTCGCAGGCCGTAACCTCGAAGACTACGTGAAGTTGATCCCGCTGGATGGGCAGTACCGGGTCACGTTCGGGGATGGGGATGCGTTGACGATCCGGCGTATGTTGCCCGAGATGATCCGGGAGCTAGAGCGCATCGAACCCGGCGTCACCCCGCGTTTCTACCGCTTCCTCGAAGACGCCTGCCTTAAGTACCGCCTCGGCCGCAGCGAGTTCGTCGAACGGGACTTCGAGGGCGCCCGCGACTTCTTCGGCCTGAGAAACCTGCGCCTGCTCCTGAAGACGAAGGCGCTCGGCAACTACTACCGCTCCGTATCCCGCTTCTTCGAGTCGGACAAACTGCGCCAGGCGTTCAGCCTCCAGACGATGTACCTGGGCCTCTCCCCCTTCGAGGCGCCCGCCGTCTACTCCCTCCTCCCCTACACCGAGCTGGCCGAGGACGGCCTCTGGTTCCCCGAAGGCGGCATGTACGCCCTCGTCCAGGCGATGGAGAAGGTCGCTGAGGAGCTTGGCGTAAAGTTCCATCTCAACAGCCCCGTCGAAGAAATCGTGGTCCGGAAAGGCCAGGCGCGCGGCATCCGCGTGAACGGCGAAGAGGTGGCGGCCGATGGGGTGCTCGTTGGCGCGGACCTTCCATACGCCTACCGCGAGTTGCTGCCGGATGCCGCAGACGAGGATTTCAGGTTCCGCCGCAAGCGCGAGAAGCTGGAGTACACGGCGTCGGCGTTTATGCTGTACCTGGGGATAGACCGCAAGCTGGACGGCATGCTCCACCATAACTTCTACCTCTCCCCGAAGTACCGGGAGAACTTCGAGCAGATCTTCCGAGACCATGCGCTCCCCGATGACCCCTCCTTCTACGCTGTCGTGCCGTCGAAGACGGAGCCCTCCATGGCGCCTGAAGGCATGGAGAGCCTCTTCGTGCTGGTTCCGGTGCCGCATCTAGGGCCAAACGTGGACTGGGAGCGCGATGGCCCGGCGTTCCGGGAGAAGATCTACGACCTACTGGAGCGGCGCTGCGGGGTGAGCCGCGAGAGCGTCGTCTACGAGAAGGTGAGGACGCCGCTTGACTGGCGTGATGAGTACAACTTGGAGGAAGGGGCGGCGTTTGGGATCGGGCACAGCATACTCCAGGTCGGATATTTCCGACCGCCGATGGTCTCTCGGAGCGTCGGGGGCCTGTACTTCGTGGGCGCGAGCACCCGTCCCGGAACCGGCGTGCCACTCGTGACCATCGGAGCGCGGCTGGTGGCCGAGCGCATCGGACGCGAGGTATAGCGGCGATGCGCCTCGACCCTGCGGGCAGCCAGATGCTGGACGGAGGGCTTACCTTCCCCGAGAGTTATGAGCTTTGCCGGCAGGTGCAGCGGACGCACAGCAGGACCTACTATTTCTCGACGCAACTATTCCCGCCCGAGGTGCGCCCGCACGTCCACGCCCTCTATGCCTTCATGCGCTACGCGGATGAGATCGTGGACAATCCCCACGGGACGAGCCCGGAGGAGCAACTCGCCGGCCTGGAGGCGTTCCAGCGGGAGACGGTGGCGGCCGTGGGCGGCGAGGAAGTCCCGAACCCGGTGTTGCGGGCGTTCGCCAACACGGTTCGGGCGCGCGGCATCGGGTTGGAGAGCATCACGGCCTTCATGGAGAGCATGAAGATGGACACCCGCGTGTCCCGTTACCGGACCTACGAGGACCTGGAAGTCTACACGTACGGGAGCGCGGCGGTCGTTGGCCTGATGATGTCCAGGGTCATGGGCGTCACCGACGAGCGGGCGTACCCGCACGCCGAGGCCCTGGGCGTCGCGATGCAGCTCACCAACTTCCTGCGGGACATCAAAGAGGACTGGGAACGAGGTAGGGTCTACGTCCCCCTCGAAGACCTGGAACGATTCGGATATAGCGAAGAGGACATCTCGGCTGGCGTGGTGAACAAACCGTTCGCCGGGTTGATGGAGTTCGAGATCCAACGCACCCGCAGCCTCTACGATTTCGCGGCGGAAGGCATGGGATACATCCCGCGGGGCAGGCGCTTCCCCGTCCTCGTGGCGCGCGAGTTGTACGAGGACATACTCGACCGCATCGAGGCTCAGGGCCACGACGTATACACGCGCCGGGCCGAGACCTCGCAGGCGCGCAAGCTCGCGGTCTTGACGCGGGCCGCGGCGCGGGAGCCGGGGGAGATCCTGGCCCGAGGCCGGGACCGCCGTCCCGCCGAAATTGCAATACCCTCGGGATCGTGATGTAATCTCCAGGCGAAATGCCGCGAGGGAAAAATCTCGCGGCGCTCATCGAGAGCGGTGGAGGGACGGGCCCTTCGAAGCCGCGGCAACCGGCGGAGCGCAAGTTCCGTGACAGGTGCCAACTCCCGCGGGGGCAGCCAGAGGCCAGCCGATGGCTACCCGAGAGATGAGACGGTGCCGGAGCCACGAAGTTTTTCGCAGAGCCCCGGCACGGCCCTCTCCCCCGCGTGTACGCAAACGAGACGGAGAGAGGTTTTCTTTGAGTCCGAAGCTCGACGAGATACTCGATGGCAGGCTTGTGATCGGCGACGGCGCGATGGGCACTTTGCTCGCCGAACGCGGCGTCGGCTACGGACATCCATACGCCCGCGCCAACCTCACCCATCCCGAGGTGGTCGCGGGCCTGCACGAGGAGTACGCCCGCGCCGGAGCACACGTGATCGAGACCAACACCTTCTCAGCCAACCGCCTCAAGCTGGCCGCTCACGACCTGGAAGAGAAAGTCCACGAAGTCAACGTGGAGGGTGCCCGCCTCGCCCGAAGAGCAGCGGGCAATGGAGAAGTTCTGGTGCTCGGCGCCATCGGGCCGCTGGGCCGCTCCCTTGCTCCGGTGGGACCCGTCAGGCCCGAGGAGGCGCGTTCCGTGTTCCTGGAGCAGGCCGTCGCGCTCCTCGAAGGCGGCGTGGATGCCCTGGTTCTGGAGACGTTCACCGACCTCCTGGAGATGAAACTCGCCTACGAGGCGGTTCGGGGTCTCGATGTCCCCGTGCTGGCTTACAAGACCTTCATTGAGGACGGCGAGACGCTCGGTGATGGTCTGCCGGAGCAGGTGGCGCGGGAGATCTCCGCCTGGGGCGTGGATCTCGTGGGGGCAAACTGCACCGTCGGGCCGCAGCGGATGACCGGCATCGTGGAGGGTATGTCCGCCGCTACCGGACCCGTCGCCGCCTTCCCCAACCCCGGCCTCCCGCAACTGGTGGATGGCAAGGTCCGGTACAGCCGCGACGTGGAACACTTCGCCCACTACGGCGTCGAACTTGCAAAGTCCGGCGCCCGCCTCATCGGCGGCTGCTGCGGCAGCACCCCCGCCCACGTCCGCGCCCTCTCCGATGCGCTCCGGGACTTCCGGGCGGATGGATCTTCCCGAAAGAGGTCCGCCGTCGCGGAGAAAGAAGATCAAAAACAGACGGTCGTGGAGCCAGTCTCCCAATTCGCGGAGAAGCTGAGGACGGGTTTCGCCATAACCGTCGAGGTGGACCTGCCGCGCGGCAACGACATCACGGCGGTAGTGGATGCCGCGAAGAGGCTCAAGGAGCGCGGGGTACACGCCGTGGACATCTCGGATGGGGCGCGGGCTCGCCTGCGGATGCATCCGATGGCGGCGGCCAGGATCGTGCAGGACGAGGCCGGGATAGAGGTCGTCGCCCACCTCTCGTGCCGCGACCGGAACATCATCGGGTTGCAGGCGGATCTGCTCGGGGCGGCCGCGCTCGGGGTCAAGAACATCCTCGCCGTGACCGGGGACCCGGCCCAGATCGGGGACTACCCCGAGGCCACCAGCGTCTTCGACACCGATTCCGTCGGCCTCGTACACACGCTCTCGCGGATGAACGCCGGAGAGGATCTGGCCGGAAACCCGATCGGGACTCCTCCTGGGTTCCTGATCGGGGCCTCCTTCAACCCCACCGCGGAAGACCTGAAAAGCGAAGTAGATAAACTGAAACGCAAGGTCGAAGCCGGGGCCCACGCCTTCTGGACGCAACCGGTCTTCGAGATCGGGGCTCTGGAACAGGCGCTGGAGATGACGGAGGACATGGACCTCTCTATCCTCCTGGGACTCATGCCCCTGCGTAGCGCGCGCCAGGCCGAGTTCCTCCACCACGAGGTCCCAGGCATAAACATCCCCGATGGGGTCCGAAAGAAGCTTGCCACGCTCTCGGGCGAAGACGCCCCGAAGTACGGCGTCGAGGTGGCGAGAAACCTGCTGGAAAAGGCAAAGCCGCTGGTCAACGGAGCGTACATAATGCCGCCGGCCAGCGCCCCTGACCTGGCGGGTGACGTGGTGGAAGCCGTCAACCCGCCGGCACGGACAAGCGTCGACCAGGGCGCGTCCGACAGGTTCGGGACGTAGCGATGGAGAGTAGAGTTTCGCGCGTCGCCGCCGTCTATGACATCCACGGCAACCTGCCGGCCCTGGAGGCAGTGTTGCCGGACATCGAGCGCGCGGGCGCCGATCTCGTCGTCGTCGGCGGTGACGTGGCGTCGGGTCCGATGCCCGCCGAAGTCCTCGATCTCCTGACGGCGCTCGGGGAAAACGTTCGCTTCGTTCGGGGTAACGCGGATCGGGAAGTCGTCTTGGCCTACGACCACAACGGTTCGCCCGTCGAAGACGACCCGGCAGAGCGCAGCGCCGCGTGGGCGGCTTCTCGTCTGAGCAGGCAGCACCGCGACTTGCTGGCTTCTTTCAGCGGAAGTATCGTTGTCGAGATCGAAGGGCTCGGAGAGGTTCTTTTCTGCCACGGCTCACCCCGCATCGACGAGGAGATTCTCACTTCGACCACGCCCGACTCCCGGCTCCGTGAGATCCTGTCCGGGGTAGATCAGGATCTGGTCGTCTGCGGACACACCCACGCGCAATTCGACCGTCGCGCGGACCACGTCAGGATCGTCAACGCCGGCAGCGTGGGCTTGCCTTACCAGGGAACCCCGGTAAGCGCCTTCTGGCTGCTGCTCGGACCAGAGGTCGAGTTCCGGCACAGCGATTACGATCTCAAGCTGGCGGTCGAGCAGATCCGCGCCACTGGGTACACTGAGGCAGAAGACACGGCGGAATCCCTGCTCGACCCACCAAACCCCATATGGGTAGCAGAGTTGTTCGAGCAGCAGGCCACCGATGATCCGCCGGATACACCGTAGCTGAACCGCCGGGATATTGAGCGACTAGAGTAAGGGGTTATGGTCCTAAAGAGCACCATCCACGAAGAGCGGGCGGCCCGGCTGAAAGAGTTCCGGTCTTTGCTCAAGCAGCGCATCCTGGTCTTGGATTGCGCGATGGGGACCATGATCCAGGGTTATGGACTCTCCGAGGAGGAATACCGCGGCGAGCGTTTCGCGGAACATCTCCAGGACCTCAAAGGCAACAACGACCTGCTCTCCATAACGCAGCCGGGCGTGATCCGGGCGATCCACGACGCCTGCCTCGACGCCGGCTCGGACATCATCGAGACCAACACCTTCAGCTCGACCTCCATCGCCCAAAAAGATTATGGACTGGAGGACCTCGCCTACGAACTGAACTACGAGGCGGCCCGCGTCGCGCGAGAGGCGGCGGATGAGTTTACCGGGAAGACTCCGGAGAGAACGCGCTTCGTGGCGGGCGCGATCGGCCCGACCAACCGCACCGCCTCCCTCTCCCCTGACGTGAACGACCCGGGCAAGAGGAACACCAACTTCGACGAGTTGAAAGATGCCTACGCGGAGGCGGCGCGCGGGCTCGTGGACGGCGGTGCGGACCTGCTGCTCGTGGAGACCATCTTCGACACCTTGAACGCGAAGGCGGCTATCTTCGGAATCAAGGAGTATTTGGAAGGGGCGGGCCTCGACGTGCCGATCATGATCTCCGGCACCATCACGGACGCGAGCGGACGCACGCTATCAGGGCAGGTGACAGAGGCGTTCTGGAACTCAGTCAGGCACGCCGAGCCGATCAGCGTCGGCCTGAACTGCGCCCTGGGCTCCGGCGAGCTTCGCCAGTACGTCGAGGAACTCTCGCGCATCGCGGACGTGCCGGTGAGCGCGTACCCGAACGCCGGTCTCCCCAACGAGTTCGGCGAGTACGACGAGACTCCGGAGCAGATGTCCGCCGAGATGGGTGAATGGGCGCGGAACGGCTGGCTAAACATCGTCGGCGGCTGCTGCGGCACCACCCCGGAGCACATCGAAGCCATAGCCGAAGCCGTCTCCGATAGCCCGCCCCGTGAGATACCGGAGCTTCCGCGCCTCACGCGCCTCTCGGGGCTGGAGCCGTGCAACATCGGCCCCGATTCGCTGTTCGTGAACGTCGGGGAGCGGACGAACGTCACGGGCTCGCGGCGGTTCAAGGATTTGATCCTCGCGGGCGACTACGAGACCGGGCTCGACGTGGCCCGCAGCCAGGTCGAGAACGGCGCGCAGGTAATTGACGTGAACATGGACGAGGGGATGCTAGACGGCGAGGAGGCGATGGACACCTTCCTCAACCTCGTCGCTGGCGAGCCGGACATCTCTCGCGTCCCCGTGATGCTGGATTCGTCCAAATGGTCCATCATCGAGGCCGGCCTGAAGTGCGTGCAGGGGAAGCCGGTCGTGAACTCCATAAGCATGAAGGAGGGCGAGGAGGAGTTCATCCGGCAGGCGAAGCTCTTGAGGAAATATGGGGCCGCCGTGATCGTCATGGCCTTCGATGAGGACGGCCAGGCCGACACGAGGGAACGGAAAGTGAATATCTGCGCCCGCGCCTACAAGCTACTCACCGAAACCGTCGGCTTCCCGCCGGAGGACATCATCTTCGACGCGAACGTCTTCGCCATCGCCACGGGCATCGAGGAGCACAACAACTACGGCGTTGACTACATCGAGGCGGTGCGGGAGATTTCCCAAACCCTCCCCCACGCTCGGACTTCGGGTGGCATCTCCAATGTCTCGTTCTCGTTCCGCGGCAATGATCCCGTGCGCGAGGCGATCCACGCCGTCTTCCTGTACCACGCTATAAACGCCGGCCTGACGATGGGCATAGTCAACGCGGGTCAGCTCGCCGTCTACGACGAAATAGATGATGAGCTACACGAGGCCGTCGAGGACGTGGTCTTGAACCGCCGCGACGACGCCACGGAGCGTCTTCTGGAGCTGGCCGAAGGCTACCGCGGCCGGGGTGATGGGATAAAAGAGGCCGAGGCCCAGGAGTGGCGTTCGTGGCCGGTTGAGAAGCGGCTGGAGCACGCGCTGGTGAAGGGCATCGCGGAGTTCGTGGAAGGCGACGCGGAGGAAGCGCGGCAGAAGTATCCTCATCCGGTCGAGGTGATCGAAGGCCCCCTGATGGACGGGATGGACGTGGTCGGGGACCTGTTCGGCTCGGGCAAGATGTTCCTGCCGCAGGTGGTGAAGAGCGCGCGCGTGATGAAGCGGGCCGTAGCCTATCTCATCCCCTACATCGAGGCCGAGAAGACCACCGTCCAGAAACCGAAGGGCACGGTCGTGATGGCGACGGTCAAGGGCGACGTCCACGACATCGGCAAGAACATCGTCGGGGTCATCTTGCAGTGCAACAACTTCGAGGTGATAGACCTCGGGGTGATGGTCCCTTCGGCGAAGATACTCGAGGTGGCGCGGGAGAAGAACGCGGACATCATCGGGCTATCTGGCTTGATCACGCCGAGCCTGGACGAGATGGTCCACAACGCCAAAGAGATGCAACGCGAGGGCTTCGACATACCGCTGCTCATCGGGGGCGCGACGACTTCGCAGACGCACACGGCGGTGAAGATAGCGCCAGGTTACGAACACCCCACGATCCACGTCAAAGACGCCTCCCGCGCCGTGGGCGTCGTCCAAAACCTCGTGAGCGAGAAGAACAAGGCATCCTACGCCGAACGCATCGCCACCGAGTACGAAGAGGTGCGCCGCAAGCACGCCGGACGCCGCTCCGGCACGAGGCTGACCTCGATGGAGAAGGCGCGGGCGAACCGGACGAAGATAGACTGGAGCGGCTACGACCCGCCGAAGCCGAGGGTGCTAGGCGTCAAATCTTTCGACGATTACCCGCTGGACGAAATACGTCCCTACATAGACTGGACGTTCTTCTTCCACTCGTGGCAGATGAAAGGCAGCTACCCGCGGATACTGGACGACCCGGAGAAGGGCGAGGAGGCGAGAAAGCTCTTCGACGACGCCCAAGAATTGCTTGACCGCATCATCGCGGAGAAGTGGCTGGAGGCCCGTGCGGTAGTCGGCCTCTTCCCGGCCAACGCCCTGCCGAACGACAGCGTGGAAGTTTACTCGCCGGATGACTCGCGCGACGAGGCTCTGGCGGCCTTCCATTTCCTGCGCCAGCAGAGGGCGAAATCTCCAGGACGGCCCAACCGTTCGCTCGCGGACTTCGTGGCGCCGAAGGCGACGGGCCTGGAGGACCACATGGGCTTCTTCGCAGTGACGGTCGGCATCGGGGCGGATGAGGTGTCGAGAGGCTTCCGTGAAGAGCACGACGACTACAATGCGATCATGGTCCAGGCCCTCGCCGACCGTCTCTCGGAGGCGTTCGCCGAACACATGCACGAGCGCGTCCGCAAGGAATTCTGGGGCTACGCGGCGGACGAGGCTCTGGATAGCGAGGGTCTAATCAAGGAAGAGTACAGGGG
>JBPCLT010000045.1:0-5348 GCA_051003015.1 Rubrobacteraceae bacterium | reverse complement strand
TGTCGGCGCTCCTGATGAGAAGATAAAAAACCTCATGGACAAGTTCGAGGAAGGCGCCCGCGAAGCGGACAAAGACCCGGGCGAGATGCCAAGAATGATCCAACTCCACGTCTCCTGGGCCGAGGATCAGGAGAAAGCGGAAGAGCAGGCCGTCAAGGAATGGCCCAACGGCGGGATGTCCTTCCCGAAGGGGGACATCCGCAACCCCGAAGACTTCGCCGCGATGGCGAAGCAGGTATCCATCGAGAACTTCGAGAACCGCGTCCTCACGAGCGCCGACCTTGACGAACACCTCGACCACGTCCAGCACTACGTGGACCTCGGCTTCGACGAAGTCTACGTCCACAATGTCGGGCGCAATCAGGAGGAGTTCATCCGGGCTTACGGAGAGCGTGTTATACCCAAGCTGCGTTGGCCGGAAGGATAGCGACCGAGCGGCGGATATAATGCGGGAGAGCATGGACTGGCGAGACCACATACATTCGGACCCCGGGATCCTATCTGGCAAGCCGGTCGTCAAAGGAACGCGGCTCCCCGTGGATTTTATGCTTGACTTGCTCGCCAACGGCTGGGACGAAGAACAGCTTCTCGGCAGTTACCCTAACCTCTCCCGCGACTCCCTGAGAGCCGTGTTTGCATTCGCCGCTGAATCCACCCGCGACGAACGCGCCTTCGAGTTACGCCGCTGAGGCGGCCACTCGGATGCGCTTCCTGGCCGATGAAAACGTTCCTCTGCCGAGCGTCCGGCTGCTCTCGGTTGCGGGACACGACATCGCCGCCGTGGCGCTAGAGTCGCCCGGCATTTCGGACGAAGCCGTACTGGATCGGGCCTTCCGGGAGGGCCGTATCCTGCTCACTTTTGACAGAGACTACGGTAGCCTGCTCTACGAACGAGGCTCACAACCTCCTGAAGGTATCGTCTACTTCCGCTTTGCCCCGTCCTCACCCGAGGAGCCCGCCAAATACCTTCTCGATCTGCTCGAAAGATTCGGCTCCTCTTTGCCCGGTATGCTCACCGTGGCCGAACGAGATCGCGTGCGACAGAGACCGCTGCCCAGTTCCCGAGATTGAGTTCTTCGACGAAGTCTACGTCCACAACGCCGGACTCAACCAGGAAGAGTTCATCCGCGCTTACGGAGAGCGTGTTATACCCAAGCTGCGCTGGCCGGAGGAAGGCTGGCATAAGGAGGGATTCCACTATCGGGACACGATGAGGGGGGCAGAGTGGCCGTCAAGAAATCCGAGTTGTACCGTTCGCTGTGGAGCAGTTGCGACGAGCTGCGTGGCGGCATGGACGCCAGCCAGTACAAGGATTACGTGCTCACCTTGCTTTTCGTCAAGTACGTCTCGGACAAGTACGCGGGCAAGCCGAACGCCCTGATCGAGGTTCCAGAAGGCGGCGGCTTCGCCGACATGGCCGCGCTCACGGGCGACAAGGAGATCGGCGACAAGACCAACAAGATCATCAGGAAACTGGCCGGGGCCAACGACCTCGAGGGCGTCATAGACGTGGCGGACTTCAACGACGACGATAAGCTCGGATCGGGCCGGGAGATGGTGGAGCGTCTCTCGCGTCTGATCGGGATCTTCGACAACCTGAACCTCTCCGCCAACCGGGCGGAGGGCGACGATCTTCTCGGCGATGCCTACGAGTACCTTATGCGTCACTTCGCAACCGAATCGGGCAAGAGCAAGGGCCAGTTCTATACCCCGGCGGAGGTCTCCCGCGTCATGGCGCGGGTGATCGGGATCGGCCCGGACACGAAACCGAACCATACGGTCTACGATCCAACGTGCGGCTCGGGCTCGCTGCTCTTGAAGGTGGACGACGAGGCCCCGCGCAGGATAACGATCTACGGCCAGGAGATGGACAACGCCACCTGGGCTCTCTCGCGCATGAACATGTTCCTGCACGATGCGCCCTCGGCGGATATACGGAGGGGCAACACGCTCGCCGGTCCTCGCTTCGTGGAGTCTGACGGCCTGAAGACCTTCGACTTCGCGGTCGCGAACCCGCCTTTCTCCGCGAAGAGCTGGAGCAACGGGCTGGACCCGGCGCACGACGAGTTCGGGCGCTTCGAGCTGGGCGTGCCTCCGGCAAAGAACGGGGACTACGCCTTTCTGCTGCACATCGTGAGGTCGCTCAAGAGCACGGGGAAAGGGGCGGTGATCCTGCCCCACGGCGTCCTTTTTCGAGGCCACGCCGAGGCGAACATCCGCCGCAACCTCGTCCGGCAGGGATGGATCAGGGGAATAATCGGGCTGCCGCCGAACCTTTTCTACGGCACGGGAATTCCGGCCTGCATCGTGGTGCTCGACAAGGAGAACGCCCACGCCCGCCGCGGCATCTTCATGGTGGACGCGAGCCGGGGCTTCATGAAGGACGGCAACAAGAACCGCCTCCGCAGCCAGGACCTGCACAGGATCGTGGACGTGTTCAACCACGGGACCGAAGAACCCCGCTACTCGCGCACGGTGAGCTTCACGGAGATAGAGGCTAACGACTTCAACCTGAACATCCCGCGCTACATAGACTCCGGCGAGCCCGAAGACCTGCACGACCTGAGCGCGCACCTGAACGGCGGCATCCCGGAACGTGACGTGGACGCGCTGGAGGACTACTGGAGAGTCTTCCCGACCCTGCGGCGGACGCTGTTCGCCTCCGGCGACCGTCCGGGCTACGGCCACGCCCGCGTCCCGGCCTCCGGGGTTCGGAGCACGGTCCTCGATCACCGGGAGTTCACGGCCTTCGGGGAGCGGGTACTCGCCGTGTTCGAGGGCTGGCGCGGGGCGCACGAACCCGCGCTCCGGAGGCTCGACCGGGGCTCCGACCCGAAAGCCCTGATCCACGACGTCTCCGAGGATCTGCTGGCCCGGTTCGCGGGGGCGGAGCTTGTGAGCCGCTACGACGTGTACCAGCACCTGATGGACTACTGGGCCGAAACCATGCAGGACGACGTGTACGCCATCGCCCAGGACGGGTGGGAGGCCGGGCACGTAGTGAGGCCCCCGCACGAAGGGGAGACGCCTGACCTCGTCGTGAAGAAGGGCGGCAAGACGGCGCGGTACGTGGGGGAGTTGATCCCCGCCCGGCTCCTAGTCTCGCGCTTCTTCGCTGACGAGCAGGCGGAGGTTGACCGGCTCGCGGCTGAATCCGAAGCGGCGGCCCAGGAGAAGGCGGAGTTCGAGGAGGAGCACGGCGGGGAGGAAAGCGCGCTCTCCAACGTGGATAGCGGCAAGAGCGGCATCCCGAAAGGCAACGTCCAGAACCGCGTGATGGAGCTTCGGGAGATGGCGCTCGAGATGGTGCCGATGTACACGCCCGAGTACGAGCAGGCGCGGGAGATCAAACGCTCGGGCTTCGGAACCGCGCCGTGGGAGAAGGGCGTGCGCGACGACGGAGACATCTTCGCCGAGCTGGACGTTCTCCACGACTACCTGCGGCTCGTGGACGCGGAGGCGCGGGCGAAGAAGGTCCACAGGGAGGCCGCCGACGCGCTGGACCGGGCCGTGCTCGGCAAGTACCCTGACCTCACCGAAGCGGAGATAAAGGCCCTCGTGGTGGACGACAAGTGGTTCGCCGCCGTCGAGCGGGACGTGCGGGCCGAGGTGGAGCGCGTCGCCCAGACCGTCGCCGGTCGGGTGAAGGCCCTGGAGGAACGCTACGCCGAGCCGCTGCCGGCCCTCGCCGCCGAGGTCGAGATCCTGACGGAGAAGGTGGAAGGACACCTCAAGGAGATGGGCCTCGCCTGGCCCGCACGCGCATGAGCGGAGAGACGCCGGCGGTCCGGGAGGCTTTGCCCGTCTACGCGACCGAAGCCCCCGAGACGGAGCGTGTGCTGCTAGGGTACAGGCAGACCGAGGTGGGTATGATCCCAGAGGATTGGGAGCTTCTGTCTATTGGTAGCATGGGTGAAGTCGTGGCTGGCAAGGCGCTTGCAGCGAAGGCACCGGGGCTTCAGCGTCCCTATCTCCGGACTAAGAACGTCTTTGATGGGCGGATCGATATAAATGATGTGCTTTCTATGCCCATGACAGACGCCGAGTTTGCGCGTTATGAGCTTCGTGATGGTGACGTGCTTCTAAATGAGGGGCAAACGCTAGAGTTAGTCGGCAGGTGTTCAATTTATCAGGGCGAGTTCCCCGAACCCTGCGCCATTCAGAACCAGCTGATTCGTTTTCGGGCGCGAAGCGGTGTTTCCCCTACGTTTGCTGCGCACCTCTTCAGATACTGTCAGAAAACGGGAGTGTTTGCCCGGATTGCACTGCAAACCACTTCCGTGGCTCACCTCGGTGTGAGTCGTTTTCAGAAACTAACGTTGGCATGGCCGGTTTCGGAAACCGAACAACGCGCCATCGCCGCCGCGCTCTCGGATGTGGACGCCCTGATCTCCGCGCTCGACCGTCTGATCTCCAAGAAGCGCGCCGTCAAGACAGCCGCCATGCAGCAACTCCTCACCGGCAAGCAACGTCTGCCGGGGTTCAGTGGAGAATGGGAGACGAGGCGGCTGGGCGACATGGGAACTTTCTCGAAAGGGCACGGACTTTCTAAGAATGAACTGGATACTTCAGGTGTGCTCCCGGCTATTCCATATACGGCTATCTACACAGATTTCGATGAAATCATCAAGCCATGGCAGATTGACAACTTCGTAGCCGATACTTCTACTGCTGTAGTTATCCATAGCCCACATCTGCTGATTGCAGGTTCGTCAAATATGCTTGAAAACATCGGAAAGGCCGCGGCGTTCACAGGAAACAGAGAGACAGCTATCGGAGGCGACATCATCCTGTACAAGACAGCGGCCAACGTTGCATTCCTGTCATACCTTCTCAATACTCGATCCCACCGTGAGCGCATCATTTCATTGGCGCAAGGCAGCACGATATGTCATGTCTATGCTGCAACATTTAAAGACTATGAAATCCCGTTGCCTAGCGTAGCGGAACAAACCGCCATCGCTGCCGTTCTCGCGGACATGGACGCGGAGATCTCGGCTCTTGAGGCGCGGCGGGAGAAGACGCGCCGGATCAAGCATGGCATGATGCAGGAACTTCTGACCGGAAGGACGCGGCTGGGGAATGAGGGAGAAAGCGAATGAACGGAACTTTCGCGCCTTCACCCGTCAGGATACCTGCTGACGATTCGTTATGGCAACTCCTCGATCTCGACAGCGCCGCCTCCCATGACTCGTATGCGAAGCTCACTGCCGGAGAGCAGCGTCATGCCCACGAGCGGGTCCCCGGACGCGGCGTAGGCGCGGATCGTGCGTTCCCGGTCGTGCCAGAGTAACCGAACGCGGTACATCGGCAGAGTTTCGATGCCGCCATCGGCCAGGACGACCTCG
>JBPCLT010000044.1:0-14494 GCA_051003015.1 Rubrobacteraceae bacterium | reverse complement strand
CGCTCGCCGAGGAGTACTATGGCCGCCGCGGTAGCCAGCAGTGGCCCCGTGCCACGCGCCAGGGGATAGACGACGGAGAGATCCCCCACCGCGTATCCCCGCTGCAACAGCACGAAGTACCCCAGGTGAAGCACGCCGCTGCCGAACATAAAGAAAACCTCAGCCGGTCCCAGATGCGGTCCCTGAAAGACCACCACGACGGTCGCCAGCGGCGCATAGACGAGCACGGAGAACGCGCCAAACATCCACACGAAGACCGGCCCACCGTCCCCGACGCGCTTGGCGAGCAAGTTCCAGGTAGCATGAAAGCCGGCTGCCGTCAGGATCAGGAGCAGGGCGAAGAGCGTCATGCGCCCCGAAGTCTACAGAAAAGAGGCCGTTCTAGTTTGAGGCTTGCTGGAGTTGCTGGCGGATGGTTTCGATCTCGCTGAGGAGACGTTGTATCTTGGGGAGGTCGTTCCTGACGGAGTCGGCGATCCGGCCCGCGTCCCCGCTCTGTACCGCCCCGATGAAGTTATTCAGGGCTGGCAACGCCTCCTCGTAGGCCGTGATGAGCCGGCGGTGGGTCTCTTCGAGCCCATCAGGCGGCTGAATCGCCTTCAGCTCTTCGAGGCCCTGCCGCGTCTCCTCCTGCGCCTGCTGTATGGCGTTCGGGTCTATGCCGACGGAGACGTTCCCGCCGTCGAACTGGATGTCTACGTCCGCGACCCCCGCCACGTCCCTGGCGGTATCGTTGAGGATCGGGCGCACCTGATCCCAGTACTGCTGGACGGCCGCCTTATCCGCCGTGATCCTGGGCGGCTGGTCTCCCTGCGAGCCGGGCATCTGCACCCCGCAACCAGCCAGAAACAGGACCGCCAATAGCGGGATCGCGAATTTCCTCAAAAGCCTCTCCTTCAGAGTCGTCTCTCCACATCATATACGCACAGCGCATCCACCGGTTGCGGCCCGGAACCGGCGCGGCATTCCGCCAATGCCTCCTGCTAAACTGCGCGAGAGCCGGACAGGAGGGAGCGTCGCAGTGCGGGATCAGATAGAGGCAGCGTTCGAAGATCGGGGGCTGTTGGAGGAAGCCGGATACCGGGAGGCCGTCTTCGGCGCGATATCAACCCTGGATTCGGGCGAGTTGCGCGTCGCCGAGAAGCGGAACGGCGAGTGGCGATCCAACGCCTGGGTGATGAAAGCCATCAACCTGTACTTCGGCATCGCACAGATGGAGACCATCGAGGCCGGGCCGTTCGAGTACCACGATAAGATCCCCACCAAAAAGAACCTCGCCGAGGCCGGCGTGCGCGTCGTGCCGCCTGGCACCGTCCGATACGGCGCGTTCGTCGAGCCGGGCGTCGTGGTGATGCCGGGCTACGTGAACATCGGCGCATACGTCGGTAGCGGCACGATGGTGGATACGTGGGCGACGGTTGGCTCCGGGGCCCAGATCGGCCGTAATGTGCATCTAGCCGGGGGCGCCGGCATCGGGGGCGTGCTGGAGCCGCCGGGCGCTATGCCGGTTGTGATCGAGGACGGCGCGTTCATCGGCTCGCGCTGCATCGTCGTGGAGGGCGTGCGCGTGGAGGAGGAGGCGGTCCTCGGGGCGAACGTGGCGCTCACGGCATCCACCCGGATCATTGACGTAACCGGCGAGGAAGAGGTCGTCCACCGGGGCCGAGTCCCGGCACGCAGCGTCGTCGTCGCCGGAACCCGCGCGAAGGAGTTTCCGGCCGGCTCGTATCAGCTACAGACCGCCCTCATCATCGGGCGGCGGCGCGAATCCACGGACCAGAAGACCTCCCTGAACGAGGCCCTGCGGCAGTTCGGGGCGCAGGCGTGACGGAGGCCGTGAGGGAGAAGCTGCTAGAGGATCTCCTCTGGTTCCTGAAGCGCCCGAGCGTCACCGGGGCAGAGAAGGACCTGTGCGACGACCTGGAGACGCGCCTCGGGGAGAGGCCGGGTTGGCGCATCGAGCGCGTCGCCAACAACCTGGTCGTGAGCCGGGCCGCGCCTGACTCCTCACGCGAGCGGCTCGTCTTCGCCGGTCACCTGGACACGGTGCCGGAGCCGGAGGGAGGCATCGAGGTGCGGGTCGAGGGCGACAGGGTCCACGGCCGGGGCGCATCGGACATGAAGGCCGGTGACGCGGTTATGCTCGCCCTGATCGAGGATTTCGACTGGTCCGAAAGCCGGGCGGAACCGCTCTTCATCTTCTACGAGCGCGAGGAGGGACCGCACATCGAGAACGGGCTCGGCGCGGTCTTCGAGTCTTTCCCGGAGGCGCTGGATGCGGATGCGGCGCTGGTCCTGGAGCCAACGGAGGGGGCTCTGGAAGCCGGGTGCGTCGGGACGGCACAGGTGGAGGTCACCCTCCGGGGGCGGGCGGCCCACGCGGCGCGGCCCTGGCTGGGGGATAACGCCATCACGAAAGCCGGAGAGTTCCTCGCCACGCTGCACGAGCGGGCGCCGGAGGAGGTCATCGTCGAGGGGCTCCCTTTCTACGAGGTGATGACCCCGACTCTGGCGAGCGGTGGCCGGGCGGCGAACGTGGTGCCGGATGAGTTCAGAATCAACGTCAACCACCGCTTCGCACCCGGCAAGAACCGCGAGGACGTGCGCCGGACGTTCGAGGAGCTGCTGGCCCCTTTCGGCGAATCGGCGGCCTTCGAGGTCGTGGACTACGCTCCGAGCGGGCCGGTGGCGCTGGATAACCCGGTTCTCCGGCGGTTCCTGGCGGATGGCGTGGAGGTGCGGCCCAAGCAGGCGTGGACGGACGTGGCGCGCTTCGCGGAGCATGGTGTGGCCGCGGCGAACTTCGGGCCAGGCACGCCGGCCCAGGCCCACCAGACAGACGAATGGGCGTCGCTCCCGCTGCTCGAAGCATGCTACTCGCGCCTGGAGTCTTTCTTGAGGCATAATTAGGAACGTCGGGGGAAGAAAAAAGCGAGGAAAGGGGAACTCCATGCGGCGAACGCGGACGGACGGGGTAGCCCGGCCGCAAGAGGCTTCGGCGGGAGGGTCTTCAGCCGAAGGGACTTCAGCCGAAGAGACTTTCTAAGGATGGGCGGCGCTGGGATCGCGGGGGCGGCTTTGCTGGGAGCGTCCGGGTGCGGCGGCGGAGGCAGTTCCTCGGACGATGTGATCTTCTCGTGGGGACCAGACGACACCGGCACCCTGCCCAAGCTCATCAAGAAGTTCAACGACCAGAACAAGGGCAACTTCCAGGTCACGTTCCGGGAGATGCCTTCGGATACGGGGCAGTACTTCGACCAGCTCCGCACGCAATTCCAGGCCGGCGGCGGGGACATAGACGTGATCGGCGGCGACGTCATCTGACCGGCGCAGTTCGGGGAGAACGGTTGGATCTCCGACCTCACCGACCGCTTCACCGACGCGGATCAATTCCTCCCCGGCCCCATGCAGGCCATGACCTACGACGACAAGGTGTGGGGCGTGCCCTGGTACACCGACTCCGGGCTCCTCTACTACCGCCAGGATTACCTGGAGAAGAGCGGCTTCACCGAGCCCCGAAGACCTGGGCCGAGCTGGAAGAACAAGCCAGTAAAGTCATGCAGGATCAGGACATCCGGTTCGGGTTCGTGTTCCAGGGCGCCGAATACGAGGGTGGTGTGTGCAACGGCCTGGAGTACATCTGGACCCACGGCGGCGATATCCTCGATCCCGAAGACCCATCGAAGGTGGTCGTGGACAGCCCGGAGTCGGTCGCGGGCCTCGAACGGGCGAAGCGCATGATCGGGAGCGGCGTCTCCACCCAGGCCGTGCTCTCATACAAAGAGGACGAGTCACACGCCGCCTTCATCCGGGGCGACGCCGTGTTCTTGAGGAACTGGCCTTACGTGTACGCGCTCCTGGGCGACCCGAAGGAGTCGAACGTGAAGCCGGATCAGGTTGGCATCGCGGAACTTCCCGTCGGGGAAGGAAGCCAGAGCTATAGCGCGCTGGGGGGATGGAATTTCTTCATCAACGCCGCCTCGGACAAGCAGGACCAGGCGTACGAGTTCATCCGGTTCATGACCGATCCCGAGCAGCAGGTGACCAACGCATCGCAGGGTTCGAGGCTGCCAACGCGCCGGAGCCTCTACGAGGACCAGGAGATCATAGACAGCGTCCCCGTGGCCCGGTTGGGCAAGGAGACCATCATCCAGAACGCCAGGCCGCGGCCCGTCTCTCCGTTCTACTCGGATATGTCGCTGGAGATGGCGAAGCAGTTCAACGCCTCGCTCGCCGGCGACCTGCCCCCGCAAGAGGCCGTAGGCGCCCTCCAGAGCCGGCTGGAGGAGATCGTCGAGCAGGGCCAGGAGATGAGCTAGAGGAGAAGGCCGGCTTCGCGGTCCTTACAGCCGAGATGCTCTCCTCCGCGTAGTCCAGTAGGCTCGCCGCCCGGAGCCGGTCTTCCTCGAATGCGTTTGTACCCTCCGGGGTTTCGTCTTCTCCCAGCCCCAGAACCTCACCCCAGGCGCGGTTCGCCAGGAGTGAGCGGACATCAGACGCGAAGAGGTGGATAGCCAGGGGGCTCTGGGCGATGCCATCCGTGGCTTCACGACTGGCCAGGCTCTCCAACCTGTGCCACCGGCTCCTGCGCCCGCGTCGCTCCGTATTTCGTCATGTCCACTTCAAGCGTACTAGCCCTGGGAGTATAGAAGATCCCGAACCGCTTGATCCCTTGGCACGCTATGGAGCCCGGCGCATCTGTCAAGTTGCGAGGCTGAAGCGACGGTCGGGAGCAAAAATGCGTCATTTTAACTACAATAAATAGGCCGTCTGGCACATGCGCCGGGTGATCCCGTCTCGTAGCATTTTCGGTAAGGAAAGACCGTGCGTCCGCGAGGCGGGCGTCGCAAGGAGATCGGGGAATGAGATGTGTATCGGTCCCCAGATTTCGTCCTGGTGAAGCCCGTCGCGTCGGGTCGTTGAGAGTAGGACGGTACGCAGTGAAGGATATGGGGTCGAGAAGTGGCATTCGCTGGTTCGCGCCAGCGTACCACGGCCACGCACAGCGGAAGCTGGTTGGCTTCCTGCTGCTCCTCGCGTGCGCCTTGACATTACTCCCCACGCCGCCCGCGCACGCGCAGTCCGGCGGACAGGCGCTCAACGCCAGGATCAACTTCCAGCCTGCGGGGACCGCTCCGGCCGGCTACGAGGCAGACACCGGGCAGGCTTACGACGGCGCCCGTGGATTCGGATGGGTCTCCCCGGCACGCCCACGGCAGTGGACATGACCAAGAACGCCCGCGAGCGCACGACGCCCGGCGACCGGCATCTGCGAACCCTCATCATCATGCAGGGCACCGGCGGTGCGAGCCAGCCGAACCAGGGCTCGTGGGAGATGGCCGTGCCCGATGGCATCTACGACGTGAGCGTGGGCGTCGGCGACAGTGACTTCTTCGACGGGACCGACGGTATCAACGTCGAGGGAGAGCCTGTGATTCCAGCCTTCCAGCGAACCGCGTCGGAGACGCACCGCACGGGCGCCAGAACCGTGGCCGTGACCGACGGCAGGCTAACCGTCAGCGCGGCGGGCACCAACACCAAGATCAACTACGTGACCATAGAAGCCAATGAGGCCCCGGAAGTTGCCGCTCCCGGCGACCGGAGCAACGTCGAGGGCGAGCAAGCCTCCCTACAAGTCCGGGCCACCGACCCCGACGGCGACATGCTGACCTACGGCGCGGCGGGACTGCCTCAAGGGCTGAGCATGGAACCAGCGACCGGCAAGATCTCCGGTACGCTGGCGTCCGGCTCATTGGCCGGCAGCCCATACAATGTGAAGATCACGGCCACAGACGACGGCGACCCCACGCTCGAAGGCTCGGCTAGCTTCGTCTGGACGGTGGAAGAGCCGCCCGACACGACACCCCCCGCCCCCGTGACGGGTTTCGGGGCCGCGGCCGGAGACGCCAGCGTGAACCTCTCCTGGAACAATCCCTCCGATGCGGACTTCGCGGGGGTCAGTGTGCTGCGCTCCGCGACCGGCCACGCCACTGACGAGGAGCCGGCCGCGGGGCAGGATCTCGTCTACGAAGGCAACAATGCGTCCCACGCGGATACAGCCCTCCAGAACGGCGTGACCTACTACTACACCGTGTTCGCCCGGGACACCGTAGGTAACTGGTCGGGCCCCGTCAGCGCCCAGGCAAAGCCCACGGCGCCTCCCGACACCGCCAGGCCCACCATAGCCGGTTTGCGACCGAAGCCGGACTCCAGGGTCCGTGACCGCACGCCGAACATCGCCGCGGTGGTGAGGGATGGCGCGGTGAACCCGAGCAAGTCCAGAATAAAACTCTACCTGGACGGCAAGTCGAAGACGTTCTCTTACGACCGGAGCGAAGGCAGGATCTCCCACGCCTCGAGGAAGCTCTCTTACGGCAGGCACGAGGTCAAGATGGCCGCCGCCGACGCGGCCGAGAACAAGGCCGTGGAGACCTGGAGTTTCCGAATAGTCCGCTAGATGCACGAGAGAAGAGGAAACCGAACCGGAGGATCAGCGCTCATGAATCGAACACTGGAAGCGGCCAGCGAGACAGGAACGGACACCGGCACAAGGAACAGCCGTACCAGGACCTGGCTGCGCCTGGCGGTGGTCTCCGCAGCCGCCCTGATCGCGTTGGCGCTCGCGCTGGTCGTGGCTCCGGCCCCGCCAGCCGAGGGGGCCGCGGCATTGCCGCCCGGCTTCCAGGACACGGTGGTCTTCGATGGGCTGAACCAACCAACCGCGGTAGAGTTCTCCAGGGATGGCCGAGTCTTCGTCGCCGAGAAGAGCGGTGTGATCAAAGTCTTCGACGGCCTCACCGATTCGACGCCAACGACCTTCGCCGACCTGCGCACCAAAGTCCACGACTATTGGGATCGCGGTCTGCTCGGGCTGGCCCTCGACCCGGGCTTCCCGCAGGATCCCCACGTGTACGTCCTGTACACACATGACGCAGCCATCGGCGGCACTGCGCCCAGGTGGGGAGACACTTGCCCGAACCCGCCCGGCGCGAACACCGACGGCTGCGTGGTCAGCGGGCGGCTCTCGCGGCTTGAGGCCGCCGGCGACACGACGACCGGACAAGAGAATGTGCTGATCGAAGACTGGTGCCAGCAGTATCCAAGCCACTCCATCGGCGATCTGGCTTTCGGTCCCGACGGCGCGCTCTACGTCAGCGCCGGCGACGGAGCGAGCTTCACCTTTGCCGACTACGGGCACGGGGGAGGCAGCAGCGGTAGCCCCATCCCGAAAAACCCCTGCGGAGACCCGCCGGTGCCGGTCGGAGGCGCCCAGACGCCGCCGACGGCCGAAGGCGGCGCGCTGCGCAGCCAGGACCTGCGCACCTCCGGTGACCCGACGGGCCTGAGTGGGACGATCCTGCGGGTGAACCCCGAGACCGGCGCGGCGCTGCCGGACAATCCCCTCTACGACAGCGCCGACCCTAACGCCCGCCGCATAGTGGCCTACGGGCTGCGCAACCCCTTCCGGATAGCGGTGCGGCCGGGGACGAATGAGATCTGGATGGGCGAGGTCGGCTGGACGAACTGGGAGGAGATCAACCGCATCACCAACCCCACCGGCGGGAGCGTCAGGAACTTCGGCTGGCCTTGCTACGAGGGCAACGGCCGCGAGACCAGCTACGACAACCTGAACCTGAAAATCTGCAAGGATCTGTACGATTCCCCTGGAGCGGCTACCCAGCCGTTCTACACTTATAGCCACAGCGAACAGGTGGTGCCGGGAGAGTCGTGCCCGACCGGCGGCTCCTCGCCCTCTGGCGTGGCCTTCTACGGGACCGGCTCCTACCCGGATGAGTACGACGGCGGTCTGTTCTTCTCCGACTTCTCCCGTAATTGCATATGGTTTCTGCGTGAGGGCACGAACGGAGAGCCGGACCCCTCGGCGATCAAAACCTTCGTAGCGGGCGCGGGGGGTCCGGTAAACCTGCAGATCGGTCCTGAAGGCGACCTCTTCTACGTGGACCTAATCGGTGGAAAGATCCACCGCATCCGCCACTTCAGCGGGAACCAGCCCCCGACGGCGGTCGCTGAGGCCGACCCAGAGAACGGCCCTGCGCCCCTGACGGTGAACTTCGACGGCTCCGGCTCCGACGACCCGGACCCAGGCGACACGATCTCCTACGCCTGGGACCTGGACGATGACGGCTCGTTCGAAGACTCGACCTCGCCAAATCCCACTCGAACCTACGGACCAGGGAAGCACGTGGCGCGACTCCGGGTCACCGACAACTTTGGCGAAACTTCCACCGACACCGTCGTTATCGGCGCCGGCGCCCCGGTGGCGACCATAAACTCGCCGACCGCCTCCACGCCCTGGAAGATCGGCAAAGAGATCTCTTTCTCAGGGTCCGCTACGGACCAGCAAGACGGAACGCTATCGGCATCATCCCTGTCCTGGTCGCTGATCCTTCACCACTGCGCCTCCAACGGCACCTGTCACGAGCACCGCATTCAAGGCTTTGAGGGGGTCGCGAGCGGCTCCTTCGACGGGCCGGATCACGGGCAGCCTTCGTACCTGGAGCTCCGGCTCACCGCCACAGACTCCGACGGCCTGACCGACAGAGAGACCGTGCGCCTGGACCCGCAGACCACGCCCCTGATCACCGCCCCGCGTCCCTCACCCGGCTCGAAGACCGGGGACCGCACGCCAGCCATAAGAGCCACCGTAAAGGATTTACAGACGAACCTGAGGAAGGCGGATATCAAACTCTACGTGGACAGCCGCCGGGTGAAGAACTTCGCTTACGACCGGGCCACGGACAGACTAAAGTATACGCCGGATCGTAACCTAGCGCGTGGCGAAACAGGGGTCACGGTGGTCGCTCTGGACCCGGAGGACAACCGGACAGAGAGGCGCTGGAGCTTCCGAATAACCCGCTGAGGGGTTGGCCGCAGATCCCCCAACCCCTCACAGGCTATCCTCGTTCCTCGTGGGTTGGTGAAGGGCTCCATCGCGCCAGGGGCCCGAAGCCGGACCTGATCACGCCGTCTCTTGTGGACCTCGCTGACTCCCTGTCCAATCCATCGAACCTGCACGAGCCCTCGCACCGATAGCCGAACCTGGAAATTTTTACGGCTTCCGCATGAGTCGCGCACTCACGGCTAAAGTCTTTCTTTCCTCGTACCGATAAGTTTCTAAACGTGGTCGAGAGGCGCCGAGCCTCCACTGCGAAAGGGCAAACCCGCCGCGAGGCGGGGACGCAAAGCCAACGGACCTCTCCGAGGTGGCCGGGCTGCCGAACAGAGGAGAAGACCATGAAGCGCAGGATCGGGTTCATCGCAGCGGCGTCAATCGCGGGGATTTTCGGAATGGTGCTTCTCCCCGGCGAGGCAATCTCCGAGAGCGTTGACAAGAACTCCCCGGACTTCGCACCGGGCCGGATCATCGTCAAGCTCGAAGAAGAATCCACGACGAGTGACCTGACTTCCCTCAACCGCAGGAACGACGCCAGCATCAAGGAGAAGCTCCCTGAGGAGGACCTCAGCGTGGTGGACCTCCCCAAAGACCTCTTCGTGGCCGAGGCCGTCGAACGTTACGAGGACTCCCCCAACGTCGAGTACGCCGAGCCGGACTACGTTATCCACACACAAGGAGCCGTGACTCCCAGCGACCCGAACTTCTCCAAGATGTACAACCTCCACAACACCGGCCAGTACGATGGCTCCCCCGACGCCGACATAGACGCGCCGGAAGCCTGGGGCATCACGACCGGAAACGCCAGCGTCGTGGTTGCCGTCATGGACACCGGGGTGGACATCAGCCACCCTGACCTCGACGGCAACGTCTGGACCAACCCAGATGAGATAGCCGGCAACAATGTGGACGACGATGCCAACGGTTACGTGGACGACGTTCATGGTTGGGACTTCCGCAACGAGGACAACACCGTGTTCGACTCGGCTGAGGCAGATGGGCATGGCACCCACGTGGCGGGCACCATCGCCGCAGAGGGCAACAACGGCGCCGGCATCACGGGCGTCAGTTGGAAGGCCCGGATCATGCCGCTCAAGTTCATCGGCTCCGACGGCTGGGGATACGCTTCGGACTACATCCAGGCGCTCGATTACGCGGTGGCCGAGGGGGTCAAGGTCAGCAACAACTCCTGGGGCGGCAACGGCTTCTCCCAGTCCATATTCGAGGCGGTCGAAGCCGCCGGACAACAGGATCATCTCCTCATCGCCGCCGCCGGCAACGGCGGGTCGGACGGGATCAGCGACGACAACGACGTGACCCCGCGGTACCCGGCAAGCTATGACAGCCCCAACGTCATCTCCGTCGCGGCCACCGACCATAACGACCAGTTGACCGGCTTCTCCAACTACGGCGCCACCTCGGTGGACCTCGCTGCTCCGGGCCTTTGGATCTACAGCACAACACCGGGAGGCGGCTACGGATACGGCAGCGGCACCTCGATGGCGACACCTCACGTCGCGGGAGCCGCCGCCCTCGTAAAGAGCAAGTTCCCGGAGCTTGACGACGCCGAAATCAAGGCGAAAATACTCTCCTCCGTGGACAAGAAGGCGGGGCTGGAAGGCAAGATGGTGTCCGGTGGCAGGCTCAACGCCGCCAGGGCGCTCGGCGCGACGACTCCGGCCGTGAAGCCCAGGATCACCAGCCCGAGCCCCGGATCGGGCAACAAGGTCAGGGATCGAACGCCGATCATAAAAGCAAGGGTGCTTGGCGCGAACCTGGAGAAGTCCGATATGAAGCTCTACGTGGACGGACGCCGGAAGTATCGCTTCTCCTATTATCGGTCCACCGGCCAGTTGGCCTACAAGTCCAGTAAGCTCGCCACCCGCACGCACGCGGTCAGGGTGGTCGTCGCTGAAGGCCAGGGAGGCGGCGCGGCTCTCGGCTGGAAGTTCAGAGTGGTTGGCCGCCGGTAGACCGGCCGGTCGAGCCCCGCGCTAAAGGGAACCGAAAGCACCGCGAGTACGGGGTTCAGTCCCCGTGCTCGCTCTGTTTACGCTCGGGCGCGACCGCGTCCAGGCCGAACCTATCGGCGACGAGTGCCGCCAGCAACGCCAGCCCGAACACGTCGTAGGAACTGCGGAGGCGCGGGTCGCCGAAGAAGACCCAGGCAACCAGCACCACGCAGACGAAGTGGGCCAGCATCACCAGCTCGCCCGGCGGTTGGCCGGCCGCGCGACGACGACGGATCAAGAAGACCGACTCGATCAGGACCCAGGGCAGCAGCAACGAGTACGCCACGTTGCTCGCGTTAACCACGCCGCGCTGGCCGTTCTCATCGTTGGACTGCGGCCAGGGGACGGTCGTGGCCGTCATGTTCAGGACGCCGCGGGCCAGGACGCGGACGTGACCGACGCCGTCCCGCCGGATGCAATCCAGGCCCATGCCGTAGAAGAACGACTGGTCCCATATGGATCTTCCCTGGAAGTAGTAGGTTCCCCCCCGATCCAGTTGCCCCCAGACCGGGTTTCCGAAGACGTAGGAGCCACCCTGAATGGTGTCCACGGTCGTGACGGCGCGGACGTCGCAATGCCCCATCCAGAAGTTGAGGCCGCCGTTCTCGCTGAGGCCCGTGGTCTCGCCGGCCGCGACGCTGTTGTGCAACACTACCGCGGCCAGGATTACCGTGGCGCCGATGACGATGCCCGCCAAAGCAAGAGCCCGGCGGCGGAAACGTATCAGCAGCGGCACGGCCAGCACCGCGAGGTTGAGGATCCACTGCGGCCGGCAGGCGATTGCCACCCCGCCGATCACGCCCGCGAACAGGCCGAGACCAGCAGCCTCCCAGCCCGAAAGACGGCTCGCGCGGTAGCCGGCCCAGAGGGCGATGACCATGAGCGCGAGCGAAGGCGTCTCGGACGTGAAGAACCCCCCGTAGGTAATGTACAGCGGCCAGAAAGCGCAGAACGCGGTAGCCAGGGCCGCGGCGGCCGGGGTGAGGAGGAGGCGGGCCAGCCGCCAGGTGAACAGCGGGATCAGGCAGGACATCACGCACCACAGCACCGACCCAGCCCACAACCCGGCGGTCCCCGTGCCGAATATCTCCATGGGCGCGGCCAGCAGCATGTGCGTCCCCGGCGGGAAGAGCGCGTCAGAGCGCAGCAGCGGCCCTTCGTCCGCGAGACGCCGGGCCCGCTCGACGTACCCGCCCATGTCCGAGTAAATGAAGTCACCGGGCGGATGTATCACCAGCCCCCAGATGACCCGGACGACCGCCCCGGCCACGATGGCGGCCACGGCCAGCAAGTCCCACCGGGACGATGCCTGCTCCTCCGGCACGCTTCCCTGACTCGACTGGCGGGGGCCGTCCTCAGCCAAGCGTTCCATGGACCGACGGCGTTCGGGGGCGGATCGAGCCCATCGCTAGAAGCAGCTATGCTCCCACAGGACCGACTTTACCGGCGCGGCTTCGCTGTAGTCAGGCAGCGTCTCCTCGGACATGTAGGTAATCTTGAACGTCCTGAGCTGTTCGGAGCCGCCGTGGCGCTCGTTCCACTCACGGCAGATGTAGCGCCCGAAATGCAGCCGCTGTCCGGCGTCCTCCTCCTGATTGAGGTTCTCCATGTACTTGCGCCAGTGCTCGTTCTTGTACGTGTCGGAGATGTATTGGGGCTTCTCCCAGGAGACGGCGTGGAGTTCGAAGTCGTCGCGGGTGATGGGCATGAGGTCCACCTGCTGACCACCTTTCAAGTTACCCGGTATGACGAACCATCCGTCCGACTTTGGAGGAGAAGGGGCGAACATGCCCCAGTACTGATCCAGCCCTAGAAGCACGCCGGGAGGGACCAGGCGCTGCGGCATCTCGAACCTGGAGACGGTAGTGAGGTTCCAGCCGAACACGTAGAGCAAACAGATGGCGGCGAGCACGTTGGCCGCGACCGAGGACCGCAACGTCATCATGCCCGACCCCGCCGCCGTTCCTCCGGCGGTCGAAGGCTCCCTGCCGTTCTTCCCGGCCTCCTGGTACGCCTCCGGGCGACGCCCGAGGAACATCGAATACAGCCAGGATCTCAAGGGCAACCAGTAAGCGTGGACCAGGATCGCCGCCGCGTTTTGCAGGCCCCGCAGAGCCTCTGGCTTCTCCGGCAACGACTCCCGCAGGTACGCGACGGGCTTGTCCCAGAACCATGCCGGCAGGAAGCAGACCATGCAGAAAGCGCTGATCCAGGGGAAGATCCCGATGTCCATCGTCATATAGATGCCGTAGTGGAGGCTCATGAAGGCCAGCGCGGCGGCGGTTCGCACCGGCCCGGTAAAGAGCGGCGAGAATAGCAAGAACGGCCCGAAGCCCTCCAGCAGAATGGTGCCCAGGGTCATCATCCAGAGCAGCGTGGGGAACTGGGAAAGGAAGGACCCAAGCGGCGTGACGACCTGATCGTAGTGCAGCACGAAGGAGAGCGCCGTGAAGTCCGTGCGCCACTCCTCGCCTGTCTTGATGAGCGCGGTGAACCAATACACGAAGGCGATCTGCAGGAACAGGCCGGCCGTGGCTACGGACAGGAAGAGCGGCGATAACCGCCGCGGCCCGGGCGTGGCCCCCCCGCGAGTTCCCCGACGGGCCTCCCGCGAGCTGTCCACCGACCACATCGCGCCGAGCGGCAGGAACATGCTCCAGAAGAGCAGCAGGTGGAGGAGGATCTCACCCGAACCCAGCACCAGCGGGTTGCGCTGCTGGATCGAGAGCAAAAGCACCCACACGATGACCGTCGCGAGTCGGGTACGGTAACCGAAGAGCATGGAGAGCGCCGCCAGCGCGCAGACGCAGAACAGCAGCGCCTGGAACAGGGGCGTGCCGTTGAGGAGGTTCACCGAAAACGCCCATATATTCAGAACCTCTCCAAGGAGGGTAGCGCGAGAGAGGACCCCTTCGTCAGAGTAGTGAGCCGCGAGGTCGGTGGCCCGGTTGGCGAGGTCGGAGAGCACCAGGAGCGCAAGCACGACGCGGAACACCGCGAGAGAACGCAGGTCCGCGCTGAATACCTCGGCTACCTTCCCGCGCACCCGATGCAGAGCCGGCGAACCTTCTCGCGTGGCTTTGGTGCGTGGAGGCTTCTTGCTGGCTACCATGTCCTGACCAACTTCCGTCTGCCGCCGCAGTACCCAAAAAGAGGGGAAGCCCGTGGGGCCTCCCCTACGATGGAACCGTATCATGCCATACGCGGTGAAGAAGGGGAAGCCCGAGTGAGCTTCCCCTTCGATTCGATCCGCTACTTGAGGAGCCGCCTTGTAACGAGCCCCAGGCCAAGCAACATGAGAGAGGCCGGAAGCAGAAGCGACAGACCTCCCGTCTCGGGGAGCGAGGTCACTGCCGGCGTGTCAGCAGTCCCCGAAGAGCCGGTCGTCGTGTCGGGACTGCCAGTAGTACCACCAGTCGTCGTGTCATCGCCGGTCGTGTCGTCGCCAGTGGTGTCGTCGCCAGTGGTCGTGTCATCGCCGCCAGTGGTCGTGTCGTCGCCGCCCGTGGTCGTGTCGTCTCCACCAACGGTGGTGTCGTCTCCACCAGGGGTCGTGTCGTCGGCGCCA
>JBPCLT010000043.1:0-12365 GCA_051003015.1 Rubrobacteraceae bacterium | reverse complement strand
CCTTACTACTTCGGCATAATCCGCAACATGTTCTTCGAGGAACCGGCGGGCGGTGTTGAACAGGGAGAAGGAGGCTTCGCCGTGGAGTTCTCCGTGTACGTCCTGGCCGCGGCGACGGTGCTATTCGCGCTGTTTGTCGGGCCGCTCGCGGCTCTGGCGCGGGCTTCGGGCTTGTTGTAAGCTGCATCTCCCATGCAGGCCGTTATTCTAGTTGGTGGGTTGGGGACCCGGCTGCGGCCGATCACCTACGACATTCCGAAGGCGCTCGTGCCGCTGCGCAACCAGCCGTTTATCGGGTACATGATAGATTTCCTGCGCGCCGGGGGCGTGGATGGGGTCGTGCTCTCGATGGGCTACCTGCCTGACCCGATCCAGGACTACTTCGCCAGCCGCGAGGACCTGAAAGACTTCCCCATCAACTACGCCGTGGAGGACCGGCCTCTGGGAACGGCGGGGGGCATCAAGAACGCCGAGCGGTACCTGGACGGCGGGCCTCTGGTCGTGGTGAACGGGGACGTGCTCACTGGGACGGACCTGAGCGCGGCGATAGAGCTGCACGAGTCGTCGGACTCTCTGGCGACCATCATGCTTACGAGCGTGGAGGACCCGACGGCGTACGGGCTGGTGGAGGTGGACCACGATATGCTGGTGCGCCGCTTCCTGGAGAAGCCCGCCGCCGACGAGGTGACGACCAACCTGGTGAACGCCGGCATCTACGTGCTGGAGCCGGAGGTATTGTGCCGCATCCCGGAGGGCAGGGAGGTCTCCATCGAGCGTGAGATATTCCCGGAGCTCCAGGCGCGAGGCAAGTTGCGGGCGCACGTCTCCAGCTCGTACTGGCGCGACATCGGGACGCCCCGTAGTTATCTGTCAGCCTCCCACGACGTGCTCTCCGGCGCGGTCGGCGCCCCCCGCGAAGAGTTCGACTATCTCGATGTAGATTCTTCGACCGAATGTGGCAAGAACGTCAAGATATTGCCGCCGGTCTCCGTGGCCGCCGGGTGCGAGATCGGACACCTCGCCACAATCGGCGGGAGGTCCTCCCTTGGCCGGGGTTGCCGCGTGGGGGCGAGGGCCGTCGTCGAGGGAAGCATCCTGCTGGACGGGGCGGAGATTGAACCCGGCGCCGTCGTGCGGGGCTCCATCGTCGGTCCCGGCGCACGGGTGGGACAGAACGCCATCGTCCGCGGGCTCTCGGTGCTTGGCGCCGGTTGCGTGGTGGGGGAGAGCAACGTCCTGGATCAGGGAATCCGCATAAACCCCGGCGTCGTCGTGCCGCCGCGCAGTCTGAGCTTTTAGCCGTCAGCGGTCAGCAGTCAGCCTTGGTCTACTCGCTTACGGTGCTCTTCCCGGCAACCGAAGACCTTTTCGTACGATCATCGAAGAAGCAGCGACAAGGCCGGACGGTGACGCCCGACACGTACTCGCTGATAGCTGATGGCTGATAGCTTCAAAGTCTGGATCGAAGCCTCCCGCCCGAAGACGCTCTCGGCTGCGGTGGCACCGGTCCTCGTCGGGACGGCGGCGGCTTCGGCTTTCTCGGCCTGGCGCTTCGTGGGCGCGCTGGTGGTCGCGCTGGCGGTACAGGTCGGGGTGAACTACGCGAACGACTACTTCGACGGCGTGCGCGGCGTGGATACGGAGGCCCGCGTCGGGCCGCGCCGCGCCGTCGCATCCGGGCTCGTCTCTCCGGCCCGGATGCGCTCCGCGATGTTGCTCGCGTTCGGTGTCGCCACGCTGGCAGGCCTGGCGCTCGCGGCGGTCGCGGGGTGGTGGCTCGTCGCCGTGGGAGCGGCCTGCTTCCTTGCGGCGCTCGGATACAGTGGCGGGTCGCGTCCGTATGCCTCCTCCGGACTGGGCGAGGTTTTCGTGTTCGTGTTCTTCGGGTTCGTGGCGACGGCAGGCTCGGCGTACGTGCAGGATGAACGGTTCTCGCTGCTCGCTGTCCTGGCGTCCGTGCCGGTCGGGATGCTCGCCGTGACGATACTCGTCGCCAACAACCTGCGCGACATCGAGACCGACGCCGGCGCCGGGAAGCGCACCCTCGCCGTCCGGCTGGGTGACGCCGGGACCCGGAGGTTCTTCGTGTCGCTCGTTCTCGGCCCGTTCGTTTTCGTGCCCGTCATCGCGGCCGTGGCAGGCAGTCTCTGGCCGCTCATCGCGTTGTTTGCCCTCGTTCTTGCTCCGGCACCGGCGCGGGCGGCCTGGAGTGGCGCGAAGGGGCGGGCCCTGATACCGGTCCTCGCCGGCGCCGCGAGGCTCCAGATCTCCTTCGGACTGCTCCTCGCCGCCGGGTTGTTGCTCGCATAGTAGGAGGCCGATGTACCAACCATACGTGGACGCGCTGGCGGACCTCTTCTACCCGAGGCGTTGCGCCGCGTGCGACCGGAGATCCAGCGACGTGCTCTGCCGGGGTTGCTTTGAGGCGCTGCCCAGGATAGAAGGACCCCGCTGTGGACGGTGTGGGATGCCGACGGCCTTCGAGGTTTATGTATGTAACGCCTGCGCGAGCGTGGACTTCGGCTTCGAGTCGGCACGGGCGCCCCTGATGTACGAGGGAGTGGGGAAAGAGGTCGTCCATGCCCTGAAGTACCGTGGCTACCGGGCTATCGTGGAGCGGTTGATGGCCCCGCTGATGGTGGCGACGCTCAAAGGCGAAAGCCGTTTCGATGCCGTGGTGCCCGTCCCGCTGCACCGTTCCCGTCTGCGCAAAAGGGGCTTCAACCAGGCGGAGATCATGGCGAAGGCCGTAGCAAAAGAGATAAACGCGCCTCTGTCGGCTAGAATGGAGGCGGTGAGGAAGACCAGGGATCAGGTGAAGCTAACGGCGCCGCAGAGGAAGGCGAACGTCTCAGGCGCGTTCCGGGCGCACGAGGCCGTGTGCGGCAGGGTCCTCCTGGTGGACGACGTGTTCACGACCGGCGCTACCATGAGCGAATGCGCCAAGACCCTCACGCAAGCCGGCGCCGCGGAGGTACACGCCCTAAGCCTGTGCAGGACGGTGTGAGTAGCCATCAGCTTTCAGCAGTCGGCTTTCAGCTTTTTGCTGTCCGGTTCGGCATCTGGCTGCTTGCCACGACGACCTTCGACGGAGAGACATTGCGGCAGAAGGTTCGAGCGACGCTGCGGAGTGCCGGACTACCCCCTCTTGCTGATGGCTGATAGCTAACGGCTGACAGCTAAGAGCCGACCGAAGGGAGGCACACATTGGACATACTCGTCAAGGGACGCAACATCTCGGTTACGGAGGCGCTCGAGCGGTACGCTCTTGAGAAGGTCGAGAAGGTCCGCCGGTTCTTCGATGACGAGAAGAGCGTCGCCAGGGCGGAGGTCGAGCTCACCCACGAGCGCAACCCGTCCATTTCGGAGCCTGACGTGGCCGAGACTACCCTGTTCATAAACGGCACGGTCCTCAAGGCGCGGGAGGCTTCGCCGGACATGTACGCCTCCATAGACCGCATGTCGGACAAGCTGGAGCGGCAGGTCCGGCGCTACCGGGGCCGTCAGATAGACCGCTGGCAGGGCCAACTCAAGAACAGCGCTCCCGAGACACCAAAGCCCTTCGTGGTCGAGGAGGAAGAGGAGGTCGAGGATCGCATCGTGCGGACCAAGCAGTTCCAGATGAAGCCGATGAGCGCCGGGGAGGCCGCCCTGCAAATGGAGCTTCTCGACCATGACTTCTACGTCTTCACCAGCGCCGATACCGGCGACATAAATGTGGTATACCGGCGGCGCGACGGAAATTATGGGCTCATAGAGCCCGTGCGGTAGCGAGGCATGGAAGAGTCCGCGCAACCTGGCGAGTCGTCCACACACGAGGTAAGGGATCTTGTCTAACCTGCTTACGAAGATATTGAAGATGGGGGAGGGCCGCAAGTTAAAGGTCCTCCAGAAGTCCGTTGAGTCGGTTACGGCTCTGGAGCCAGAGGTGGAGAAACTCTCCGACGAAGCCCTCCGGGCGAAGACGGGCGAGTTCCGCGAAAGACTCGGAAAGGGAGAGACCCTCGACGACATCCTGCCCGAAGTGTTCGCCGTGGTGCGGGAGGTCTCCCGGCGCACTTTGGGGATGCGGCCCTTCGACGTGCAGGTGATGGGCGGCATCGTGCTGCATCAGGGTAAGATCTCCGAGATGAAGACCGGCGAGGGGAAGACGCTCGCCGCCACCATGCCCGTCTATTTGAATGCTTTGAGCGGCAAGGGCGTCCACGTGGTCACCGTGAACGACTATCTCGCCCGCCGCGACGCCGCGTGGATGGGCGAGGTATACGACTTCCTCGGCCTCACGGTCGGCCTCGTGCAGGACGGCATGGGCTTCGATGAGCGCAAGGTCGCCTACGGGTCCGACATCACCTACGGCACCAACGCCCAGTTCGGTTTCGACTACTTGCGCGACAACATAGCGACCTCTACCGAGCATCTCGTGCAGCCGGACCTCAACTACGCCATCGTGGACGAGGTTGACTCGATCCTCATAGATGAGGCACGGACCCCGCTCATCATCTCCGGCATGCCGGAGAGCGCCGCCGACACCTACTACCGCTTCGCCGCCATCATCCCGCGCCTGAAGGCCGGCGAAGACTTCGAGGTGGAGGAGAAGAAGCGCCAGGTCGCTCCGACCGAGGCGGGCGTCGAGAAGGTCGAGAAGGCTTTGGGCATGGAGAACCTCTACGACGATGTGAACAGCAACCTCGTCAACCACCTGAACCAGGCGCTCAGGGCGCGCACGCTGTTTCACAAGGACGTGGAGTACCTGGTGCGCGACGGGCAGGTCTTCATCGTGGACGAGTTCACGGGGCGCGTGCTGGAGGGACGGCGCTACTCCGAGGGGCTGCACCAGGCCATCGAGGCCAAAGAAGGCGTGCAGATCCGGGAGGAGAACCAGACGGTCGCCACGATCACCATCCAGAACTACTTCCGACAGTACGACAAGCTGGCTGGCATGACAGGCACGGCTGCGACCGAGGCCGACGAGTTCATGCACATTTACAAGATGGAGGTCGTCTCCGTCCCGACGCACATGCCGATGATCCGGGACGACTGGGACGACGTGGTCTACAAGAGCCAGAAGAGCAAGTACGACTCCGTGGTCGAGGACATCGCCGAGCGTCACGGGGAAGGCCAGCCGGTCCTCGTTGGCACGGTATCCGTGGAGGTCTCGGAGCACATCTCCGCGATGCTCAAGCGGAAGGGCATCCTACACAACGTCCTGAACGCCAAGCAGCACGAGCGCGAGGCGGAGACCATCCTCGAAGCCGGCGAGCGGGGCGCGGTGACCATCGCGACCAACATGGCCGGGCGCGGGACGGACATCAAGCTGGGCGAGGGCGTCGCGGAGGTTGGCGGTCTGTACGTGCTCGGGACCGGGCGCCACGAGTCGCGGCGCATAGACAACCAGCTCCGGGGCCGTTCTGGGCGGCAGGGGGACCCTGGCGAGTCGCGGTTCTACCTCTCGTTCGAGGACGATTTGCTCCGGCGTTTCGGGGGACAGAAAATGCAGAGCGTCATAGAGCGCATCGGGCTGGAGGAGGACGTGCCCATCGAGGCGGGCATGATCTCCGGCTCCGTCAGGCGCGCGCAGGAGCAGGTCGAGAGCCAGAACTTCCAAATCCGGAAGCGCATCCTCGAGTACGACGACGTGCTCAACAAGCAGCGCGAGGTGATCTACGCGATAAGACGCGACATCCTGATGGGCGAGAACGTGGATACGGAGTCCTACGCGGAAGAGGTCCTCTCCGAAGTAGTCGCCAGCCACGCTTCGGACGCCGTCTACCCGGAGGACTGGGACCTCGACACCCTCTCCACGGAACTGAACCGCTTCTATCCGACGCGGGTGGATTTCCACTCCCTCGACATCGAGGATCTGACGAGCGCGGACGTCTCCGCGATGGTCCTTGAAGACGCCAGGCAGCGCCTCGCGGAGCGCAAGGCCGAGTGGGAGGCGCGCACTACGGAGCTGGATCGCCGCAACCTCGTGCGCACGGACGGTCTGACCTCCTTCGAGGAGGCCGAGCGCCGGACGCTGCTCTCCATCGTGGATCAACGCTGGCGGGAGCATCTCTACGACATGGAGTACCTGCGCGAGGGCATTGGATGGCGCGGGCTTTCGCAGAGGGACCCATTGGTCGAGTACAAGCGCGAGGGCTTCGACATCTTCCAGGAGATGGAGCGGGGCCTCAAGGAAGATTATGTCACCTACATATACCGCATAGAGAACTTCCAAGTCCGCGACGAGCCGGAGATGCAGCAGTTCTCGTACAGCGGCGGCGAGGACCCTAGCTCGCAGCCGAGCGAGCGCCCGAGGACTCCGCGCCAGGCGAGCAACAAAGTCGGGCGCAACGACCCGTGCCCGTGTGGATCGGGCCAGAAGTACAAGAAGTGCGGACTTCTGGATACGCCAGAGCATAAACGCTTGATGGCCGAGAACGGCGGTCGAGAGGCTCAGGCGGGTTAGTGGCGGAACCGCGGGACAAAGCATCGGGGCTGGAGGAGCGTTTCGCGGAACTGGAGGCGTTCTTCGACGTGGCGTCCCTGCGCGAGGAATCCCGGCGGCTCTCCGGGGAGATGAACCAGCCCGGCTTCTGGGACGACCCTGAGGAGGCGAAGCAGGTCTCCGCGAGGTTCTCGCGGGTCGAGGGCCGACTCAAGCTGATGGAGGACCTGCGCGGGCGGCTCTCGGACTCCGGGGAGTTGCTGGAATTGGCGGAGGGGGATGCGGCCCTGATCTCCGAGGTCACGGCGGAGTTGGACCGGGTGGAGCGGGTGCTGGAGGAGCAGGAGGTGGCCCGGATGTTCTCCGGCGAGTACGACGAGGGTGACGCCATCCTCAACATCAACCCCGGCGAGGGCGGGGTTGACTCGCAGGACTGGGCCGAGATGCTCGCCCGGATGTACCGGCGGTGGGCGGAACGCCGCGGCTTCGACATGAACGTCATCGAGTACACCGAGGGCGACGAAGCCGGCATCAAGAGCGCCACGTTCAGCGTCGGCGGGGAACACGCCTTCGGGTTGTTATCGGCGGAGCGGGGGGTGCATCGGCTGGTCCGCATCAGCCCGTTCGATGCGCGGGGCAGGCGTCACACCAGCTTCGCCTCGGTCGCGGTAGCCCCGGTCGTGGACGACGCCGTCGAGGTCGAGGTGGAAGATAAGGAACTCAAGATAGATACGTACCGGGCTTCGGGGGCCGGCGGGCAGCACGTCAACAAGACGGATTCGGCGGTCAGGATCACGCACCTGCCGACCGGCATCGTGGTGCAGTGCCAGAACGAGCGCAGCCAGCACCAGAACCGGGAGGTCGCCATGAAGGTCTTGCGGTCGCGGCTCTTCGAGCTGGAGCGTGAGAAGCGGGAGCAGGAGATCGCCTCCCAAAGCGGCGAGAAGGCCGAGGTCGGGTTCGGGTCCCAGATCCGCTCCTACGTCCTCCATCCGTACAAGCTCGTCAAAGACCTGCGCACCGGCGAGGAGACCGGCAACGTGGACCGTGTCCTCGATGGTGACCTCGACGCCCTCATCTACGCCTACCTGAAGAGCCGGGCCGTCGCCTAAAATATTGCGGAGACTGCTCTCCGCCGGGCTCGTCGTGCTCGTGACCCTGGCGCTCCTCGCCGGAGCGATAGCCCTGATCGGCGCGTACACATTCCTGCCGCCCATCCTTGAGGCTGCCGTCGCCGGGGACGTACGGGACGATCTGGGGCTCGCGGAGACCCCTGGTGTCATGCTGGAGAGTGATCCGCAACCGACGATGCTCGCGGGGAAATTCTCTGACGGCCGCGTCTCGATCAGGGACGGGGAGCTTGGCGGCGTGCGGGCTGAGAGTGCGACCGTTGACCTCGATCCGTTCGACGTGGACGTGCTGCGGAGCGTGCGCCGGGGTGAGGTGGTGGGCGAGGAGCCACTCTCCGGGCGGCTGCGGGTCGCGGTATCGGAAGAGGAGATCACCCATCTCGCGGGCGAGAATGCCGACGTGCCCGTGAGCGGCATCGAGTTGGAAAGAGACCGGGTGATCGCGCGTTCCTCGGTCCCTATGTTCGGCGTCGAGGTGCCGGTCTCCGTGGCCGGGAGTCTGGACCTCCGGGACGGGAGCCTCGTGTTCGAGGCTGGAGGATTGGAGGCGGCTGGGGTCCCGGTCCCGGATGAACTGGCGGATCAACTGCTCTCGGGAGCCGGGTTTGCTTATCCGCTCGAAGAGTTGCCTGACGGCGTGACGCTCACGGGGGCGGAGGTCGAGGAGGGACGACTGATATTGACCGGCGAGGCGGAGGGCATCCCGCTCGGGGCCGCCGGTTGATATCGGGCCGCTTTGTTGCTATGTTCCGCGATGGTCGGCGAGGGTCCAGGCGGGGGGCCTCGCCGCGAAGGCCGTGTACAAGTCCTCGCGGATCGCGTCTGGAGCGTGCTCATGATCCGATTCGACAACGTCACAAAGCTCTATGGCAACGACACTGTCGCGCTCGAGCGGGTGAACCTGCAGATAGATCCCGGCGAGTTCGTGTTCCTGGTCGGGGCGAGCGGCTCCGGGAAGTCCACGCTGGTGCGTCTGATCTTGAAAGAGATGGAACCCTCGCGCGGGGCCATCTACGTGAAGGGCAAGCGGCTATCCGCGATCCCGCGCCGGCGCGTCCCCCATCTGCGGCGGGACATCGGTTGCGTCTTCCAGGATTTCAAGCTCCTGCCGAACAAGACCGCCGCCGAGAACGTCGCCTACGCGATGAAAGTCACAGGCCAGAAACGGCGTGCGATCCGCACGAAGGTGCCCCAGATCCTGGACCTCGTCGGGCTCTCCGGGCGTATGGACAAGAAGCCCCACGAGCTATCCGGCGGCGAGCAGCAGCGCGTCTCCGTGGCGCGGGCGTTCGTCAGCCAGCCACCGATCCTCATAGCCGACGAGCCCACCGGCAACCTCGACCCGGATACGAGCGTGGGCATCATGCAGCTTCTGGATAGGATCAACCGCATCAGCACCACCGTCCTCGTCGCGACCCACGACCGGGAGATGGTGGACGTGATGCGCAAGCGGGTGGTAGCCCTTGAGGATGGCCGGGTCATCCGCGACCGGGTGAAGGGGGCGTACGCCGATGAGGTTTAACTGGGGCTTCTTCCTGAAAGAGGCATTGACGAACATCCGCCTGAACCTGCTGATGAGCGTCACCGCAGTGACCACGACCTTCGTTTGCATCCTGGTGCTTGGCACGGCGTTGCTGGTCAGCGGGCACGTCGAGGGCATCATCGGGTCCGTGCGCCAGGACGTGAGCGTCGAGGCATTCTTCGCCCCGGATGCCACGCAGGAGCGGATAGACGAAGTCCGCGCGCAGGTCGAAGGCTACCCCGAGGTCTCCGGGGTCACGTACATCTCTCAGGAGCGGGCGCTCTCGGACTTCAAACAGACCTTCGAGGATAATCCGGAGATCTACCAGGACCTCGGGAGCGACGTGCTGCCCGCTTCCCTCGCCATAGAGCTCGAAAATCCCTCCGACGCCGAGGCGGTCGCCGCGAAGCTCAGGCAAGCGGGGTTCTCGGACAGCAACCTCAGCTACCCGCAACAGACCATCGAGCGCCTCAACTCGGTCACGTCGTACATGGTATGGGGACTGCGGGCGGCGACGGCCCTGTTCCTGATCTCCAGCATACTCCTGATCTCGAACGGCATTCGGGTTTCGATCTTCGCCCGGCGTCAGGAGATCGAGGTGATGAAGCTCGTCGGGGCCTCGGACGGTTTCGTGCGGACGCCGTTCGTGTTCGAGGGGATGCTACAGAGCCTCGTCGGGGCGACGCTGGCCGCGCTGGTCGTCGTCTGGTTCAACTACCTGTTCGTGGACTGGTCGCGCGAAGCTCTTCCCTTCCTGCCCATCGCTTCCTCGGCGGTCAGCACGATCTCGGTGCTGGCGATACTGATGGCCGTCGGCGCGGCAATCGGCGTGCTCGGCAGCTTCCTCTCCGTCACGCGCTTCTTGCGCGTTTAGGTTTCAGGGTACAGGCTGCAGGCATCAGGCAAGGGCCACCTGCTGCGTTCCGCGTGGGCCAGCCTGACGGCTGAAACCTGATGCCTGAAACCTCTCTCGTGGTAGAATCAAAGCATGTCTATTGCATCTCCCATCCGGAGTAAATCGTGATCCTGCCGGCCGTGCTGCGGCGTCCGGGTAAGTATTCCGTTGCCGATCCGCTCTTCGTCGAGGAGCGGCGTCCGGTGCTGGTTTCCCGCCGGTTGCGCAAGGGCGCGGAGGCCGGAGATATCGTGCTGGTGCGCGCGCGGGAGAGAGACCGTTCGTTGCGCGGCGAGGTGGTCCGCGTCATCGGCTCCTCCGAAGACCCCCGCAACGTATACGATGCCCTCTTCGCCTCCGTAAATACCTCCCGCGCCTTCTCTCCAAAGGGCGAGGAAGCCGCCGAAGCGGTCGCCGGTGAAGACCCCGGAGAGCGTGAGGATCTCCGCCATCTGCCTACCGTGACGATAGACGGCGAGGACGCGAAGGACTTCGACGACGCCATCTCGGTGGAGCGGGCGGCGTTCGGCTACCGTGTCTGGGTCCACATCGCGGACGTGACCCACTTCGTGAGACCGGGGAGTCCTCTGGACAGGGAGGCCGCCCGGAGGGGCAACTCGGTCTATCTGCCTGGGACGGTGGCGCCGATGCTTCCGGCGCGGCTCTCGGACGACGTGTGCTCTCTGCGACCGAACGTCGAGCGAGCTGCGGTCACGGTGGAGATGGACCTGGCAGAGTCCGGAGAGACGCGGAGCCGGAAGGCGTACCGCAGCCTCATCGTCAGCGATGCGCGTCTTACCTACGAAGGGGTGGACGCCTTCCTGCGCGGGGATGGGAACGTGAAGCAGCCGGGGTTGGTGAGCGTGGCCCACGAGCTTTCCCGCAAACTCAAGATGAGGGCTGCCGTGCGGGGGAAGTTGGATCTCGGCGGGCGGGAGCCGGATTACGAACTGGACCCGGAGGGCGTGCCAATCGCGGCGAGGGTCCGTCGCTCGACCCCGGCCCGCGAGCTGATCGAGGAGCTCATGGTCCTGGCTAACGAGTCGGTTGCGAAGATGGTGCGCGGCAAGCCCGGAGCCGTATTCCGGGTCCACGAGCGCCCGGACGAGGAATCCATGGATGAGCTTGCGGAGAGGCTCGCCGCCATAGGCGTTCAGGAGGAGCCGACGCCGGAGACACTAGGCAACATCGCCGCCAAATCCAAATCCGACGCGGTGAACTACATGATCCTGCGTTCACTGCCCCGTGCTTTCTATGCGCCATCGAGCCCCGGACACTTCGGGCTGGCCCTGGAGGACTACGCGCACTTCACGTCCCCGATCCGGCGCTACGCAGATGTACTCGTCCACCGGGCGCTGTTGGGCGACGAGGCGCCTGAGGACGTTTCGGCCGTGGCGGCGAACATCTCCGAGCGGGAGTACCGGGCCATGATCTGTGAGCGTACCGCCGACGAGTACACCCTGATGTGGCTGATGCGCGACCGCGTGGGAGACGCTTTGGAGGGCACGGTTGTGAGTACGACCAACTTCGGGCTCTTCGTGGAGTTGGAGACCGGGGCGACGGGCCTCGTGCATGTGAGCAAGCTCCCCGGACGGTGGGATGTGGAGCCGAACGGTGTCGTCCTCTCCAACGACCGGATCGGTGCTTCGTACCGCGTCGGGGACCGGGTCCTCGTGGAGTTGCTGGACGTGCTGCCGCTGATGAAACGGGCCGAACTGAGGATAGTGAAACGCATATGATGGAAAACGAATGACTGATTTCGCGCGAAATAGAAAAGCCTTCCACGATTTCGAGATGGAAGAGCGATACGAGGCGGGCATCGCGCTGACCGGGCCTGAGGTGAAATCCATTCGGGCTGGACGGGCAAACCTCAAGGAGAGTTATGCGCGGGTGCGCGACGGCGAGGTGTTCCTGATCGGAGCCCACATCTCACCGTATGAGAACGCGAGGAGCGCGAACCAGCTCCCGACCCGCGACCGCAAGCTGCTCCTGCACCGGAGCGAGATATCGCGCCTGATTGGCAAGAGTCAGGAGGATGGGAAGACCCTGATTCCCTTGCGACTCTACACGAAGAGGGGCAACATAAAGATCGAGATCGCCGTCGCCAGCCGCAAGAAGCAGTACGACAAGCGGCGCGAGATCGCCCGCAAGACCGCCGACCGTGAGATGGAGCGCGCCGTGAAGGAACGCCTCCGCCGCTGATCCGTAATGGTCTCATCCATTCGTATTTGAATAGTCCCTGCAAAGTAGTAGAATAACGACTGTACATGGGGGCGTACCGGCTTCGACGGGAGCGGACAGCGTCCAGTGAGACGAGCCGAGTTTGCTGGAGACTCGTAAAACGCCGGCGACTAAACAGACACGCCAACAACGTGGATGATATGGCGG
>JBPCLT010000042.1:0-17990 GCA_051003015.1 Rubrobacteraceae bacterium | reverse complement strand
ACTCCCTGAGGTCGAACTCTTCCAGCAATATCTCGACCGTGCGGTCCTTCGAGCCGTCGTTCACGACGATCACCTCGAAGACCGGATAGCGTAGGGACAGGAACGAGCGCACGCTCGCGGCGATGGTGGCCTCCTCGTTGTAGGCAGGCACTATCACCGAGATCGGGGGCGCGTAGTTGGAGGCGAACAGCTCCGAGTAGCCGCCGAAGACCTCCCTGCGGGTGTAATCCAGCACCTCCACGAAGGAGATGGCGTACAGGAGCAGATAGAAGCCGTTGAGCGCGAAGAAGTAGCCGAGGATAGCGTAGTTGGCCGCCAGGATGACTTCGTTGAAGTTCACTTCGCGGGTTCCTGTTCTTCGGCGAGCATGCCGCGAAGCACCCTTTGTTCGTCCGCCGGCAGGGTCTCCATCAGGTCGTGGAGGTGCCTGGTGGTCCCTGCCTCCACGAGGGCCGAAACGGCGGTGCGCGCCCTGTCGCCCCGCCTGCCTTCCACCGAGAGTTGCCGGGTCCAGCGCCTGACGAAGCCCCGGCTCTCCAGGGTGGCGGCGGCCCGGTCCCTGGCGTAGGGATCACCGCCGCGCAACACTTCGATCAAAGCCTCCTCGCCGGCCGGACCCATGTTCACCAGGGCCTTGCTCGCGTTCATGCGGACCCACCATTCCCCTTCTGACATCAACTCTCGCAGCCGGGGTATCGTGGATACCTCGCCTATCATCCCGAGGGCGTTGGCGGCCTGCGCCCGGACGGGCCAGGATTCATCCCTGGCGGCCTCAAGCAGCCCGGGCACGTCGTCTGGGTCTCCGATCCTCCCGAGCGCCAGGACAGCCTGGGCCCGAAGATCCATCACGCTGGCGTTCAGGGCCGCTTCCCGGAGGACCTCGCGGGCTTCGGACGCTCTCAAGTTGCCAAGCACCCTGGTTGCGAGCACCGCCCCGTGCGGCTGGGCGGCCTCGAGGTCAGGGGCGGCCAGAGAGTCCACCAGCGGTCCCACCGCGGGATGGCCGATCCGCTCCAGGTTCTCCGCCACCCTCAGGCGGGTGAGTTCCGATGGGTCTCCCAGTGTGCCGGCCAGTATCCGAACCGCTTCCGGGGTGCCAATGCGGGCCAGGCTCCGCGCCGTTACGGCCCGAACCGTTTCGTCATCCTCGGCGGCGAACAACTCTCCGAGCGGCTTCGCCGCCCGCGCGCCCCCGAAGTAGCCCAGCTTCTCGGCGGCCCTGGCCCTGTGCCACCGGCGCCGGGAACCGAGCTGGCTCAGGGCCCTGTCCACGAGGCCGAGGTCCTCGGCCAGCCGCATCAGGTGGTCACGTCCAGCGCCCCGCAGCAGGGCCAGGCGTTCGATCATCAGGCTGGAGAGGAACAGGTCCTGTTGCCAGGAGGGCAGCCGTTCGAGCTCCGGCTGGTCCAGGCCGGTCAGTATGTACTGCTCGAGCGCGGGTTCTATCCTGCGGTAGTGTGACTTCAACCAGGATGCCCTCAAGGCACGCAGGGCTTTGATGCCGATGGTGGCGATGACCATCAGCGAAACGAGGGCCGTAATGACGGCAACCGCAAGTCCTATGAGCCCCAGGCTTTCCATCGTCTATAATTATCGGCCGGAAGTCCCGTGAGCTATAGTCGGTCGAGCCGTGGATGCCATGGACCGACCGCGAACACCGGGGGGAAAGCTGAACTTCGAGGGCGCCAGCGTGCTTGTGGTGGACGATGACCGGGTGGTGCGCCGGATCGTGGTGACCAAGCTGCACGGGCTTGGTTACGAGGTCACGGACGTCCAAGACGGCCAGGAGGCCCTGGATCTCCTGGACGAAGGCGAGGTTCCGGACCTCCTCATAACCGACAGCAACATGCCCCGCATGGACGGCCGGCGGCTCGTGCGGGAGATCCGGAAGAGGTCCGAACCCGCGCTCTCCATGTTGCCGGTAATCATGCTAACCGCCCGGCAGAGCGAACAGGACATCATAGAGGGACTCGAGATCGGGGTGGATGACTACGTGGTGAAACCGTTCTCCCCGGATGAGCTCGCCGCGCGGGTCCAGACCGTGCTCTGGCGCTCAAGTAGGGGACGGTTCTCCGGAAGATGAGGGATTTTCGGTGTTCCGCTCGAACGTCTCGCCGTAGGACGAGACCTTGTTCTTGCCCAACCTCTTCGCCCTGTAAAGGGCCTCGTCGGCCTCCTTGATCAGAACGGCCGGGCTCTTGGAGTCGCCGGGGGCGAGCTTTGCGACACCGGCGCTTATGGTGACGACGCCCGGCGTCAGATGGCCTTCATGCGGTATGCCCATCGCTTCCACCGCGGCCCGCAGCCTATCCGCGGCCACCGACGCGCTCTCCAGAGTCTGCTCCGGCAGCACGGCCAGAAGCTCCTCGCCGCCGTAGCGGTAGGACGAGTCCCCGGCGCGTAAGACCTCCACGAGGGCTTCCGCCACGCGCTGGAGGACTTCATCTCCCGCGAGGTGGCCGTACCGGTCGTTGTAGAGCTTGAAGTAGTCTATGTCGCACAGGACCACGGAGTAGGTGTGCCCGTAACGTTCCACCCTCGCCCGTAGTGTCTCCAGGTCCTCTCTGAGCCTCAACCGGTTGCCGAGGTGCGTGAGGGGGTCCGTGCGCGCCTGCCAGAAGAGCTCGCGGTTCAGCCTCTCGAGTTCCTCTTTCTGCTGAGTAAGCAGCTTGTGCAGAGAGGTCACCCGGGTGGCGGTGATCAGGCGCGCCCGCAACTCGTCGCGGTCCAGGGGTTTCGAGAGGTAGTCGTCGGCTCCGGCCTGCAACCCTTTGAAGGCGTGCTCCTTGTCTCCCAGAGCTGTCAGGAAGATGAAGAACGTGTAACCTTCCCGGCTCTCCATGAGGCTCCGCACCTTGTTGCAGAGCTCGAGACCGTCCATGCCTGGCATCATCCAATCGCTTATGATGACGTCCACGCCGGAGGTCTCGCGGTACAACTTCCATGCCTCCACGCCGTCTTCGGCCGCCTGACATTCGTGGCCGAGCTTCTCGATGGCGCGGCGAAGGATCATGCGCGATACGGCGTCATCCTCGGCGATCAATACTCTCATCGCGCCATGTTAACTATTTTCGGCGAGCGCGGCCAACGCCGGACGGACCCTCGCGAACTCCGCCTCCAGGCTTCTCAGGCTTTCCGGGGCCTTCGAGAGGTCCCCCGAGGCCCCGATGTCCTGGAGTTCGGCGGCCAGTCTGCTCATCCTGTGGGCGCCCATGTTGCCGGAGCTGCCCTTGAGGGAGTGGGCGACCTGCTCCACGGCGCTCGCGTCGTCCGCTTTCACGGCCTCCCCGAGGGCAGCGAGACGCGGTTCGGCGTCTTCGAGGAATAGCTCGACCAGATCGGCGATCATGTCGTCGCCTCCGAGCTCGCGCAGGCTGTCCACGACCGCAGGGTCCATGGGGCTCTCAGGAGGAGCGTGGCCGTTCCCTGCGTCGTCCTGGGACTCGCTGGCTGCTTCCGGCGCTCCCTCTACCGGGGGTGTCCAGCGTTCCAGGACGGCGTTCAGCTTCGCGGGTCTCACGGGCTTGGCGAGATAGTCGTCCATGCCGGCCTCCAGCGCCTTCTCCCGGTCTCCGGCCAAAGCGTTGGCCGTCATCGCGATTATCGGGATGTGCCGCGGAGACCCTTCCTCGCGGCGCCGGATCTCGGCGGTAGCCTCGTAACCGTCTATCTCGGGCATCTGCACGTCCATCAAGACCGCCGCGTAAGAGTTATCAGCCAGAGCGTCGAGCGCTTCGCGGCCATTGGCGGCCACGGTCACGTCGTAGTCGAGGCTTTCGAGCATCTTGACAGCGACCTGCTGGTTCACGGGGTTGTCCTCGGCAAGCAAGACGTGGAGCCTGTCCCGCGGTGGGCGTGAGACCACCCGCGTATCGCCACGTTGCCTGCCGGTTTGCCGGTCGCCGGTTTGCCGCGTGGCCGGTTCCAGGGAGTCAGCGGGTGATCCCATGACCGTCAGGAGGCAATCGTATAGCTCGGACTGGCGCACGGGCTTGGTAAGGTACGCTGCGAGCCCGGCGCTCTCTGCCCTGGGGTCATCGCCGCGCCTCCCCATCGAGGTCAGGAGCACCAGCCGGGTCTGGGAGAGTTCCGGGTTGTCCTGGATCCGCTTCGCCAGCTCGATGCCGTCCATGCCCGGCATGTGCATGTCCAGGATCGCCACGTCGTAAGGGGCGCCGATCAATCTGGCTTCTTGCAGCATGCGCAGGGCCTCCCGAGCATCCCCGGCCAATCCCTCGCGCATCCCCCACGAGGTGACTTGCCTGGCGAGTATCCGGCGGTTGGTTTCGTTGTCGTCCACCACGAGCACGCGCAGGCCCCTCAAGTCCGGGCGGTGATTCCGCGCGGTCTGGGCCGCCACCGGCTGCTTCTCCAGGCTGGCCGTGAACGAGAACACGCTGCCCTCGCCCGGCGCGCTTTCCACCCAGACCTCGCCGCCCATCAGCTCCACCAACTGCTTGGAGATGGCAAGACCGAGGCCCGTGCCGCCGTAGCGGCGGGTGGTTGAGGTGTCGGCCTGAGTGAAAGCCTCGAAGAGCTTTCTCTGCTGCTCCCCGGTCATGCCGATGCCGGTGTCTGTGACCTCGAAGCGCACGAGCACGGTGCTTTCCGACTCCTCGTTCAACTCGACGCGGAGTCCTACCTCGCCCTCCTCCGTGAACTTCACGGCGTTGCCGATGAGGTTCGTCAAGACCTGGCGCAGCCTGAACGGGTCGCCCTTCAGTGCCGTCGGCACCCCTGGTTCCACGAAGCCGGTGAGCTCGAGGCCCTTATCCTGCGCCCGTTCGGCGAGCCCGTAGAGCGTCTCCTCCAGTTCCGTGCGGAGGTCGAAGTTGATCTTCTCCAGGCGTACCGCGCCCGCCTCTATCTTGGAGATGTCGAGGATGTCGTTGATGATCAAAAGCAGGCTCTCACCGGACCTGCGCAGGGTCCTTGCGTAGTCGCTCTGCTCCCCGGTGAGCCCGGTGTCCATCAGGAGTTCGGTCATGCCGATGACGCCGTTCATGGGCGTCCTTATCTCGTGGGACATGTTCGCCAGGAACCCGCTCTTCGCCCGGTTGGCCGCGTCGGCGGCCTTCGTGGCCTCCTCGAGCTGGACCGTGCGCTCCTCCACGCGCCTCTCCAGGGTGTCGTTGAAGCTCCGGATCTCCTCCTCCGCCCGCTTGCGCAAGGTGATGTCGTTTTGCACCCCCACGAAGTGCGTCAGCTCGCCTCGCTCGTTGCGCACCGGGGAGACGGAGAGCTCGTTCCAGAAGAGGGCTCCGTCCTTCTTGTAGTTGCGCAGCACCACCGTATGATTCATTCCCTCTCGGATCGCCTCGCGCAGGCCGGCGACTGCCTCCTGATCTTTGTCCTCGCCCTGCAAGAAGCGGCAGTTGCGGCCCAGCGACTCATCCGCCGTGTAGCCCGTTATCTCCTCGAAGGCGGGGTTCACGTAGATCAGGGGGTTGTCAGGCAGGTTGGGGTCGGAGATCACGAGCCCGTTGGAGCTTGCGGCGATGGCCCGGTCTCTGAGGCGCAAGACCTCCTCGACCCGCTTGCGCTCGGTGATGTCGGTCACCGTGCCGGCCATGCGAAGAGGGTTCCCTTCTCCGTCGCGCTGGGCTTTCCCACGGATGATGCAGGCGCGGTTCTCCTCCGAAGGCCGCTGGAAGCGGAACTCCACGTCGAATTCCTCGCCCTGTTCCAGGTGGGCGGTGAAGGCCTCGACCATCCTCTCCTGGTCATCCGGATGCACGAGCTCGAAGAAGCTCTCCAGGGTCGGCGTGAATTCCTCGGGTGAGAGGCCGGCGATCTCGAAGAGCCGGTCGTTCCAGAAGAACTCGCGGGTGCTGACGTTCCAGTCGTAGATGCCGTCGTTGGAGCCGGCGACCACCAGGCTGTAGCGTTCCTCGCTCTCGCGCAGCCCGGCTAGCGCGTCACGAAGCCTGGCAGTGCGCTCCCGCACGCGCTCCTCCAGGTCCTCGTTGAGACGCCGAACCTCTTCCTCGGCCCGCTTGCGGTTGGTGATGTCCTGTACCTGGTTGGTGAAGTGGATGGCCTCGCCCTGCCCGTCGCGCACCAGCGAACTGCTCATCGACGTCCACACCACGGCCCCGTCCTTGTGGATGTATCGCTTCTCCAACTGGAAGGTACGGACCTCCCCAGCCAGAGCCCGGCGCAACATCTCCGCGCTCTCCCGCACGTCTTCGGGGTGGGTGATCTCCCCGAAAGTTATTGCCGTGAGTTCCGCCTCCGAGTAGCCGAGCATCTCGCACATGGCGGGGTTGACCTGCAAGAAGCTCCCGTCGGGTCCCGTAAGGACCATGCCGATGGATGAGTCGTCGAAGGCGCTCCTGAACCGCTCCTCGGCCTCGCGCAGCTCCTCTTCGGCATGTTTGCGCTCGGTGATATCCACCATGAACCCGTGCCAGTAGCGGCCCGCTTTCTCCTCGAACATGACGGCTTCGTTGCGCACCCACGCCGTCCGGCCATCGCGGTGGAGGATACGGTACTCGGTGGTTACGACCTCACCGGGTTCGTAAGGCTGGTTGTCCTCGGACTGTATCCACTCGCGATCTTCGGGATGAACCATTTGGTACCTGAGGTCCGGGTCCTGGCACTCCTCGACGGAGTAGCCCGTCAGGGCCTCTATCTGGGGGCTCATGTACAGCGTGACGTCTGGGCCGCCGATCTCCTGGATATAGGTCACCGCCGGCATGCGCTCGACGAGGGCGCGGTAGCGGGCCTCGGCCTCCTGGAGCCTCGCCTCGGCCTCCTTGCGATCCGTGATATTCGAGACGATGCCCTGCCAGTACATGGGATGCCCGTCCTCGCCCCGCACCGGGACCGCCTCGTCGCGTACCCACACGACGTGGTCGTCTTTGTGGATCATGCGGTACTCCACGCCCAGAGGCTCCTCGGTCTCGCTGGCGCGTTCATCGGCGGCCTCGAACATCTCGCGGTCCTCCGGATGAATGAGGCTCTCCCAGAGCTTGAGGTCTTCCAGGAACTCTCGCGGAGCGTAGCCGAGTAGACGCTCGACCTGCGGGCTCACGTAGGGTTCCACGTCGGGGACGTTGAACTTCTCCCGGTAGGTGACGACCGGCGTCTGCTCGACGAGGGTGCGGTAGCGGGTCTCGGCCTCCAGCCGCTCCCTTTCCGCCTGCTTGCGCCCGGTGATGTCGTGCATCGCCACGACCGCGCCGAGCTTGTTGCCCTCCCCGTCGTAGAATGCCTGTCCGCTCGCCAGCAGCGTGCGCGCCGGGCCATCTTTGGGCACGATGACCATCTCCGCGTCGCGCACGTTCTCGCCGCTCAGGGCGCGGAACAGGGGGATGTCTTCCTTGCGCATGGGCGTGCGTCCATCTGGATGGTACAGGTCGTAGTGTTCGCTCCACTCTTCCGGTCCGAGCCTCTCCTCGGTGACGCCGTGGAACTCGCGGGTGGACTGGTTGAATAGCGTCAGGTTCCCCTCGGCGTCGCAGGCCACTATGCCGTCCTTGAGGTTCTCCAGGGTTGCGCGGAGGAACTCGCGCTCCTGGGCCAGATCCCTCTCCGCACGCTTGCTCTCGGTTACGTCACGGGCGACGTAGATGACGGCGTCTTCCCGCAGCGGCGAGACGTTGGCGGCGAACCACACCTCTTCGCCGTTGATGGGCAGGTTGTACTCCACGTTGACCGGCTGTTGCGTCCGCAGCGCTTCCCTGATGTGGTTGCGGAATTCGTCCGCCTGCTCCTCCGGCATCACCTCGTGCAACGTCTTGCCGAGGAGGTCGGCGGATGGACGGTAGAGTAGAGAGGGGTTGGTCGGCGCTATCTCCAGGTAGCGTCCTTCCTCGTCGAGCACGAGGATCACGTCGTTCATCGCCGCGAAGAGCGCGCGCAGCCGCTCCTCGTTCTCCCTGACCTCCGCGTAGAGCCGCGAACGGCTGATCGCAATGCCCGCCTGCTCGCTCAGGCCGCTCACCAGCCGCAGGTCGTCCTGAGTGAGCCTGTATCCCGACGTGCTTTCCACGTTCAGGATGCCCACGACCCCATCGTCATCGTACAGGGGGACGCAGATCTCGGAGACTATCCCCTCGATGGCCCCGAGGAAAGCCGGGTCTTCCCGCACGTCCTCGATCAGTACCGGCTCGCCGGCACGGGCCACCCTTCCCGAGACTCCCTGTCCCAGGGGGACGCGCTCTATCACCTGGTCGTAGCCTACCTGGTGCCGGAGGACCAGTTCGTCCCCCTCGAGCCGGTAGGCGCTCACCATAGCGTAGCCGAAAGTGTCCGCGATCGCCTCGACGACGGTGCGGAAGATAGCTTGCGGATCGAGCTCGCGGGCCAGGGCGGAGCGTACTCTGTCGAGCAGGGCGAGTTCCTGAGCCTGCCGGCGGTAGCGTTCTTCGCTCTCGCGAAGTTCTTCCTCCGTCCGTTTGCGCTCCGTAGCGTCCATCATCGAGCCGATCAGGCGCACCGGCTCGCCGTTCTCGTCGCGCATCACGTAGGCCCGGTCCACGACGGTGGCGTGCGTGCCGTCGGCGCGCCTGAAACGGTACTCCTCAGACCACATCTCCCCGCCGGTCTCCAGGACGGCGTCTATGCCCGAGACCACCCGCTCCCTGTCCTCGGGGTGTATGTGGTCCTCCCACCACGCGCTGTCCGTCTCCTGGCGCGCGGGGTAGCCGAATATCGCTTCGACCGCCCCGTTCCACACCTGCCGGTCGGTCAGGAGGTCGCTGTCCCAGATCGCCTCGTCGGTGGCCTTGGCGACCAGCCGGTAACGTTCTTCGCTCTCACGGAGCTTCTTCTGTGCCTCGTTACGTCTCGTTACGTCCCTGTAGTTGCCCACTATGCCGCACACGGCGGGATCTTCTAGCAGGTTGGTCGCGACGACTTCGAGGACGCGCCAGGAGCCGTCTCCGTGCATAGCCCTCGCTTCGAGCGAGATGCTCTCGCCTGGCTTCTCCAGCAGGTCAGCCAGGGCAGCCTGCATATTCGCAAGGTCTTGCGGCTGAAACTCGATCGTCTCGAAGACGTTGGTGCCGGTTAGCTCTCCGGTTTCGAGGCCAAGCACTCTCTTCGCCGCGGGGCTCTGGTATTTGATGGTCCCGTCGGCTTCGATCACCACGGTTACATCGGAGGAGTTCTGGACCAGGGAGCGGAACCACTCTTCCCTGCGTTGCAGGTCCTCCTCGGCCTCTTTGCGGTCTGTGATGTCGTAGATCACGCCCTGCCAGTGCTGCGTCCCGTCCTCCTCTTGGGAGACCAAGACCACCTCATCCCGTACCCACACCACTTGCCCATCCTTGTGGAACAGGCGGTACTCAGAACTGAACGGCTCTCCGGTCTGGTTGGTGTGCTTGTCCTCCGCTACCCTCTCGCGGTCTTCGGGGTGCAGCAGGCCCCAGAACGGGTCGCCCACGTCCATCTCCTCGGGGCGGTAGCCGAGCATGTTTTCGACTTGCGGGCTGAGGTAGGAGATAGCGCCCGATGCGGTGACGGTCTCAGTGTAGGTGATGGCGGGTGTGTGCTCCACGAGCATGCGATACCGAGCTTCGCTCTCCTGCAGCCTCTCTTCCGCCCCCTTGCGATCGGTGATGTCCCACAGGAAACCCTGCCAGTAGAGGGGCTCGCCGGCATCGTCGCGCACCAGCACGGACTCTTCCCTGATCCACACGTACCGGCCGTTCTTCGCCCGCCGACGGTACTCCATGCGGAACGGCTCGCCTGTCTCGTCTGTGCGTTTGTCTTCAGCCACGACCCCGGCGCGATCGTCCGGATGTATCAGGGCGATCCAGTCCCCGTTCTGGCTCTCCAGCCGCTCCTCCGGGGTGTAGCCGATCACCTGCTCGATCCCCGGGCTGATGTAGGTCATGGCGCCGGTAGCGGCGGACTGGATATAGACGGCCGCCGGGATATTCTCCACCAGCATCCGGTACCTGTTCTCGGCCTCTCTCAGCTCCGCGTTGGATTCGCGGCGGCGGTCCAGCATCTCGTTGAAGGCGAGCGCCACGTCGCCAAATTTGCCGCCGGCGTCAGACTCGATTCTGTAATCCATATCGCCCCGGCCGATCCTGCGCGCGCCCTCCTCCAGCCTGCGGATCGAGCCGATGAGTCTCCGGTTGACGAGCGCCATCACCAGGATGACGGCGGTCAGTCCGGCGATGAGAAGGACGGTGATAGTCACGATGGCGCCCTCCATGACGTTGTCCGCGAACCGCTCGCCGAGGAGGATGATCAGACCCGCAAACAGGAAAAGCAGGATCAATGCCCCGAAGCCCAACCATAGTTTGCGCGCTATCGTCATGTCCGCCTTCTCGTGCTCCCGCGTGTGCAACCCCGACCGAAGCCGCGATCCTTATGCTATTTTCGTCCGTTCGCGGACCCCGCTTTAGCGACAGCTCTGGCTCCGGTCATCGAGCGTGCCGCTAGGCTGCGGACCCATCTCATCTCTTAACCTCGCGGCAGGTAGACGGTAAAGGCCGTGCCCTCTCCGGGCGCGCTCTCGACGGCGACCCTGCCGCCGTGGTTCTCGGCGACGTGGCGGACTATGGAGAGCCCGAGGCCGGTGCCACCCGTCTCTTTGGAGCGGGCCTTGTCCACCCTGTAGAACCGCTCGAAGATGCGGGGCAACTTGTTCTCCGGGATGCCGATGCCGGTGTCCGAGATGCGGACGCTCACGCCGAGGTCGTCCGAGCCGCCCGTCACCTCGACCCTGCCGCCTGGCGGCGTATATTTTATGGCGTTATCTACCAGGTTCGTGAACATGGAGGTCAACTGGGTTTCGTCGCCTGGGATCTCATACTGCGCGCTCCTGCCGAAGCGTTTCCATTGCAGGGCGATGTCCTTGCTGCGGGCGACGCGGCGCATCCTCCCTAACACTACCATCAGCACGTGGCGGACATCCACGGGGTTGGGGTTCGAAACCCTCTCCTCGCTCTCCAGGCGCGCGAGGTCAAGGAGATCCGCTATGAGCTGACCCAGGCGCTCCGTCTCGCTCTTCAATTGCCCGGCGAAGAAGCGCGCCTGCTCCGGGTCGTCCTCAATGGTCTCGACTACGCTCTCGGCCAGTAGTCTGAGGGAGGTCGCCGGGGTCTTCAGCTCGTGGGAGACGTTGGCGACGAAGTCGCGCCGGATCTTGTTGACCCGCCGCAACTCCTCCGGGCCGACGTAGTCCAGGTTTTCCCTGCTGCCTCCCAACACGGGCTCACCGCTCCGGTGTCTCGTTTGCGGCCCCGACCCGTGCGCCTGGCACGGCCTCGAAGCGGTAGCCGAGGCCCCTCGCGGTGTGGATGAACTCGTAGGAGGAGGTCTCCGCGAGGGCCGCCCGGATGCGGCGCACGTGTACGTCTATGGTGCGCGAGGAGCCGACCCCGGCGTGCCCCCACACCTCCTTCGCCAGCTCTTCCCGGCTCTTCAGCTCCCCCGGCGTGCTCGCCAGCGCCACCAGGAGTTCGAACTCCTTCAGGCGCAGGGACAGAGGCGCGCCGTTCACGGTGGCCTGGAAGTTCTTGGTGTCGATCAAGAGGTCCCCGGCCTCCAGCACCCGGCCGCGGAAGCCGACCTCGCTGCGCTTCAGGTTCGCGTTGATGCGCGCGACCAGTTCCTTCATCCCGAAAGGCTTGGTCACGTAGTCGTCGGCGCCCACCTCGAAGCCCAGGACCTTGTCCTCCTCGGCGTCCTTGGCGGTGATCATGACTATCACCACGCCCTCGTCACGCTCCCGGATCTTCTGGCACACCTCTATGCCAGATTCTTCCGGCAGCATGATGTCAAGGAGGATGAGGTCAGGCCGGAGACGGCGGGCGATGCCCAAAGCCTCGGCCCCGCTGGTAGCCCGGCTGACCCCGAAGCCCTCCCTGGAAAGGTTGTATGAAAGGGTCTCCAGTATCACCCGGTCATCTTCGACTATCAGGATCTCCGCCACGGTCCTCGCCAAAACGCTACTCCGATCTGCTCCCAGACGACCGAAGTATAACCCCTGCGTCATCGGGCTTCATGCTCCGGATCTAAAGGGCCGGAAGAGCCAAGTCCGCATCCGCCGCCAGGGATCGCTAAAATGCCCCGGATATGGATATTCGAGCAGAGATCGTCACGGTACATACGAAACGCACCTTCGCCATCGCCCGCTCCTCCGCCGACGCCTTCGAGCGCGTGGTCTTCGAGCTGGAGGATGGTGGCCTCACGGGACGGGGCGAAGCGGATCCAACGAGCTACTACGGCCAGAACGCCGAAGACGCCCGCTCTGCCCTGGAGACCGTGGAGGTCGAAGACCCCTGGGACATCGAGGGCACGCTGCGGGAGAATTCCCACCTCCCTCCAGCCTCCCTGGCCGCCCTCGACGCCGCCCTCCATGACCTCGCCGCGAAGAGGCTTGGCGTCCCGGTCTACCGGCTTCTCGGCCTCGGCCGCCCCGTTCCCACGACCGCCTACACTCTGGGCATCGCCGACCGGGAGACGACCCTGGAAGCGGCCAGAGAACTATCACGCTCGGGGTTCCCGATCTTCAAGATGAAGGTGGGCGGCAGGGATGACATCGAGACCGTCCGGGCCGTGGCTAAGGAGTCAGAGGCCGCCATCTGGGTTGACGCCAACGAGGCTTTCTCCCCGGATGACGCGCCTGATGTCGTCAGGGAGCTTGTGGAGATGGGCGTCGCCATGATCGAACAGCCAGTACCCGCCTCCGAAGGCCCCGGTGCTCTGAAAGCGGCCACGGAGGCTGCCGGGTCCGTGCCGGTCATCGCCGACGAGAGCGCCATCACGGCCCGCGACGTGCCGAAGCTGGCCGGATGCGTTAGCGGGGTGAACGTCAAGCTCGCCAAGTGCGGTGGGATCAGGGGCGCATTAGCAATGATCCAGACCGCCCGCGCCCACGGCATGAGGGTGATGCTCGGCTGCATGGTCGAGACCTCGCTCGGCATAGCCGCCGCGGCCCACGTCTCCGGCCTGGTGGACTTCGTTGACCTCGACGGCGCCCTTCTCCTCGCCGACGACCCGTTCGAGGGACTCGGATACGAGAACGGCCGTATCCTGCTTCCTGAAGAGCCAGGGCTCGGAGTGGAGCCGGTGGATACGGCGTGATCCCGGAACACGTCCCCGAGCGACGCTACGCAGTCTTCGCCGAGGGCCGCTTCGAGAGCGCCAAGACCGCCCACGGCCTCCTGCGCTACGGTCGGGACGAGGTGGTGGCCGTCATGGATTCGACGCTCGTGGGCAAGGCCAGGCGAGTGCTCGAAGTCGCGCCCGATCTGCGGCGCGACGCCCCCATAGTCGGCACGATGGAGGAGGCGCTCGCGTACTCCCCGACATCCTTGCTCGTCGGCATAGCGCCCCCTGGCGGCCGGCTACCGGAGGAGTGGCGGGGGTCCATCGCGGAGGCGGCAGAGGCGGGACTGGAGATCGTCAGCGGCCTCCACCAGCGCCTCGCGCCGGAGTTCCCGGAGGCGAAGGTCTGGGACGTGCGCGAGCCGCCGGAAGACGTGCCGCTCTTCTCGGGCGAGGGTTTCGCGGTGGGTCCAAAGGTCGCGCTCACCGTCGGGACCAGCAGCGCCATCGGAAAGATGACCGCGACGCTGGAGATAGAGCGGGACGCCCGTGAGAGGAACGTATCCACCGCCTTCGCAGCGACGGGGCAGACGGGGATCGTGATCTCCGGTTGGGGCATCTGCGTGGACGCCGTGGTCTCGGACTTCATCGCCGGCGCCGCCGAACGACTCGTCCTGGAGGCCGCGAAGTCCGGTCCAGACCTCATCCTGGTCGAGGGGCAAGGATCTCTCGGCCATCCGGCGTACTCCGGGGTGACGCTCGGCCTCCTTCACGGCTCGTGCGCCGATTGCCTCATCCTCTGCGCCGACGCCTCGGACGAAGAGATAATGGCCGGCGTCCCGCGTCCGGCGGCCTCCCGCGCCGTTCGCCTCTACGAGGAGGTCGCGGCCCTCGTCAAGCCTGCTCCGGTCGTCGCCGTGAGCGTCAATACGAAAGGGCTCGATGACGGTGAGGCGAAGGAGTTGCTCGCCCGGATAGCCGATGAGACCGGGCTGCCGGCCGCCGACCCGATACGCTATTCGGCGGCCCCCATACTGGATGCCGTGCTGGATAGCTAGTCAGCATTTCAGCCGGTCAGCATTTCAGCCGGTCAGCTTGTTAGCTTTCGCCGTTCGGGCTTCGCTCGATCCACGACCCGCGCAGCGGCTCCCGGCAGTAGCGTTTCGGACGAGCGATCCGTCTAGTCCTCGGGATGATGCCCGCTGCCGCTCTGGTGACTTGCTGAAGTGCTGACCGCTTTATTAACGAAGATTTTACGCGCCCAAGCATCCCGTTATGTTAAAATGCCGGCGTGGCAAGCTGCTTGACCCTGAACGCCAGCTACGAGCCTGTGGCCCTGGTTCCGGCCAAGAGGGCCATCGTCCTCGTCGTCTCCGAGAAGGCCGAGATCGTGGAGGCCAACCTGGAGCGCCGGTTCCGCTCCGAGAAGGCCGAGTATCCCTATCCGCTGGTTATAAGGCTCATCAAGTTCGTCGAGATACCCCGCCGCCTCAGACGCCACGTAACGAACACCATCCTCTTCGCCCGCGACAACTACAAGTGCCAGTACTGCGGCAAGCACCGCGACGATTTGAACCGCCGCGAGTGCCTGACCCGCGACCACGTCAAGCCCATTTCGCGCGGTGGCGGCAACACCTGGGACAACGTGGTTACAGCCTGCACCAAGTGCAACGCGCGCAAGGGCAACCGTCTGCCGATGGAGTGCGGCATGTATCCTAAGAGCACCCCCAAGGAGCCGCGATACGTGGTCATGGTGTGGTATTCGCGGGGCCTCAATGCCGTCCAGCGCCGCTACGTCGAGCAGTTCTACGGCGAGCCCGCCGACGGACTGGCCCGTTAGCCCCGGAGGGAGCAGCCGTGGAAGCCGCCAGAAAGCACCGCTTCACCGTCGAGGAGTACCACAGGATGGGCGAGACCGGCATTATCTCCGAAGACGACCGGGTCGAGCTGATAGACGGGGAGGTGGTGGAGATGTCGCCTATAGGGTCGAGGCACATGCAGACTGTCACGCGCCTGAACCGGTTGCTCTCGCACTGGACTTTCGATTCCCCTCAGAATGACGCGCTCTTTGTAAGCGTGCAGAATCCCCTCGTTCTCGCCGGGGATGATGAACCCCAGACCGACCTCGTGCTACTGCGGAGGAGCGGCGACCGCTCCGGCGCTTTCTCCTCCGAGGAGGCGCTGCTGGTGGTGGAGGTTTCCGACACCTCGCTCCGGCATGACCGCGAGACGAAGCTGCCCCTCTGCGCCGCGGCCGGCATCCCCGAGGCGTGGATCTTGGACCTCACGGAAGACCAGGTGGAGGTTTACTCGGATCCCACCGTCAACGGTTACGGCACGGTCTCCCTGGCGCGGCGCGGCGAGCGGGTGACTTCCCCGACCGTTCCGAACCTCGCGTTCGACGTGGCGGAGGCATTGCCGCCCGGAGAGTAAGGCGGGGCAACCGGGCAATCATCGTTTTTGACCGCTTGCTATAATCTTGCTTCGTCGTACAGACGTTTCGTCGTATAGGCATTGGCGGGGTTTTGGACTACAACGATTTTTCGCAGAAGGCGGAGCAGCTCGTGGACAACGTCGAGCGCGCCGTCTCAGGCAAGCGTGAGGGCGTCTTTCAGGCGGTGGTCGCGCTCCTGGCCGGCGGGCACATCCTCATAGAGGACGTTCCGGGCGTGGGGAAGACTCTGCTCGCCAAGTCGCTCGCCCGCTCCATCCGGGCTGAGTTCCGGCGCATACAGTTCACCCCGGACCTTCTGCCCGCCGACGTGACGGGCCTGAACGTCTACAACCAGGGCGAGGCGGGGTTCGAGTTCTGGGCGGGGCCGGTCTTCGCCAACGTGGTGTTGGCCGATGAGATCAACCGGGCCAGCCCGAAGACCCAGAGCGCGCTTCTGGAGGCGATGGAGGAGGCTTCGGTGACGGTGGACGGCGAGACGCGCCATCTGCCCCAGCCTTTCGGGGTGATCGCCACACAGAACCCCATTGAGCACGAGGGCACGTATCCGTTGCCGCACGCGGAGTTGGACCGGTTCATGATCAAGATGGACCTCGGATACCCGGACGAGGACGCTGAGATGGATCTCCTGAAGCTCAGCAAGGACCCCTCCTCGGACCTTTCGCCGGTCGTGGAACTGGAGGAGTTCCTCCAGATGCGCCAACTGGTCGAGGAGGTACACGCAAGCGAGGCTGTCTTGCGCTACGTCGTCTCGGTTACCTCGGCGACGCGGGATCACGCGGGCATCTTCCTCGGTGCCTCGCCTCGGGCGAGCCGGATGCTGCTCTCGGCGTCCAGGGCGCGGGCGGCGGCGAACGGTCGCTCGTATTGCATCCCCTACGACGTGAAGGCCCTCGCCCCGGCGGTTTTGGGGCACAGGATCATCCCGTCCGCAGAGGCCCGGCTCGCGGATTCCCCGGACGCGAACGGCTTCGCTGGTGGCGCGGGGGTCGTAGCCGGCGGGATAGTGCGAGAGATCCTCTCCTCCGTCCCCGTCACCGAGGCGGTCTAACGCCGTTGCCCGGAACGCTGCGACGGGCGCTGGGCAAGAGGTTCGGCGTCCGGCCCACGGCCCGAGGGTGGCAGGCGCTGGTAGCCGGGGCGGTGGCGCTGGCGGTGGCGCGCATGATCGGGACTACCCAGTTCCACCAGCTCGCCTACGCGCTGCTCCTCCTCCCCGTCGCGGCGCTGGCGCTCGGCATCCTCTCGTCGCGGGGTCTCGGGTTCTCCCGCATCCTCTCCAACGCCCGCATGACCGCCGGTAGCGTGGCCCACGTTGACCTGCGCGTCTCAAACGGCTCGCGCTCCGGCATCTCCGGGGCTGAGGTCGTGGACCGGCTTCCAGAGGAACGGAGCTACGCGCTACCGGCGCTCGCGGGCGGCGGGCGCGAGGTGATGGAAGCCCCGGTGACCTTCGCCCGCCGCGGCGTCTATGAGCTTGGCCCGGCCGAGGTCCGCGCGACGGACCCGTTCGGCCTCCTGCGTTTCGTCCGCAGGTTCGATGAGCGCACGGAGGTTGTGGTCTATCCCAGGGTCCACGATCTGACAGGTTTCTCTTTAGGAGCCGGGAACGTCGAGGCGGGGTCGAGGGGATCCGCCGGCCAGCGGGGGGACGAGTTCGCCAGCCTCAGGGAGTACCGGCGCGGCGACGACCGGCGGCACATCCACTGGAAGAGCGTCGCCCGCACCGGGGAGCTGTTCGTCAAGGAGTTCGCCCTGCACGCCCCCCAGCGATACACCGTGGCTCTGGACCTGCGCCGCAGGGGGCTGCGCGTCCCCGAGCAGGAGGTCGAGGACGCCGTATCCGCCGCCGCCTCCGTGCTCGCGCACCTCTACCGGGAGCGTCTGCCGTCGCGGCTCTCGTGTACGGATCGGGGCGGCAGCGCCACGGAGTTTCACGCGGATGAGGACTCTCACTGGCAAGCTATGCGGCTGCTGGCGACCGTTCGGGCCGACGGCGACCGAGACCCCGGCGCCCTCCTCGAAGAACGCGAGGGGCTCGGGGAAGGGGTAGTCCTGATCCTACGCTCCCCAGACGAGGAACTGCCGGAGAGCGTGCGCCGGTTGCGCCGGGCCGGTCTCTCCGTGGCCGTCGTGGCGCTCGCCTCCCACACCTACAGGGAGGCGTTCGGTGGCGGAGGAGGCCGGGACCGTGAGGCGGAGTTCCTGCACGCCGTGGCCCGCCTGGAGGCGGCCGGGGCAACCGCCCGCGTGCTGCGCCACCCCGCGGGCGTCGCCGGTCTCGCCGGAGCCGCAAGGGGCCGGGAGCGGGGTGCCGTGTAATGAACTCTCCGGCGGTGAGGGTCTCGCTGTACGCGGCGGCGCTGGCTACCGGCGGGGCTTTCGGCATCCTGTTCACCGGCGACTCGTACGGCGGGTTCGCCGTCTCGGATGTGCTGGCGGATCGGATGGGCGCCTTCTTCACGATGCTGGGGGCTGCGCTGGTGGCGCTGCTCGTCGGGTCTTCAGGCCGCTACCGCTTCGT
>JBPCLT010000041.1:0-3263 GCA_051003015.1 Rubrobacteraceae bacterium | reverse complement strand
TTTCGGACATCCTCCAGCTAACGGTCTCCATTGCGTCTTCCACGGAGACTCTGGCCTCCGCTATGGCGCGGTTGAGTTCGATCCCGGATGGCGACCTGGGGTCGAGCAACTTCTGGGCGGCCTCCAGCTCACCCGAGGCCCGCGCCAGATGCTCGCGCATCCGGTCCAGGGACATCCGGAGGTCGTGGTCCATGCGTCCCCTAATCCTCGTCCCCTGGCGTCCCGCGCCACATCGTCCCCGGCTGATAGTCCTTCCGCCTGGAGAACAGCTTCTTCCTGCGGACGGTGAAATCCTTGCGGCCGATGACCCTCTGCCGGAACTCCCGGCCATCGGGGAAGTAGCCGAGGAACTCCACCCGCCGGAACTCGCGCAGCTTGCGCGCATCCTGGTCGTCGAATCGGCCGTGCAGGCTAGCGTGGAACCACTGCCGCGGCGGGAGGTTCAGGACGACCCCCTCCCGCAATAGCACGTCCCGGAGGGTTCCCGTCACTTCCTCGCCGTCGTCCCGGACGAAGACCACCCTGACGTCGCGTATCCCCGTCGCGAACGGTTGCTCGTTGAACAGGTCCACGTCGAAGGAGCACATGGCCTGGCTGAGCGACCCGGCCTGCTGGAAGTTCAGGTCCCAGTTCGAGACGACGCACTCGACCTTTCCCCGCCACTGGAGCCGGCGCTCGACTCTCATGCCGGCCAGCACGCCGACTATCGCGAGCAACCCGCCCACGATGGCCCCGCACACGGCGGCCGTGATCACGGTACCCATCATCCGTATGAACCGCTCTTCGATATTTTCTCCACCACGCCTGTTATCTTAACCTTACATCCGCGCTTCCGCGACCCCCGGCGAACACGCTCCGGCGAACGATCTGGAGAACGTCCCGGCCGTCTTCGGTTCCGGTGATTTGCAACCCAGCCCGGCGGCGCGAACCGGGTATACTCCCGGACATGGAGAGGCTGGAGACGACGGACCTCGGGATCGGGGAGGAGCGGTTGGCCTGGGAGGGTCTCGCGACTTCTTGCTCTCCCCCACTCCGGCGCTTCGGGGCGTTCAGCCTGGTCGGATTCGCATTTTTCGTGGCAGCCATGTCCGCCGTCACCGTGTTCTACAACCTGTTCGGCGAGCATTCCATCGAGGGTCAGGGCGTGGCGGTGCCCGCAGCGGCTATTTACGCGACGATGATCACGAGCCTCGTGCTCGTAGCGGGCGCGTACGCGATCTGGCTCGTCAAGAGCCTACGTTCCTACAACGCCTTCGCCGGGATTCTCAACCGGGGAGGATTGGACCCTCGCCGTCCGACGGTCGGGGGCCTGCGGGCGTACTCCGACGAGCAGGTTCTCGCCCTCCGCGCCCGCTACGAGAAGCTCCACAAACCCGAGCAGAGGTCTCTCTTCGAGCGGGCCTTCGGCTTCCACGGCAAAGACGGTTTCTCCCTGGGACCTCTCAGCGCGCGGCCCGGCGACTTCGAGATGAACGCCCTGCGGGTAGAGTGGGAGGCACACCTGATCCTGCGCGCCGCCGAGCCGATGCCGGAGGTCTCCTGGTGGACCGAGGGCCGGATGGGCCTCCTGCCTCGCCAACCCAACGAGATGAGGCGTCTCTCCTACGCGCTGCGCTACACCGGCGACTCGGTGCGCGAACTCAAGAGCCGATACGGCTACCGGACGGATCGCTGGTACGCCACCGTCCCCGAGGGTAAGCTCTGGGACGCAGTCCGCGACCTAGAAGACGCCCGCCGCATCCAGGCTGCTCTCGCCCGCCAGGGCCGCAACTAAGCCGCCTCTCGACTCCAAACCACATCCGGGAGTCTCATCGGGCAGAGCGTTTTGCATGCCGCTATAATCCGCGGCGCGGAAAGGGATGAGTGACCTGAGGAGGGAGGGTCCATGACCGAGGATGTGCGGCCTGGCGGGACTTACAAGACGCTCGCCGAGCAGCGGGAAGTGTTGTCTCCGGCGGAGGAGAGGTTCGAGCGGATACGGCAGACGATCGGGCTTTTTCTTGGTCCCGTGGCGTTCCTGATCATGTACTTCCTGCCGCTGCCGCTGGAGCCGAACCAGCAGACGCTGACGGCCATACTCTCGTTCACCATCGTCTACTGGCTCTCGGAGGCGATACCGATTCCGGTGACGGCGGTGATATCGCTGGCGCTGTGCGTGATCCTCAACGTTCCGGACGTGGGGCCGAAGACGACGACGCTCCGGGCGACATCGTCTTCGGGTCGTTCGCGGACCCGACGATCTTCCTGTTTATCGGGGCGTTCATCATCGCGCAGGCCATGGTTACCCACGGCCTCGACCGGCGCTTCGCCTTCCGCATACTCTCGCTGCCCGGCGTGGCGAAATCCACGTATGGCGTCATTATCGCGTTCGGCGCGATAGCGGCTTCGATCAGCGCGTTTATTTCCAACACCGCGACCGCCGCGATGCTGCTCCCTATCGGGCTCGGGATGATGGGAGCTCTCGGCGGGCTGGTGAGCGAGCAGTCCGGCTCCGATCGGGACGCGAGCCGCCTGCGCTTCGGGACGGCGATGATGCTCATGATCGCCTACGGCGCGAGCGTCGGGGGGCTGCTCACGCCCATCGGCAGCCCGCCAAACCTCATCGGCATCAGCTTTATCGAGCAGCAGACCGACGCCACGATCACGTTCTTCGGCTGGGTCATGGCAGCGGCCCCGATCTGCCTGATAATGTTCGCATGTCTGTGCGTCATCCTGATACTGCTCAACAAGCCGGAGATCAGGCGCATCTCGGGCGCCGAAGAGTACATAGGCGAAGAGCGCCGCAAGCTCGGCGAGCTCTCGCGCGGCGAGAAGAACACCCTGATCGCCTTCGGCACCGCCGTCTCGCTCTGGATACTGCCCGGCGTCGTCGCCCTTATCCTCGGCGATGATTCAACGGTATATGGCGTGATCTCCAGCAGGCTCGATGAGGGGACCGTCGCGGTCCTCGGGGCGGCTTTGCTCTTCCTCCTCCCGATAAACTGGTCCGAGCGGCGCTTCACGATGAACTGGAACGAGGCCGTGAGGATAGACTGGGGCACGATCATCCTTTTCGGCAGCGGCATCGTCCTCGGCACGCTCCTCTCGGACACCGGACTCGCGGAGGTCATCGGCAACGGCATAGCCGACACCCTCGGCTTCACGAGCCTGCTCGCGGTCTCGGCGATCTCCGCGCTCATCGCCGTCCTCATCTCGGAGACGACCTCCAACACCGCGAGCGCCACCATCGTCGTGCCCATAGTCATCCCGATAGCGAACGCCGC
>JBPCLT010000040.1:0-4584 GCA_051003015.1 Rubrobacteraceae bacterium | reverse complement strand
AGCTGGACGAGCGCCGGCGGCGTCTCTCAGAGGCCGAGGAGAAGCTGCGTGGGGCCGAGGAAGACCTCCGTTCGCGCGCGGCGGAGCATGTCAGGGAACTGGAGAAGATCTCCGGCTTCACGCGGGCTGAGGCCGAGAGCAGGCTGTTCTCCGGTCTGGAGACCGAGTTGGAGGACCGGCTTGGCCGCATGGTGCGCGACCGGACGATGGAGGCCGAGGAGCGGGCCGATCTGGAGGCGCGCAGGATCATCTCCACGACCATGGAGCGTCTGGCCTCCGACCTGACCGCCGAGTCCACGGTCAAGGCGGTCACGCTGCCCTCCGATGACATGAAGGGCCGCGTCATAGGACGCGAGGGCCGCAACATCCGGGCGTTCGAGGCGGCGACCGGGGTGGATGTGATCATTGACGACACCCCCGAGACGGTCGTGCTATCGAGCTTCGATCCTGTGCGGCGCGAAGTCGCGCGCGTCTCGATGCAGCGGCTGGTTCAGGACGGAAGGATACATCCGGGGCGCATCGAGCAGATCGTCTCGAAGGCCCGCAAGGATACCGAGAAGGAGATGAAGGCGGCCGGACGGCAGGCGGTCTATGACGCCAATATCTCCGGCGGCATGCACGGGGATCTGATTCGCCTCCTCGGCGCCCTGAAGTACCGCACCTCCTACGGCCAGAACGTCCTCTCTCACTCGGTCGAGGTCGCCAATCTGTGCGGTCTGATGGCCCAGGAGCTCGGGGCGAACGTGAAGATAGCCCGCCGTGGCGCCCTCCTTCACGACGTCGGCAAGGCCATAGACCACGAGGTCGAGGGAACTCACGCCTTGATCGGCGGCCGATTCGCCAAGAAGAGCGGTGAATCGGACGACGTGGTGCGCGCGATCTCCGCCCACCACCACGAGATCGAGATGGAGACTGTTGAGGACGTGCTGGTCGCCACCTCCGACGCCGTCTCCGCCGCCCGCCCCGGCGCCCGGCGCGAGACGACCGAGACGTACATCGAGCGTCTGCGTTCGCTGGAGGACATTGCGTTGGGACACCGGGGCGTGGACAAAGCGTACGCGATACAGGCCGGCCGCGAGGTAAGGGTGATGGTCCAGCCCTCCGAGGTGGACGACCGCATCGCAGCCAAGCTGGCTCTCGACATCTCCAAGAAGATCGAACATGACCTCGAGTACCCAGGCCAGATCAAAGTCACCGTGATCCGCGAGAGCCGCGTGAGCGAGGTCGCGCGGTAAAGGTCAGGGGATAGCGCCTTTTGGAAGGACCGTACCGGGACCTGGGCTCCGGCTTCGCCCGCCTGACAGGCATCGAGGGCTCCCGGCGCGGTCCCTCCCGCGTCAACACCGTCGAGGACGCGCTTCTGGAACTGGTCCGCAACGCCCGCGACGCCGGGGCGCGTAACGTCTACGTCGCCTCCAGCCTCCACGCTCGCCGCTACCGCACGCTTACCGTCCTCGACGATGGAAGCGGCATCCCGGAGTCTCACCGCGACCTCGTCTTCGAGCCCGGCGTCACCACCCGCCACCTGACGCCCGTCGCCGATACCGGTTCGACGCCGCACGCCGTTCCTCATGGCGCCGGTCTGTCCCTCTATCATATTCAGCGCGCCGCCGTGAACGCCGGCGTCGCCTCCGCGAAGGATCCCACCTCCATCCACGCAACCTTCGACACTCACTCGATGCCCGAGCGCGCCCTGCAATCCGGGTCCCGGCCTTCCCGCTCCAACCTGGACGCCACGCTGCGGACCTTCCTCCGGGACTCGCCATCCTCCATCGAACCCCCCAACCTCTACCTCGCCTCTCCGTCGCGAATACTCGCAACGCTATTGCGTAACCGCATAATACAAATTGACCGGGAGGCCAAAGTTGGAGAGGGCGTGGTTGGTGGGATCTCACGGTTTGCCGAGGAAGTGGGTATTCAGGTCTCGACAAGGACCATCCAGAGAGTGGCGCGTGGTGAGATCCTGCGGGTATTCCCTGTTTCGCCGGAGGATACGAGAAATAGAATGACTCGTGGGGGAAAGGGAAAAGGCGGAAGTCGAGGAGGTTCGCAATCCCTCGTGTTGAGACCGGAAGAGGTGCGGGAGATCTGGGCTATACTGGAGAGGTCGGCGCGGGAGAGCTACCTCGAGGTGGGGGAGCTTGAGGTCGAGGCCCGCGGCGGAGGAGTCGTATTGAAAGCCCAGGTCTTCGAGCCGGAGGACGAGTACGAGTGAGACAAAAGAGCGATGTGCCATTGATCCAACCACCCGAAGCGCCGCTCGTGCCGCTATCTCGAAAGAAGATGGCGAGATCCGCGGGCCCAGCCACCATGCAAGCGCCGGGGCCGGATGGGGGTTACAAGACGGCGTGCATCCGCACGTTCGGGTGCCAGATGAACGTGCATGACTCAGACCGGATGCGGCGCATGATCCTGGACGCCGGTTACGCGGAGGTCCATGCCTACGAGGAGGCGGACATCGTCATCCTCAATACCTGCTATGTCCGCGAGAACGCCGTGGACCGCGTGCGCGGCCATCTCGGCGAGTTGAACCGCCTGAAGCGCGAAGGCCGGGTCAAGAAGGTCGCCCTCACCGGATGCGTCGGCGCGGCCGAGGAGTCCCAGGAACTCCGCGAGCAGTTCGGGATAGACCTCGTGCTGGGTACCCATAATACATACGAATTGGCGGAGTTCGTGGGGTTGCCGACGATGCGAGAGACGTTCACCCCTGAGCTGGCCGGGATGGAGGGTGAGCACAGCTCGTTCGTAACGATAATGACCGGGTGCAACTACCAGTGCAGCTACTGCATCGTGCCGACGGTAAGGGGCAGGATGGTGTGCCGGCCGCTGGATAACGTGGTCGAGGAGGTCGAGAGGCTGGTTGCGAGCGGGACTGGTTACGTGACGTTGCTCGGCCAGACGGTGGACGCCTGGAGAAATCCGTCTGGAGATGGGAAGAGGTTTTGCGATCTCCTGGACCGCGTATCCGATGTCGCTCCGAGGGCGTGGTTCACGACGAGCCATCCGTCCAACATGGAGGACCGGACGCTGCGGTTGATGGGACGGAGACCCTCGATAGTCAAGCGGCTGCATTTGCCGGTCCAGTCCGGGTCAGACAGGATGCTGAAGTTGATGCATCGGGGATACAAAGCGGAGCGATATCGGCGAAAGATCGAAGTTTTCCGGGAGAGCGTGCCGGACGGCACCCTTAGCACCGACATCATAGTCGGACACCCCGGTGAGACGGAGCGGGACCACGAGGCGACGCTGGAGTTGGTCGAGGAGTGCGGCTTCGACTCGGCTTACGTGTTCAAGTTCTCGCCCAGGAGGGGCACGGAGGCGGCGGGTTTGGGTGAATCCGTTCCCCCGAATGTGGCGCAGCGGCGGTTCATGGATGTGCTGCGTCTGGTCGAGCGCGGCGCGTTCGAGAGGAACCAGCGCAAGGTGGGGGGAGTAGAGGAGATCTACATCCGGCACGGCCGCGCCGAGAGCGGTAAGGCGATAGGGGAGACCTGGAGCGGTCACGCCGTACACGTCGGCGCTAATGCGGAGCCTGGCGAGTACGTGCGGGCTCGGATAGAGTCAGCGGGCCCGCACGTACTTTATGCCGGAGGGCCCCTCGCCTGAATCAAGTATAAGAAGGAAGAAGGTCCTCGCGGTCTGTGGTCCCACGGCGAGCGGGAAGAGCCGGCTCTCCGACGATATATCATCCCGCCTTACGGAGGAGACCGGCCTGCGGGCGACGTGCGTCGTGGTGGACTCCATGCAGGTCTACAGGGAGTTGCCGATAACGAGCAACCAGGCCAGGGACCGTCCGGCGGAGCTCATCGGGGTGGTCTCCGTGGCGGATGAATGGACCGTGGCGAGACACAGGTCTGCGGCGCACGAGATCATCGAAGACGCGGACGGCCCCATAATCCTCGACGCCGGTACGGGGATGTACCTGAATGCGGTGTTGCTCGATATCGCGCTGGCGCCCAGGGTGGAACCGGATGTCCGCGTTCAGGCGGAGAGGGCTGTATTGGCGCGAGGGGATCATGGATATCATGGAAACCTGCGAAGGGCGGCGCGGGAGGAGGAGCTGCGGATGGTGGGAGCGTCGCCCCTGACCTCCATATGGGATGGAGATCTCCTGTTCGATGTCACCCTGATCCACCTTCGCCCACCGCGTCCGAGCCTGGACGATTCCATAGATGCGAGGTCACGCACGATATCGAGCCACGGGCTCAATGAGGCCAGGATGCTTGAGGAGATGGAGCAGACAGGCAATCCCCCGAACCAATCCGTCCAGACCTCCATCGGTGTCCGGGAACTTCGCCAACACCTCGAGGGATACATCTCGCTCCCAGAAGCCGAACAGCTAATAGCCACCCGCACCCGCCGCCTGGCCCGGCGTCAGATCCGCTGGTTCGACAAACTTACCCGTACCCTCGAAGGGCGCGCGGATATCATAGTCGCGGATCACACGGAAGACGAAGTATTGAAACATAAATTACATGATATAATAGGTTCATGGACGTTGGGGAGAGCTTGAACGAGGACGGCAATCGTAGGACGCTACTCGTGGGAGCGGGGGAGGCTCTACGGCTGGAGGAGCTTGGGCGG
>JBPCLT010000039.1:0-8805 GCA_051003015.1 Rubrobacteraceae bacterium | reverse complement strand
ACTGGACCGACGACGCGAAGACCTTCCTCGACGCCCTCGAAGAGTGGCAGGAGCAGCGCCGGGTCAAGGCCCGCGCCGAGAAGAGCGCGCTCAGAAAAGGCTACAGCACCATCACCCGCGAGTACGTAGAGCAGCAGTACAGCGAGGAGACGGGCCGCGAGGCCCCCGAAGTAAAGTCCGGCGGCTGCCCGGTGAGCCACGCCAAACAGCAGGTGCAGGAGACCTCGGGCGGCGCATGTCCCATAGACCACTCCGCCTTCCAGAAGGCTGGCGCGCTGGTCCCGGAGGGCGGCAGCAAGGAGTTCGCCTGGACGGAGGACGCCATCGAACGCCTCGACCGAGCGCCGAAAGGCTTCATGCGAAACATCTCGCGCAACATGACCGAGAAGCTCGCGCGCGAGCGCGGCACGGCGCACATAGACCTCGCGCTCGTCGAGGAGTCGCTCTCTGGGGCGCGGACCACGATGGAGGACGTCATAACCGGCAAGGTCTCCATAGCTGACCTCGCCAAAGACACCGGCGAGAACATCGAGGCCGAGAACGGCGAAGCCCCGCATCCGCCGATGACCGTCACGATGGTCTGCGCGACCTGCGGCGAGGAGTTGGAGGGCGTCCAGCCCCCCGAGGAGTGTCCCGTCTGCGGCGCCCCCGGCGAAGATTTTGAAGTCAAAGAGATATAGTTAGCGAGGCACCCGAAACAAGGCCCCGGTCCCGCGAGTCGGGGTCGGGGCCTTCTTCATAGGAGCGCACATGGCGAAAACCCACAAAGTCACATTCAAGAAGCGCGGCGTCACGGTAGACGTGGCCGAGGACGAGTACATCCTTGAAGAGGCCGAGCACGCCGGCCTCACCCTCCCCTACGACTGCCGCAGCGGAACGTGTACCACCTGCATGCAGAAGTGCCTCGAAGGCGAGATGGACCAGGACCTCGCTTTCGCCCTCGACGACGAGGATCAGGAGAAAGGCTACCGTCTCATCTGCATCGGAAGCCCGTTAACCGATGTGGTGCTCGACGCCTAAACGCGGAAGAATCCCGTCAGCTTCGACTCAATCGCAAACGGAGTAGAATTCGCGCAAATGCCCGTCACGGGAGAAGACTATGGATCGCGAAAAGCTGTTGGAGAGGATTTCCATAGATCCCCGGATATGCTTCGGTAAACCCTGCATACGAGGACACCGCATTTGGGTCTCTCTGGTGCTGGACCTACTCGCCTCGGGACTCCCCGTCGAGGAAGTCCTGGAAGAGTACCCGCAACTCGCGCGTGAAGACGTGCTCGCCTGCGTGGCCTATGGGGCGGGGATGAGTCGTGAACGGTTCGTGGACGTGCCGCTCGAACGCCCGGCTTGAAGGCAAAGCTCGACGAAAACCTGGGCAACAGGGCAATAGACCTCTTCGTGGCATCCGGTCACGACGTGGCAACCGTCAACGGTCAGAACCTCGGCGGTGTTGATGACGAAGAATTAATCGAAGCGTGCCGAACCGAAGGACGGACGCTCGTCACGCTCGACCTCGATTTTCCCAACGTGCTCAGATTCCCACCGCGCGAGTACACCGGCATCGCCGTGTTGCGCGTTCCTCACCCGATAGAGTTGGATGCTATCCGCCAGCGCATACGAATCTTGTTGCAAGCCATAGGAAACGAGGATCTGTCCGGCCGTCTCTGGATCGTGGAGCAAGACCGAATACGCGAATACGATCCGGAATGAGATGTTAATGGTAGAGTCCTATTTAGATGGCGCATGCAGGAGATCAGGACAAAACTCGGACAGAGTGGCAGGATCGTCATACCCACGGAGTATCGGCGCCGGTTGGGGCTGAAGTCCGGGGATGAGATCATCATGCATCTGGACGACGAAGGGCTGCACCTCTACACCCCCGCCCAGGCCGTAGCGCGGGCGCAGGCTCTGGTGAGGCGCTACATCCCGGCGGAACGTATCCTATCCGAGGAGTTGATCTCCGAGAGGAGAGAAGAAGCCGTCCGTGAGTGAGGTGGTACTCGACGCCTCGGCTCTCCTTGCGCTGCTGAACAGAGAACCCGGACACGAGGAAGTGGCCCAGGCCGTACCCGACGCGGCGATAAGCGCGGTCAACCTCTCGGAGGTGGCCGCAAAACTGGCCGAGGGCGGTATGCCGGAAGAGGCCATCCGGGAAGCCCTGGAAGGACTCGCCCTGGAGGTACACGACTTCGGGCGGGAGCTGGCTTTTCGCACCGCGATGCTACGCCCCTTGACGAAGTCCAGGGGACTCTCGCTGGCGGATCGGGCATGCCTGTCGTTGGGACAACGGCTGGATCTCCCGGTCCTCACCACCGACCGGGTCTGGGAAGAACTCGAACTGGAAGTAGAGGTCAGGCTAATAAGGTCTTAGCCAGCGCCACGCTGGTTGAACATCATGTAGGAGGCGAAGAGGTGCGTATACCGAAGGACAGGGCTCCAACATCCCCTGGAGAGATGTTGCTCGAAGAGTTCCTCAAGCCGCTGGGCATGACCCAGGTCGAACTCGCGGGGAGGATAAGAGTGCCCTACGTCCGGGTGAACGAACTCGTAAACGGCAAGCGGCGCGTCACGCCCTCGACGGCCCTGCGGTTGGCGAAGGCGTTCGACACCACCCCGGATTTCTGGCTCAACGGGCAGCTCGCCCTGGATCTCTACTGGGCGATCAACGACGAAAAAGAGATGGGCGAAGTAGAGCAGATAGAGCCGATCCCTCGCTGAAGTCGCCTTCGCCACTCCCGACGAGGAGTCGGCCACCGTAGTTCCTGCGGCAGCCTTACGGATCTAGCAGCGGGATGCTCTCTTCGTACTCCTCGGCCAGTCCCACTAAATCGAGCTTCGAGAACCTTTCCTGGGTGACGATGGGGTAGGTGGAATAGACGAGCTTAACGAAGTCGTCCCAGTTCTTGGAGGCGGAGGTGCTTATAACGAAGTCCAGCAACTCCTTCTCCTCATCCGTGACGGAGGGATAGGCGACGTCATCCGCCACCAGGAAAAGATCCTTCTGGCCGCCGTATGGGTTCCTGGTCGAAACGACCTTGAAAGCGGGGTCCGTCTCGGCTATCCGGATCACGTCGTTCACGTAGGGCCGTAGTGACTGAACTCCCACTCCAGGTTCGTTAGCTGCTTCCCGTGAGTGATGGCGGATCTCCAATCAGCCAGATAGACCATCTTCGTGACACGAGCGTTGGAGAGCTCATCCTGGTACGGGTAGTTTCCGCATATGTAGGCGACGACGTCCCTCCAGCGATCCATGCTAGAAATCATCAGCTATTTCTCTCCAATGAAAGAGCTTGACCATGATCGCAGGAAGCTTAACTGAGGATACTACCCGCCGCGAGAGTCGCAGTGTTCGTAGCAAGCGATAAAATAGACACGGAATGCCGTACCTAGCACACAACGATCACGTCCTCCAATTTTGCCGGTAGGCTACACTGAAGCTCACGCATCAACAAATAGCCGAGCTTAGCGAGTTTTATTGGGAAACGGACCTACCTACCAACGAACTTAAGGGTCATTTCGGACTTTCGAAGCCGGTTCACCGTTTTATCAACCCTCTGCTCACAGGCGAAGAGTGTCCTAACTGCGCGGCTGCCCTGGTTTATCCTTCCCGAAGCGCTCGCGACCGCGACGAAAAGGAATGCCGGGCGTGCGGACATGCGAGCAGGAGTTACGGGTGGAGCTATGGATGCACCTGCGACTACTGTAGCGCCGCACGAGCCGAAGAAGAGCGTCGGCGTAGCGAAGAAGCTCTTGATCGAGAGATCGAGCGCCACGAGAAACACAAAGAACGGGTCTCAACCCCCGAGCACGTCCGCTGGGCGCTCTCGAAGCTCACGCGCAGGCACAAGCTCTTTCTTCGGGCTTTCATACAGGTCATTAGGGAGAGTGAACATCCGACATGGGAAGAAATCTGTGACAGAGCCGGAGTTGTCTCAGAGCAAAGCTACGTGACGAAACTTAGTCAGCTCGGACTGTTGTTGCAGCACCCGAGTAGGGGAGTTTTTGTCAATTCTGCTCTGACTTTGGAGATGCTGGGCCTAGAGGAGAACGTGCGAAAAGTCTCCAACGCATTGCGCTTCGAAATCTTTCAGCGTGACAAACACACTTGCCAATATTGCGGTAGGCGGGCTCCTGAAGTCGAACTGCAGGCGGATCACCTGATCCCGGTAGCGCTGGGTGGTACAGACGCCTTCGAGAACCTCATAACGAGCTGCCGAGAGTGTAATAGCGGAAAGTCGGCTAAGCTTATCGAGCGTTTTACGCACGGACATACGAAAGAAAGTTGGCGGGAAAAGATCAAGGAGAAGAGGGTTCAGAGACTCAGGGAGAGACGTTCGGAGGTCGAAAATGTTATGCGCTACTGGGCAGAGTGCAGAAAAACGCGCACCGTGTCAGGCTACGATGCGGAGGCTATATACAGGTTCGTGGAGATCTACGATCACGAGTGGATAAAGGCGGCTATCCAGATTGCCACTCGTCAACAGCGCAACAACTACGTCAAGTACGTCGCAGGCATCCTCAAAAATTGGGCTACAACGGGGCCGCCAGAGTACATGGCTAATCCTGACAAGGCTCTTGATGACGACTTGGACCGGAAGAAAGCCACGGACAAGCAGATCGATTACATAGGCGGGCTCCTCAATAAGCTAGGACTCACGCTAGAAGAGAGCTACCATAAGAGCGATTACGACGAACTCACGCGGCTCGATGCCCGCAACCTGATAGGCGCCCTAACCGCTTCATTGGAGCAGCTCAACGGCGAGAACAAAATAGGATGAGACTCCACAAGCTACCTATTCTCCCGCACTCCCGGTACTTCTCGGCACTTGCCTGGCGTATCCACCGGACCTTCTGCGGGCGCGCGGATACGGGATTCGTGAGAAAATAACTTAACGTGCATGGTGGGCACGGATCTGGCCCAGGGATCGGGAAGGAGAAGTGCGCCGTGGAACGGAGAAGGAAGAGGTTGGAGTTGCTGGCGCTCTCGGATACGCACCTGGGCGAGGAGACTTCGCTGCTCTCCTTCCCGCGTGGGCTGCAGCACGTGTGGGAGGTGCTGTACGAGAGCCTGGATTTCTGGGAGCCCGTGTTCGGGGATGGATGCGGGCCGGGCGGAGGGGAGGTCGAGGTCGGGACGCTGGTGCTCGTCGGGGACGTGGTGGACCGCACGCTCTCTTCGACTTCCCAGATCTCGGCGTCCGGGCACGCATTCTCAATGATGATCGGGCACGCCTTGAAGATCGAGAGGGTGGTCTACGTACCGGGGAATCACGATCACACCTTATGGACGGACATGGCGGCGAAACTCGACAACTCCCCGAAGGTGACGGGACCGGAAGGGCTGACGGTAGCCGAGGGCGGGAAATGCCTGTACCCCAGCGCCGAGGAGTTGATGTCCATACTGCTCGGATATCCCAGGGGATGGGCGTGGTGGTGGATCGAGAACAACCCGCAAGCCGCCTTCGAGCTCCTGGTGGCGAACCCGGTCTACGCCGGGGAGGTCGCCGGGACGACATACGCTTTCGCCCACGGGACCCACTTCAGGCCCGAGGTCGCGCCGTCGAGGACGCGGGACCTCCTGCGCCTCTTCGACCGCTCGCGCCTCGACCGCCCTGTGATGGACGTGGATTTCGCGGCGGTGCAACGAGACCTCCAAGAGGCCGATACCATCGAGGATCTCGAGGAGATCGTAACCCCCTTCGTGGACTCCTTCTGGCCGAGCTCGAAGAACGAGCCCACCTCGCGGTCAGATGAGCTCTGGTACCTGATGACCCTCCTCGGGGCCGAGGGAGAAGCGAAGCGCGGACTATACCCGTCGAGCCGGGCCTTTGGAAGAGATGACCTCACGCGCACCGATCCCGACAGGGTCCAACGCCTCACCAACCCGGACGGAACGCCCGCCGACTCCTCCCTGGAGCGATTCACGGATTACTTCGCCCAACCCCTGCGCTCCCACGTGCAAGCCGCCAACCTCGACCCAGACCGGCTCGTATTCGTCTACGGCGACACCCACCGCGGCGGCTTCGGCGACCTTGCACTCTCCTCGCGCGGAGACGATGAGAACGAAGAGCGGATGCGGGTCTACAACTGCGGCTCGTGGGTGGTCTCGCCGGAGAAGACCCACCCGGCCTGCCACCTCTTCGCCGTGGACGGAGATGGGCGAGAATACCTACTGGATCTCTCCTTCGAGGGCGTCGAGGTCGGGGGAGAATTCCTTCTGAACCTGGCGGCGGACGACGTTGAGCACCGCCAGAAGGCGGCCGGTGGTCTCGCCCGTCTCGCCGGAGCGGGGCTCCGCCTCTTTCAAGGTAGATAGAGCGCCCGGATAGAGGAGAGACGATGGTGTTGCGGAGCTACTTGAGGGCCGGGTCGGCCACCACCGTGAACGTCATCCTCAACGCGGTGACGTTGGGGAGGTACGTCTGGCTGGAGGGAAGGGTCAGCCGGGGCGTTTTCATGAACTGGGCCAGGGGCTTCCGGTACACGCCCGAGGAGTTCGTCCGGCCCACCACAGAAGAGGAGATCGTGGACCTGGTAAAGCGTTCCGGGAGCCTGAGGGTGTTTGGTTCGGGACACTCCTTCAATGCCGGGGTGGTGTCCGGCGGCGCTCTGGTCTCTCTGGATGATTACAGCGGTTTGATCCACAAGGACCGGGCGGCGAAGCAGATCACCGTGAAGGGCGGAACCCGAGTGCGGGACGTGGTGGAGTTGCTTCTGGAAGAAGGATGGGCCTTCCGCGCGCTGCCGTCCCACGACGCACAGAGCATCGCGGGCATCCTCTCCACCGACGTACACGGGACCGGCAGGGACTGGGGCTTCGTCAGCGAGTCGGTCACGCGCCTCGAGCTGGTGGATGGAAGAGGGGAGATCCACGAATGTCGGCCGGGGGACGACCTTTTCAGGGCGGCGATAGGGGGAATCGGGACGGTCGGCGTGATCACGTCGGTGACGGTCCAGGGCGTCGAGCGTTTCTCCGTCGAGCAGAGGGTCGAGACGAGGGGCCTCTCGTTCGTCGAGAGCAACCTCGACAGGCTCCTCGATGAGAACGATCACCTCAGCCTCTACCTCTTCCCGTTCACGGATAAATGCCGAATCAACACGTGGAACCGCAGCAGCAAGGCGCGTTCGCCCCTCGGCGGCCTGAAGGAATTCCTGAAGACCTCCGCCGACGCCCTGCTGGCCGCGTGGGTCGGGAACTTCCTCGCCCACAGTGGGCTGCTGGCAAAATTCTCGCCCCTCATGTACGGTATCGAACTCGGCTCTCACGTGGTGATGGAGAGCAACAAAGCCTTTAACAGGACGATCTACCACCTGCACCAGGAACTGGAGTTCACGGTCCCTTTCGAGGACACGTTCGAGGCGTCCCGGCGCTTCATCGGGCTCTACGAAGAGATGTATCCCTCGGGGCTGCCGTACACGCTCTTCGAGGTGCGTTTCACGCCAGAGGGGCACGACCGCACCCTGATCGGCGCGGGACGAGACCGGCGCTGCGCGTGGATAGACCTCGTCTGCACCGACTCGCGCGGCTTTGAACGGTACTACGCGGCAGCCGAGGAGCTGGTCAGGGAGATCGGCGCGCGCCCGCACCTGGGCAAATACTGCGAGGACCTCACCGGAAAGGACCTGGCGAAGTTGCATCAGGAAGACTTCGCGAGGCTCCAGGCCCTCATCGAGAAGCACGACCCCACCCGCAAGTTCACCAACGAATTCACCCGTCGGCTCTTCGGACACGGTCCCTAGATTTCCCGTCACGCCCGGTCATACGGAATCCGGTCGAGCACTTCGCGTCTTGGGTTGCGACATGGCGAGGCTACTGCGTGCCTTGCGGCACTGGCATCTTGTTGGCCTTACGGCATTGTGCTCTACCTCCTGTCCGTGGGAACTGTCTTCAGGCTGCGCCTCGCCACCATCAGGCCCGGCCTCAACGTACCCCGCTTCCACCCGAAAGACGGTGAGAATGAGCCGTAGCGTCCGGTCGCGGGTCACCGATGCCGTGCGCGGAATCCCCGGATCTTGGTAGAGTTGGCGACGTACTCGACGCCAGGAGAACGATGCCGTTGAGGAATTCGCTTCATAAACCGGTGACGTCAACGGGCGCCATGCTCGTTTGTCTGGTAATGCTGCTCGTTTCCTGCACCGCCGAGCAGCCGCGGGATCAAGCATCCTCGAACAAACCTGAAACCGGATCCGGCGAGAGCAAACCCGAGGCGAAGCCGGAGACGACCGCTGAAGCCGGGTCCGAAACGAGTTCTGAAACCACCGGCGAAGCTCCCCGGAAACCTCCCGAACCCGAGCCTCGCGCGGCCCTCATGCCCATCACGCATCTCACCTCGATGCGGGAGACAGTGAGCATGGAAGAGTTGTCGGGGGAAAGGGATCTCACCGTTCCGAGCACGTATGGTGAGACGGCAGAGAAGCTACTCGGACGCTCCGATTTCGAGAACCTCGACTCATCGGGCGCGGTCGTTGACCATGTGAGCCGGACCCCCGGCGCGCTGGGCCTCGTGTCGTGGAGCGAGGCCGGTCCCTGCGTCAAGGCTCTCGCGGTAGGCGGCGAGTCCCTCCTGGAGCCGGGCGCAGCGTCCCACGAAGATTATCCTCTGGCCCCGGAGGACGCGACGGTCCCCGATGGCGGGGAACTGCGGCGCGTGGTCGTGGCTGGGGACATTGTGCTGGACCGCGGGCAGAACTACACGGTGATTCAACAGGGTCTGGGGCTGGACTTCCCGCTCGACGGGGGATACGCGGAGATCACGAGCCGCGAGGCTGAGCCAAGCTACTACTCCGAGACCGGTATCATCCACCAGT
>JBPCLT010000038.1:0-6183 GCA_051003015.1 Rubrobacteraceae bacterium | reverse complement strand
CGATCTACAACGAAGACCGCGAGCCGATGCCAGATGGCGCCGCCTTCAACGTGGCCGTTGTGCCAGATCCGGATTGGCCCGTTCACCGCGCCACGCCCGGCAATACCGCTGGAAATAGCACCTACCTGGACATTCCGCCCGCAAACGGCAACCCGGACGTCCAGCTCCTCATCACGCGAACCCGGAACTCCGGAGATGAGTACAACGACCACCCGGTGGGCGTGTGGTACGACTCCGGGCGGGAGAGGTGGGCGATCTACAACGAAGACCGTGAGCCGATGCCAGATGGTGCCGCCTTTAACGTGGCCGTCTCAAATGAACTTGCCACAGCGGAGCCCGATTCCTCAACGTCCAGTGAGGCGACGGGAAGCCAGACCACATTCGTCCATCGTGCCGCGTCCGGGAACATCAACGAGAACAGCACTTATATGGATGATCCCCTCATCAACGGTGACCCCGAAGCTCAACTCCTCATCACGCGCAACTGGAACCCCGGAGGCGAAGGCGGCACGTACAACGACCATCCGATAGGCGTGTGGTACGACTCCGGGCGGGAGAGGTGGGCGATCTACAACGAAGACCGCGAGCCGATGCCGGAGGGAGTCGCCTTCAACGTGGCTATCTCGAAGGCGGATCGGATGTCGAGTGAGGAAGTCGCTAGCCGTGACACCGGCGAGGTCGCCAAAAGCAACGCGGGGACCGGGGAAAAGCCGGCGGACGGCACGGAGACGGATGACTTGCCTGAAGGCATCCCCGAGTATCAGGACTTCTACGCCGGAGGAAATCCCGAGACGCCGGCGGATCTCATCTCCGGAAACTCGTCGGTGGGGACGATACCGCCCGTCAAGCCGTTCAACTTTGGGCGGGACCCCGGAGGTCCCGATGACAAGACGCTCTACCTGACGATACCGGCGCTGGACATGGAAGGCATACCCGTCTTCGACACCTTATCGGAGGAGAAACTCAGGGACGGAACCGTACATATCCCGGCCACCGGATATCCCTGGCAGGATGGGGCGAACGTGTTCATCGCGGGTCACCGCATAGGCTACCCGAACACGCTCTCTTACTACGTCTTCTACCGCCTCGACCAGCTAGCACAGGGAGATGAGATCCTGCTCCAGGACTCCTCCGGTAGAGAGTTCGAGTACCGCGTCACGGAGCAGAAAGTCGTCGGCCCGGAGAATGTGGACGTCATGAACGCGGTGGAGGACCGTTCGATCATCTCTCTCCAGACCTGCACCTTGCCGGATTACGAAGAACGCCTCATAGTCCGGGGAGAACTGGTCAAGAAAAACACCTGATGCGTTATTGGCGGTAAGCGGTATCCTGTCCGTGTAAACTCCGTGTGACAGCGGCGCTTTTCGTCTGAACCTCGATATCCTGGAAAGATGATGGATGAGCCTACGGTTGAGCGTACTTGCGAGTGGTAGCTCGGGCAACGCCACGTACATGGAGACCGATGAGGGCGGCTTGCTCGTGGACGCCGGCCTCTCTTGCAGACGTATCGCGGCGCTGCTCGCCCGGATCGGCCGCCGCCTGGAAGACGTGGAGACCGTACTGCTGACCCACGGACACAGCGATCACACGTCCGGCGTCCGGTCGCTCGTGCGAGAGCGCGGCATACCCATCTACGCCGCCCCGGACGTCGGAGGGCGGCTCGGCGCGATCGTCATTGAGGCCGGTAATCCTCTGCGCATCGGAGGTCTCACGGCGGAGTTCTTCGAGGTGCCCCACGATTCCCGGACCTACGGTGTGCGCGTCTCGGACGATGAGCGAACCGCCATCATCGCGACGGATCTCGGCGAGGTCTCCGTGGACGTGTTGTGGCGCATGCGCGGGGCGGAGGCGGTGGTCCTCGAAGCGAACCACGAGCTCGAGTGGTTGCGGAGAGGACCGTACCCGGCTGACCTCAAACGCCGCGTCGCCTCGGGCAACGGGCATCTCTCCAACCGGCAGACGGCGGAGGTGGCTTGTGACCTTGCTCCTTACGGGCTGAAAGACCTCGTCCTGGCTCACCTCTCAAAGACCAACAACTCGCCAGCCCGCGCGACCGGGACGGTGACCAGCGCGCTCCGGGAAGCCGGGCACGGTGAGATACGGGTCAGGGCAGCCCTTGCCAGACATCCGACGCCGTGGATAGAGGTTGGAGAGCCGTTGGAGCGCCCCGAGTACGCCTACCGTTACGACGAGGGCGAAGCCCAAAAGCTCTTCGATACCGAGTGATCCAGCGCGCCACCATCGTCGCCGCCGGCCGTCTCAAGGGATGGTCGACCGAGGGTTCGGAAGATTACCTGAAACGCCTCCGACGCTACTTCCCGACCGACGTGATCGAGGTCCCCGAGGAAGACATGAATCGCCGGAGCCAGGACGAAGTTCTGGCCACCGAGGCCACCCGCATCTCGAAGCGCCTGCCTCCAGGGGCACACGTCATCGCTCTCGACCGGGAGAGGGGAAAGCCGCTTGCCTCGGAAGATATGGCCCGCAAGCTCGGCTCGCTCGGCGCATCGGGCCGCAGCCACGTCGCGTTCGTCCTCGGTGGACCACTCGGGCTCGACCCCGAGATGCTGAACGGGGCGGACGAAATATGGTCATTCGGACCCATCACCCTGCCGCACGCGCTGGCGCGGGTCGTGCTGCTGGAGCAGCTCTACCGGGCGGTGAAGATAGAGCGCGGCGAGAAGTACCATTGGTAGCTCCGCTGCGCTCCGCAGCCAACAGCTATCAGCACTCAGCCATCAGCAACAACTGCCACGGTGGAAGTCGCCTTGTACTCGTGATTCGCGTCTTTGCACCACATGACGCCGACGCCTTTTTCGAGATACGCTGCGGCAAACCACGATGCTGAAAGCTGAACGCTAAATGCTAGAATCACGTATATGCGGGTGCAGATAGACAGGTTCGAGGACGATGGCTGGGCGGTGTTGATGCCGTATCCGGTCGGCAGGCGTAGCTTCGACGTGCCCCGCGAGCTATTGCCAGAGGGCGCTGCTACCGGAGATGTTTTCGAGATGGGCTTCGAGCACGACCGGGAAGAGACAGAGCGCATCGCGGTGAAGAACCGGCGTTTGATGGACGAGCTTCTGGGACGGGACGACCGATGAGCCTGGAAGAGCGCGTGGCCGGCATGGTGCGAACCGCCGTACATGAGGCTTTCGGAGTCGAGTTGGACGGCGTCCACGTCGAGCGCCCTGGCGACGCGCAACATGGGGACTTCGCCACCAACGTCGCGCTGGCGAACGCACGGACTTTCAAGCGCAACCCTCGCGAGGTCGCGCAGCGGATAGCGGAAGCCGCGGAGGACGAGGCGTTCTTGGAGCGCGTCGAGGTCGCGGGGCCTGGGTTCATCAACTTCTGGCTTTCGCCGGAGGCCGTGTGGGGCGAGTTGAACGGACTGCTGCGAGAAGGGACGCGGTACGGGCGGCGGGTGTCGTCTGGGGAGCCGGTTTTGTTGGAGTTCGTGAGCGTGAACCCGACCGGGCCGATGCACGTGGGGCATGGGCGGCAGGCTGCTTACGGAGACTCGCTGGCGCGTATCATGGAGGCGGCGGGCCGGAAAGTCTCGCGGGAGTATTACTTCAACGACGGAGGAAACCAGATCCGTCTGTTCGGAGAATCCGTCGCCGTCCGCTACGCGAAGTTGTATGGCAAGGAGTGGACCGTCTCCGACCCGGACGTGCTGTACCGGGGAGATTACACGGAGGAGATCGCACGCGACCTATCCGGCGAGTATGGTGAGCGTCTGATGGAGATGGACCCGGCGGAGGCTTTGCCGGAGATCAGTGCTTTCGCCACCCGCTGGTGCATGTCCGATATCAAGAAGACGCTCGCCCGAGTCGGGGTTCGCTTCGACCGGTACTTCAACGAGAAGAGCCTGTACGAATCGGGCAAGGTCGATGAGGTCGTGCGAAAGTTGCGGGAGAGCGGCCACGTGTACGAGAGCGAGGGCGCCGTCTGGCTGGACTCCTCGAAGCTCGGGGACGACAAGAATCGCGTGCTGGTGAAGGGCGATGGCTCGTACACGTATATGGCCCCCGACGTCGCCTACCACGGTGACAAGTGGGAGAGAGGGTTCCGCTCCGCCGTGGACGTTCTCGGCGCGGATCACGCCGGATATCCGCCACGCATCCGGGCCGGGCTCGTGGCCCTCGGGCTGCCGGAGGATTTTCTTGACGTGGAGTTCGTGCGGCTAGTGAAGCTCTTGCGGGAAGGAGAGCAGGTCAAGGTCAGCAAGCGGGCCGGGACGTTCGTGACCTTCGACGAGTTGCTCGACGAGGTGGGGGAGGACGTGGCGCGCTACTTCTACGTCCGATCCTCGCATAGAACGGAGATGAACTTCGACCTCGACCTCGCCATCAAGCAGTCAGACGAGAACCCGGTCTTCTACGTGCAATACGCCCACGCCCGCATATCAAGCATCTTCCGCCGCGCCGAAGTGGACCCCGAAACGGTTGGCGAGACGCCCGCTGCGCCCCTCGCCCCCGAGGAGCGTGCGCTCGCTCTGGAGCTTTTGGACTTTCCGCGCGTGGTCGAGAACGCCGCCGTTCGTCGGGAGGCGCATCCGATCCCGACGTACCTCGAAACCCTCGCTACCCGCTTCCACCAGTTCTACACGGTGCATCGGGTGCTCGTTGACGACGAAGAGACCAGGCAGCGCCGGCTTGCCCTGTGTGCCGCGACCAAGACCGTGCTCCGGTCGGGCCTCGACCTGCTAGGCGTAAACGCACCCGAGAGGATGTAGCGCGTTTCCTGGTGCGTTGGTCCGAAGCTTCGGCGGGTTCGTATTTGCAGCAAGAGCGTTGTGTTTCGTGGTAGATCGCGGTAGAGATTTGACGGCTCTGAAAGGCGCTCTGCAATACTTTTTGCGGCGTTTTCATGATGAATAGCAACGGGGAGAGCATGGCCTCGTCCGAGTCTATTCCGTGGAGGCGCTCCACGGAAGGCGGGTACAGGGAGATATTCCTGCCGGTTCCGATGCCGAGCTCCAGCACCCGCCCCCCGCAGCATCTGCGCCCGGAGCCGCCCGAGCCCCAGGTTCTCCGGCAGTTCCATCAGGGGATCGTAGAGGTGGCCGAAGAGGCCGGAGCCGCCGTCGTGGGCGCTCATCGGCTCTGCTGGGCGTCCGCGGCCGCGACCGCTAAACCCAAGGGGCATGTCCTACGAGCCCATCGCGGAGAGAAGGTTGTTGCAGGCCGCCTCGCAGCGGCGGCAGGCCTCGGCGCACAGGCGGCAGTGCTCCATGCCCATGTCGCGGGCGTGTCGCTCGCACTCATCGCCGCACGCACGGCACGACCGCGCGCAGGCCAGAAGGACGCCTCGCGCCGTCTCCAGCTCGAAGGCCGTCTGGCGCGAGAGGACCCTGCAGGCCGCCCCGCACAGGTCGGCGCAGTCCAGGCCGAGCCTTATGCAGCGGGCCAAGTGGTTGAGGTGCTGTTCGCCGAGGCAGGCGTCCGCGCAGGCGGTGCAGGTCTGGGCGCAGTCAAAGCAGGCTTCTATGCACTCTGACAGCGTTGCCGCGTCCACTTGGGCGGAAGTCGGGTTGGCTTCGATCATCCGTCGCGCGTGGGTCATGCTCTGCTCCCTCTTCTGGTCGTTGCTTTTCGGTTGCGGGCCTCGTGGTCGTACGGACGGACCTCCGGCGCCGCGCTCACGCGGTCGTCTTGACGCCCCGCCGGACGAGCCAAAGCACCGCCGGGTAGCCGGTCAAGAACCCCAGGATCAAGCCCACCTGCATGAGGAACAGGAAGGTCACATCGGTGAGAGGGGGCATGAAGAACAAGAAGTGCAGGACCAGCATCCAGCCGCCCATGCCGACGTCGAAGGCGAGGACCGTTGCCAGGGCTATCAGCAGGGCCACCTTGAGACCCTTCCCTCGGGGAAGGCCGCGGGTCGGCACGGTGGAGAAGAAGTACTCGAAGGCGAACAGGAGCGCGGTGGCGATCACGGCGATGAGCAGGATCATCACCCAGAGGGCCTCGCCGGCGATGGGCAGGCCCGAGAGGACGACCAGCGGCACGCCGAGGACGTGGCCTATGGCCGAGGCGGCGCCGCCCGGGGTTCCCCCAGTGGCGGCTGCGGCGGGGAGACTCTTCTCGGGGGCGTCGCCGTGCTCTTTTTGCCACTTGTCGCTCCGAGGGCGGCCCCACCGGTAGTAGAGCAGGAGGCCGAGCGGCCCGAAGTAGA
>JBPCLT010000037.1:0-18740 GCA_051003015.1 Rubrobacteraceae bacterium | reverse complement strand
GCTCGTCCCGACGGGGAAGGGGCGGGCCTTGATCCGTTTGCTCGGTGACAGCCGCATCTCATCCCCCGAACTCACCGCCCGCTGGGAGGAACGCCTCGCAAAAATGGAGCATGGGACAGAAACCCGTCCCGATTTCATGGCGGACATAGGCGATTTCGTCCGCAACCTGGTCGAAGAAGCCCGAGTCAAGGAAGGCGAGAAAGTCGCCACCCCCGCAAAACGCAACGGAAAGCGAGGCGCGTCCACGAGCAAACTTTCTGGCGAGACGGTCGGGGCGTGCCCGAACTGCGGCGCGCCGGTGGTGGAGACGAAGAAGGCTTTCGGGTGCTCGGCGTGGAAGCAGAGCGGATGCGATTTCGTCGTCTGGAAGACCGTCGCCGGCAAGCGCGTGAGCGAGGCCCAGGCGAAACAGCTCCTCACGAAAGGGCGCACTGGGAAACTCAAGGGCTTCAAGAGCAAGGCCGGCAAACCGTTCGAGGCGGCGCTCGTACTCGATGAGACACGCAAAGTGCGGCTGGAGTTCGAGAACAGACAGTAGCCGGTAGTCTTCGGGAAATTTTCACGTTTCGATAAGAAATCCCTTGAACCTCACGTGGCGTGAGGTTGTACAGTCCTGGTTATGAGGACGGTTTCGGGACAAGAAGGGAGGAAGTCCACGGTCTGGAAGGTGGGGGAGTTGGCGCGCCGGACGGGGTTATCCGTGCGGACGCTGCGTTACTACGATGAGATCGGGCTTCTCTCGCCCGGACGGCGCACGGAGTCGGGGCACAGGTTGTATGCGGCGAATGACGTGGTTCGGTTGCAGCAGATCCGGTCTCTGCGGGCATTGGGGTTTGGGCTGGAGGAAGTCCGGGCGTTTCTGGGCCGTCCGGGCTTCTCGGCGCGGCGGGTGATCGAACTCCACCTCTCGCGGCTGGAAGAGCGGATACGGGCGCAGCAGAGGCTCAGGGATCTCCTGGAGACGGTGGCGGCGCGGTTGGACCCGGCTGAGGAGGTCTCGGCCGGGGAGTTCATGGAGATGGCGACGGAGGTGATCGAGATGTCAGAAAAGATAGAAAAGTACTACACGCCGGAGCAGTTGGAGCAGCTCGAAGAGCGGCGGCGTGAGGTCAGGGAGAAGAGGATCAAGGAAGTCGAGGCCGAGTGGCCCCGGCTCATGGAGGAAGTGCGCGCCGAGATGGAGGCTGGCACGGACCCGGCGGACGAACGGGTGCAAAGCTTGGCCCGGCGATGGCTGGGACTCGTCAGGGAGTTCACCGGCGGAGACCCTGGCATACAGCGGTCCCTGAATAACATGTGGAGCCGGGAAGAGGACATCCACGGCATGGAGACAGGGCCGATGCGGGAGATGGGAGAGTACATCTCCAGGGCGATGGGGGCCTCGAAGGACGGCGCGGAGTAGCAGAACCTGCGTTAGCCGAACGCCGACTGGTAAAGAAACCCGAGGACCCCGCCGCCGACGACCAGCCACGCGGCGTTGACCTTGAAGCGGACCAGCAACCCGAGCGCCGCGAGCGCCAGCGCGGCCGAGAACGGGTCCACGATGGTCGCCCGGCCGAGCTGCGCGGTGACGCCTGCCATCAGGGCGAGGGAGGCCACGTTCAGCCCATCGAGGAGGCTTGCAGCTGCCAGGGAGCGCCGGAGACGGGGGATGATCGGGCCGGTTAGCGCCACGAAGACGAAGGCCGGGAGGAAGATGCCCACCGTGGCAACGAGGGCTCCGGGGACGCCCTCCAGCAGGTATCCGATAAACGTGGCGGTGGTGAAGACGGGTCCCGGCGTGACTTGTCCGACGGCCACGGCGTCCACGAGTTGCTGCTCGGTCAGCATCCCCGGCCCGACGAACTCCGAGCGCAGGAAAGCCAGCAGCACGTACCCGCTCCCGAAGAGGACCGCCCCGATCTTGAGGAAAGACAGAAAGATCGAGGCGACGCCGCCGAGGGCGGCTGATTGCAAAACCAGGAGCCCCAGTGGCGCGACCGAAGCTGTCAGACCCCACCTGCGCCTGGCGTTCTCGATCAGGAAGACCAGGAGCGCCGCCCCGAAGAGCAGCGGTATCTCCGCTACGCCCGCAAAGAGGTAGAGGACCAGCGCGCCCGCGCCAACTATCGCCATGAGAGGCCCCTTGATGGCAGTCTGCAACAGTCCCCAGAGCGCCTGGGCCACTATAGCGATGATGACCGGCGTGATCCCGTAGAGCAGACGTTGCCCGGCCGGCGTGTCGCCGTACCGCTCATAGAAGACCGCGAAGGCCAGTACGATCAGGGTCGCCGGGACGATGAAACAGGCCCCGGCCACCAGGAGGCCCCGCCAGCCAGCGCGCTCCCGCCCGATGTGGATCGCCAGTTCCGTCGAGTTGGGACCGGGGATCAGGTTCGTCGCCCCGTTCAGGTCGAGGAACTCCTGGTCGCCCATCCATCGCCGGCGCACCACGACCTCTTCCCGCATCATCGCGACGTGCGCCGCCGGCCCCCCGAACGCGACGAACCCCAGCTTCGTGAACAGCCGCGCCAACTCCCACAGCTCCGCGCCATCTTTTTCGTCTCGCCCGCGAACCGACACAGAAATTACCCCCCGTATTACGTCCGAATAGGTTGCGTACTTTGACGACGAGTGAGCCCCGTCGTCAGGCCCCTGGCCTGGACCCCCGTTCCCAGATATCGTAACAAGATAACGGGCGCCGATAAAATTTGCGAAAAGAGTTTCACTAGTTTGTCAGCTGGCGGCAACGGGTGGCATTGGCCCCGTGAGTTTCTGGTGAGATGCAGGAAAACTTTGGGAGCCGATTCGGGAAAGCCCGGCGGGTATGCCTTCGGCCATGTAAGTCGGGCTGCCCTAGTCGGGGTCCGGACCTTCGCCTTCGACGAGCTCCTGTTGGAGTTCCCGGATCATATCTCTGACGCGATCCAACTCCCGCAGACCTTTCTCCGTGGCCGCGTAGTACTTGCGCACCTTGCCGCCCTCCACCCGGTCCTCCCGGACGAGAAGGCTCTCTTCCTCCATCCGGTGCAGCGTCGGGTAGAGGGTACCGTAGCTCAAGCTGTAACCGTGCCGCTCCAACTCTCCGAGCATCCACGAGCCATAGACGGGTGCCCGCGACGCATGGTGCAGAATGTGCGCCCGGATCGCCCCTAGTTCCAGATCCCTGAACACAACGATCCTTCCATTTATCGCAGTCTACACGCTGCCACGACCCCGAGTAAAACAACCACGACGCAGCTTGATGGCGAGCTACGATAGAGGTTTACGCGACGCGGATCCGGGACAACGAGTATAGTAGCCACGTTCGGCATCTGATGCCCGTTGGAATGGTGGTCGGGATTTCCTAAACGTCTCACTGCTTGGATGCTTGGAATCGGTTGCGGATATCGTAATTTGATAACACAGAAAGTTTATCCTAAGATAGCGGGCGCTGATCGGTAGTGCCCGGAAGATACGAAGATGGAGAAGGTGTTGCGGTGGATCTCAACACGGAGAGACTTTTCGAGCGTCGCTTGAGCCGGTGCCGTTGAGTTCGCCCTATTCGGGATCGCCTGGTGCGGCTGCCTCGCCGGATTACCCGGCGATTGCTTTCCGACGGGAGGTCCGAGGATGAACGTCGTCCTGGTCATCGTGGACAGTTTGCGCAAGGATCACGTTGGCGCCTACGGTATGGAGCGCGCGGTCAGGACGCCTAGCCTCGACGCGCTGGCCGGAGAAAGCCTGCGCTTTACGCGGGCCTACCCCGAGTCCATACCCTCGATCCCGGCCCGCAGGTCCATCCACACCGGGACGAGGACCTGGCCCTTCCGGGGCTGGGAGCTTTCCAACGTGAATGAGGACGACGTGGCGCTCTGGGGCTGGGAGCCCATCCCGGAAGAACAGACGACGCTCGCGGAGATCCTGGTCGGCGAGGGATACCGGACCATGTTCGTCACCGACACCCTGCACCAGTTCCGCGCCGACTACAACTTCCACCGTGGGTTCCAGGCCTTCGAGTTCATCCGGGGCCAGGAGCGCGACCTTTACATGCCGCTCTCGCCGGCCTCCCAGGAGAAGATCGAGGGTGTCCTGATCGGGGGTCCCAAAGCCTCGCACGCCGAGGAGATCATGCGCCAGTACTTCGCCAACACCCTGGGACGCGAGCGCGAGGAGGACTGGTTCTCCCCGCGGGTGTTCTCGAAGGGGATGGAGTTCCTGCGGGCGGCCAGGGATGCGGGTCCGTTCTTCCTGGTGGTGGACAACTACGATCCCCACGAGCCGTGGGACACCCCGGACGAGTACATCTCGCTCTACAGCGACGGCTACGAAGACCCCGAGCCCATGATCCCCAGCAGCGGCCCCTCCGACTGGATGACCGAACCGCAGATAGAGCGCATGCGCGCCAGGTACTCCGCCGAGGTGACGATGATGGACCGCTGGCTCGGCCGCTTCCTCGACGAGATGAACGGCCTCGGCCTCATGGAGGACACCCTGCTGGTGTTCGTCTCCGATCACGGACACGCCTTCGGAGAGCATGGCTTCGTTGGCAAGGTGTCCGCCGCGATGTACCCGGAACTGACGGACATCACCTTCATGATCCGTGACCCGAACGGGCGGGGCGCCGGCGAGGCCAGCGACTTCTTCGCCTCCACCCACGACGTGGCGCCCACCATCCTCAGTGCGCTCGGGATCGAACGTCCGGAGGCGATGGGAGGACAGAACCTCGGCGCGCTGCTGGACGGCGGGGAGCCGGAAGAGCCGCGTCCCCATTTCACCAGCGGTTATCACGACCACGTCTGGACCAGGGACGGCCGCTACGCCATGTTCGCCCGCAACGACGGTTCGGATGCCAGGCTCTTTGACTTGGAGGCGGACCCGAACATGGACAGGGACATAGCCCCGGCCAACCGCGACGTCGTGAGGCGTATGTGGGAGGGTTACGTGCTCGAGGACGCGGGCGGTCCCCTGCCGTGAAACGAACCGGGCTCACGCGCAAAGAGTTTCTCAAGGCCGCCGGCGCGGGTGCGGCGGGGATGGCCCTGCTGGGCGGCGCCGGGTGCGGCCCCGCGGATCGTCTCCAGGCGTTCCCCGACGAGTACCTCCCGAGCGGCGGCTCCAGGATGAACGTGGTGCTCGTCATCGTGGACAGCCTGCGCAAGGATCACGTCGGCGCCTACGGCAGCGACCGGGCGCGGACGCCGAACATAGACGCCCTCGCCGGAGAGAGCCTGCGCTTCACGCAGGCCTATCCCGAGTCCATGCCCACCATCTGCGCCCGCCGGGCCATCCACACGGGGCTTAGGACCTTCCCCTTCAAGGATTGGAGCACCCCCAAGTGGGATCAGGTGACGCTCCAGGGCTGGCAGCCTATCCCCAGCGACCAGACGACGCTCGCGGAGATACTGCGCGAAGAGGGCTACCAGAACCTGCTCGTGACCGACACCCTGCACATGTTCAGGCCCTCCTACAACTTCCAGCGCGGCTTCACCTTCGACTTCATCCGGGGCCAGCAGACAGACCTCTACAAGCCGTCCTGGACGGCCCCCGAGGAGAAGGTGAATGAGTCCCTGCTGACGGGCAACCCGGTCGCCGTCGGGGCGCAGCTCCGCCAGTACTTCGCCAACACGGCGGGTAGGGAGACCGAGGAAGACTGGTTCGCGCCGCGGCTCTTCTCCCGGGCCTCGCGGTGGCTGGAGGTCGCCAGGCACCAGCAACCCTTCTTCCTGGTGGTGGACAGCTACGACCCCCACGAGCCGTGGGATCCGCCCGAGGAGTACGTGAAGATGTACAGCGACGGCTACGAAGGCCCCGAGCCCTACACGCCCGTCTACGGTCCCGTGGACTACCTCACCGAGCGGCAGCTAACACGGATGCACGCACGATACTCGGCCGAGGTGACGATGATGGATCGCTGGCTGGGCCGCTTCCTGGACAGTATGGAAGACCTGGGGCTCTTCGAGAATACCCTGCTCATCTTCCTCTCCGACCACGGGCACGCCTTCGGGGAGCACGGGATCGTCGGCAAGTTGCCCTCCGCGCTCTGGCCGGAGATAACCGACGTGCCCTTCCTCATCCGCCACCCCGGAGGAAAGGGCGCCGGGCAGACCAGCGACTTCTACGCCTCCACCCACGATGTGGCGCCCACCATCCTCGGGATGCTCGGCGTGGAGCCGCCCGGCCCCATGGACGGGCAGGATCTCTCGGCGCTGCTGGACGGCGGCGAGCCGGAGGAGCCACGCCCCCACTTCACCAGCGGCTATGATGACCGCGTGTGGGCGCGTGACGACCGCTACGTCTTCTTCAGCCGCAAAGACGGCACGGAGGCCAGGCTCTACGACGTCCGGGAAGATCCCGAGATGAACAACGACATAGCCGGCCGGCGCCAGGACGTGTTGAACCGTATGTTCAACGACTACGTTCTGGAGGACGCCGGCGGTTCCCTGCCCGAGTACTGATCCTTGCCCGAATGAACGCCGTAACGCGCAAACAGTTCCTGAAGATCGCCGGGACCGGAACGGCCGGGATCGCCCTGTTCGGGGCCTCCGCCGCAGTGGGTTCCCGATACGGCGACTATCTTCCAAAGGGAGGCTCGAAGATGAACGTCGTGGTGGTCAACCTGGACAGCCTGAGGCGGGACCATGTCGGAGTCTACGGCAACGGCTGGATTCAGACGCCGAACCTCGACGCCCTGGCGCGGGAGAGTCTGCGTTTCACCCGCCCCTACCCGGAGTCCATCCCGACCATCAATGCCAGGAGAGCGATCTACACTGGCATAAGGACGTGGCCTTTCAGGAACTGGGTGCCGCAAAAGGGGGAGACCTTCTTCCCGGCCGGCTGGCAGCGCATCCCAGAAGACCAGACCACCCTCACTGAGGTCCTGATCGAGAACGGCTACGACACGGCGCTCATTACCGACACCTATCACCAGTTCAAGGCCTCGATGAACTTCCAGCGCGGCTACAACGTCTTCGACTACATCCGCGGCCAGGAGCGCGACCGCTACAAGGCCATGAAGACGACACCCGAAGAAGAGGTGGACCGCTACACCGTCCCCGGCAACAACGGGAGCATGCGGGACAAGGTCCGCCAGTACCGGGCCAACGTCGCCCACCGCAAGGGCGAGGAGGACTGGTTCGCACCCCAGGTCTTCACCCGCTCGATGGACTACCTGGAGACGGCTGCGGAGGTTGGCGGGCCGTTCTTCCTGTTCGTCGACTCCTTCGACCCGCACGAGCCCTGGGACCCGCCCGAGAAGTACGCCAACATGTACGGCGAGCCCACAGGCACCGGCGAGCCCATCACGCCCAACTACGAGGAGGACGGCTACCTCACCGACGCCGAGCTGAAGCGGATGCGCGCCCTCTACGCCGGGGAAGTCACGCTGACCGACAGGTGGTTCGGCAGCTTCATGAACAAGATGACTGACCTGGGGCTGATGGAGAACACGCTCCTGATCGTCTTCTCCGACCACGGCGTCTCCCTCGGGGAGCATGGCTACACCGGCAAGGTGGCCCGAGCGATCTGGCCGGAGCTCAAGGACATCGTCTTCTACGTCCGGCATCCGGAGGGCAAGGGAGCGGGCGAGACCAGCGAATTCAGGGCATCCATCCACGACATCGCCCCCACGGTGCTCGGGCAGATGGGCATGGAGTCGCCGAACCCGATGGACGGGCAGGACCTCTCGAAGATCCTGGACGGCAAAGAGCCGGAGCAAGAGCGTCCCTACGTCACCCTGGGTTACGACAATTACTCCTGGGCCGAGGACGACGAGTACGCACTCTCGATCCGCAACGACGGCGAGGAGGCACGACTCTACGATCTCCGAGAGGACCCCGAGATGAACAAGAACGTCTCCGGCGAGCGGCGTGACGTGGTGAAGCGAATGTGGGACGAGTACGTCATCGAGGACGCGGGCGGCGAGTCCCCTCCGATGTACTGATGGGAGCCGGAGCAAGCCTCCAGACGAACCGGAGAGGCGCGTTGCCAGGGGCGCTGTACGGAACCGCGCGGTGGGGCTGGCTGTTGTGCATACCGGGAGGCGCGTTGTGGGCGCTCTCTCCCCTCGGCGTCCACCTCTCGGAGCTCAAGTTCAAGACCCCGGACGTCTTCTGGAAACTCTTTCCCTTCGCCCCGCTACTTCTGGCCGTGGGACTGGTCGGGCTCTACCTGTGGCGCGGCGAGCGTTGGGGGACGCTGGCAAAGGCGGGCTTCTGGGCGGCGCTCGGTGGCATCGCCCTGATCCTGGCGGGCGACGTGGGCCTATACTACCTCGATCTCGACGGCGCCTACATCATGGCCGCGCCCGCCTACCGTACCTTCCGGGCGGGGCTCGCCGTCTTCGCCGCCGGGTCTGTGCTCCTGGGCGTCGGATCTGCGCGCGACGGGTTGCTACCGCCCCTCGGGGCGCTGCCGTTCGCGATCGCCGCCCTCGCGGGCCTGGCCGCCGTTTCGAAGGACATGGGTCCCTTCGGAACCGTCCTCTGGATGTCCTTCGGTATCGGATGGTCGTGGCTGGCATGCGTGCTGCTGGTAGGGAGCATCGTCTCCTTCCGGCGGGCCAGGTCAACTAATACCTGAACCGTTCAGATCACGGACTCCTCCTCAACTGCGTTGCGGAACATGGGGACAGAGTCGGAACGTGTGCCCGCTCATAGCCTCCCGCGTTCGATGCGCTAAACTCTTCCGACGTATGAGAGTGATCGTCGTCGGGGCCGGCCTTGCCGGCCTCACATGTGCAAAGGTATTGGCGGAGCGCGGGGCCGAGGTCGCCGTGTTCGAGGCGTCGGACGGCGTCGGCGGCCGGGTTCGCACCGACGAAGTGGACGGGTTCCTGCTCGACCGGGGTTTCCAGGTCTACTTCACCGCCTATCCCGCTGCCAGCCGTCACCTGGATCACGCGAAGCTCGAACTCCAAGCCTTTGATCCCGGCGCCGTGGTTTGCCGGGGAGGGAGGAAAAGTATTCTCTCGGACCCGCGGCGAGATCCCGGCTCCCTCGCGCCCTCTATCCTCTCGGACGCCGCTACCGCAGGAGATAAACTCCGCACACTCAAGCTCGCCGCGAGCGCCCGGCAGGATGAAACCGAGTCCGCGGGCGAAGGGGCGGACGGAGACGTAACCAGCCTGGAGTATCTGCGGGGGCTCGGGTTTTCGGAGAGGATCCTGGACCGCTTCTTCCGGTCGTTCTATGGCGGCATCTTCCTGGATCGCGACCTGGGAACCTCATCGCGCGTGCTGCGCTTCACCTTCAAGATGCTCGCCAGTGGCGAGACGGTGATCCCGGCCCGTGGCATCGGTGAGATCCCGAAACAGCTCGCATCCCACCTCCCCGAAGACGCGATCCACTTGAACAGCCCAGTCGAGGAATTGCTCCGGGACGGGGAGCGGGTCGCGGGCGTGAGGATTGCCGGGGCGGAGCACGAGGCGGACGCCGTGGTCGTCGCTACGGACGCCCACGCGGCGGGCAGGCTTGCGGGCGTCTCAGTCCCGGAAGGGTCCGTCGGGCAGACTTGCCTTTACTACGCCTCCGGCGGGCTGGGGACCGGAAAGAAGATTTTGTTGAATGGTGAGGACGGAGGGTTTTTGAATAACGTCGTAGAGATCAGCAACATCTCGGAGGCATACGCCCCGTCAGGGGAGAGCCTGGTCTGCGCCGTCGCGCTCGGGACGCAGGACGCGCCGGACGAGGAGCTTTTCAGGCGCGGCATCTCGGACATCACGCGCTGGTACCCAGACGCCGCCCTCCGGCCGCTCGCCGTCTACCGCATCCCGTTCGCCCAGTTCTCCCAGCCGCCTGGTGTCCACGAGAAGTTGCCGGAGAACCGCACCGCCACGCCGGGGCTCGTGCTCGCCGGAGAGTACACCGAGGACTCGTCCATAAACGGCGCCATGCTATCCGGGGAGAAGGCCGCTTCGGAGGCGCTCGGGTGAGCGGCGTCTCCAGAAATGGCGTACCGGCGCTCAAGATAGGGAAGCTCACGAAGACGTACTCCAACGGCTTCCTCGCGCTGGACGGGGTATCGCTGGAGGTCGGGGCGGGGAAGTTCGTCGGGTTACTAGGTCCCAACGGGGCTGGAAAGACCACGCTCATAAACAGCGTCGTGAGTCTGGCGAGACCCGATTCCGGGTCCGTCGAAGTGTACGGGAAGGACGCCTTCAAGGAGTTCCGGGAGGCGCGGCGCATGATCGGGGTTTCTCCGCAGGAGGTGAACCTGGACAAGTTCCTGACAGTCAGGGAGGTTCTGACCTTCCACGCCGGTTACTACGGCGTCCCGAGGAAAAAGGCGAAAGTGAAGGCCGAGGAGTTGCTGGAACGGTTCGGCCTCGTGGAGAAGCGCGACCAGAGGACCAACACGCTATCCGGCGGGATGAAGCGGCGGGTGATGTTCGCCCGCGCGCTCATGCACGACCCGGCGGTGCTCTTCCTCGACGAGCCGACCGCCGGGGTGGACGTGGAACTGCGATACAGCCTGTGGGGCTACGTCAGAGAACTCAACCGCGGCGGCATGACTATTTTGCTTACCACTCACTATCTGGAAGAGGCGGAGGCGTTGTGCGATGAGATCGCGCTGATAGACGGCGGTCGCATCGTTGATCGGGGAACCAGCGCGGATCTCAAGGACCGTTACTCCGCCGGGAACGTCGAGGAGGTCTACATGAAGGTGATCGGTGATGCTTCTCACGGATAGAACTTTCCGCACCCTGCTCCTGCGCGAAGTCCTGCGCTTCACGCGAGTCTGGATGCAGACGATAGTACCCCAGATCCTGACCTCCCTCCTCTACCTGGTCGTCTTCGGGATCGCCCTCGGCACGCGCATCAAGGAGATAGACGGCATCCCGTACCTGGAGTACATCCTGCCAGGAATCGCCCTGATGAGCCTCGTCACCAACTCGCAGATGAACTCCTCCTGGTCGGTCTTCGACGCCAAGCGCGAGCGCTACATAGACGAGGTGCTTATCAGCCCGATGAGCGATCTGCAGATAGCCCTGGCCTACTCACTGGGCGGGATGCTCCGGGGCGTGGTGATGGGGACTTGCACCTTCCTCGTCGGGATTCCGTTCGTTGGGGTGAGCGTCGAGAACCCGTTGTTGCTCATCGTCATCGGGGTCCTCGCCTCCTTCGCCTTCTCGTCCATCGGGACGATGGTCGGGGCGCTCGCCACCCGCATAGAGCACATCTCGTTCCTGACGAGCGTCGTGATCCAACCGCTGACGTTCCTGGGCGGGGTCTTCTACTCCGTCGGCATGCTGCCCGATATCTTGAGGCTGGCGACGTACTTCAACCCCATCTTCTACACGGTGGACGCCGCCCGCTACGCGACTTTGGGCATCTCCGACCTCAACCCCTACCCGACGCTCGGGATGGTGTTCCTGATCGCCGTCCTCGCCTTCTGCGGCGCATGGTGGGCGATAAGCCGTGGTCCGAACCTCCGATACTAAACCCGGCGCCTGGCCCTTCGTCCTGGCGGTCTTCGCCGCGTCGCGTCTGCTGTTCCTGGCGGCGGGCGCACTGGCGGCGGCCTATTTACCACAAGCCGACCCGGCGGGAGAACCGCTTGAGCCGGCGGGTTTCCTGAATTACTGGGCGCACTGGGACGGGGCGTGGTACTTGGAGATCGCCACGGAAGGATATGGGGCGCGAGAACCGGCCTCGACGGCGTTCTTCCCGCTGTACCCGATGCTGGTGCGGATCGGAGCCGCCATCGGGGGTGGGCCGGCGGTGTGGGGGGTGGGGATCTCACTCGTTGCTACCCTCTTCGCGCTGTACTTCGTCTACCGCATAGCGGAGAAGCTTCACGACGCCCGCGCAGCCAGGGCCGCCACGCTGGCGCTTGCATTCTTCCCGACGGCCTTTTTTATGAACGCTGTATACACGGAGGCGCTGTTCCTGGCGTTTACGACTGGCTCGGCATGGGCGGCCTGCGTGCGGCGCGACCTTTTGCTCGCCGGGATACTTGGCGCCCTCGCCGCCGCGACCCGCAACCTCGGCGTCCTTCTCCTGATACCGCTCTTCCTGGAGTGGATGTGGCACCGGCGGGAGTTCGGGGCGCGAGGGCTGGTTGGGTTGTCGCTCGTCCCTTTGGGACTGGCCGGGTACGCGACGTTCTTGTGGGCGCGGTTCAGGGACCCGCTCGTGTTCGCCCGTCAGCAGGGAGAGTACTGGGGACGCGAGCTTACCAGCCCCGTCTCGACCGCGCGGGACGCCTGGCGAACGGCCAGGGAAGGCGCACGGTACCTGCTCGACCCGGCCACGCTCTTCGTGAGTGCCGACCCGACTCCGGCGCTCGACGCCTCGAACACGCTGAACCTCGCGTTCCTGGTTTTCTTCCTGGCCGTCGCGGTCGCGGGCCTCTTCGTGCTGCCGCCGGGACTATCCATGTACTCCTTCGTTCTGGTGCTGCTGCCGGTCCTGATGCCCAGCCCGTCGTTCCCGCTCATGAGCCAGCCGCGCTTCGTGCTCGGGGCGTTCCCGGTATTCCTGGTTCTCGGCTACCTCCTCTCCCGTAGCCGGACGGTGCTAGTTTCCTGGCTGATACTTAGCGGGGGGTTGGGCGTGGCGCTTACGGCGCTGTTCACGACCTGGCGGTGGGTGGCTTGAACTCAGCACCACCTGATGCTGTAGGACCGGAATCATGCGGTGAGGCCAATCCACGAGCCCGGATGTCCGGGAAGGCATCGTGAAAACCCGCGAGGGAATGTCTGATCCCATCTTGCCCGTGCAGTCCCTGGCTAGCTCGTGGCCCGCCAGATCCTCGGAGAAGTCGACCGCCGCTTCCAGGCTCCCCTCGTTGAACTCTTCGAGGTAACGGCGGACCACGGTCTTGTTCGCTTCGGCCGATATGGATGTCTCCCTTCACGTTTGCTCCGCGCGTAGCGCCGGGATCACCTCGCCGGCGAGACGCTCGAGTATGGCGCGGTCGACGCTGCGCACGACCATGCTCCCGTCGTAGCCGTATTCGAGAGCCTCTTCTCGCAGCCAGTAGAAGATGAACTCGTCTATCCCGGCCTCGCGGTATCGTCCGATGAAGTCGTGGAAGGCGTCGTCCGAATCGAATGGCGTTTCGGGCATGAACGGCCACGCTAGAAGAGAGCGGGAGATCTCGCCCGGGTCCCGGCCTATTTGCGCGCAGTACTCGTCGAGCATCTCATTGCGCCGCGCCGTTTGCTCCAGGGCTTCTCGTGGCGTCAGATCATCCTCCGGAACGAAGTTCCAGGAGTCGGCGTACTCAGCGGCGATCCGTAGCGTCTTCGATCCGAGCGCCGCGACCATAAGTGGCGGACGCGGTTTTTGGACGGGAGCGGGATGCATCTCCGCGCCCTCGACCCGATAGTAACGGCCCCGGTACGTCGTTACCTCGTTCCGCAGTGGCTGATCCACGATTTCGGTGAACTCACGCAGACGCGCGGCGCGCTCGGGCGGGTCCCAGTCGGGAGCTCCCGTCATCGTGTGGTCGGTGGGCGCTCCGCCAGCGCCGATCCCCAGTTCCAGCCTTCCACCGGATACGTGATCCACGGTGAGAGCCTGCTTCGCCAGAACCGCCGGGTTGTGCAGGGAGATGTTCGTGACCATCGTCCCGAGGCGTATTCTCCGGGTATGCGTGGCGAGCGCCGACAGAAGCGTCCATCCTTCCAGAAAGGGTTCGCTCGGGAAAAAGGAGTTGACGAAGTGATCCGCGACCCAGGCGCTGTCGAAGCCGAACTCATCGAGGCACTGCCAGCGCTCCACCAGCGTGTTCCAGGAAGCATTCTGAAGGGTCGCGACGCCGAAGCGGAGTTCTCGTGTCATACGCTTTATCTCCCTCGATAATCGCCGCGCATCCTATGGTACATCCAGTTCGACTATCTCGTCGTCGACGAAGACCAGCACCTTCTCCCCCGGCTCGATGCCCATGCAGGTGTGGATAACGTTCGGTGCCCAGCGCGGGCTCGTACCGACCAGGTCTTCTTCGCGATTCATGAGCACGCCTCCGTTCAGCCTACTGCATGGTCCCATAGCCTCTGGTGAGGCGCTACCGGCGGCGCTACCGGCGCGAGCGGCGGGCTTCGATCATGAGCAGCGCGATCAGGGATACTTCGATCACCTTGTCGGTGTACCCAATGGGTGTGCGCTCCCCGATAGCGACCCAGAGGAAAATCGTGAACGCGGCGTACCCGATCAGGATGAGCCGCACGACGTCTTTGTGTTCGGCGAGCCGGGGTACCGGCAGGTACAGCGCGGCCAGCAGCGTCAGGTACCCGAGACCGTTGAGGATAAACACCGGATCCGGGAAGTTAAGTTGCAGGTGTATGCCGGCGGTCCCCACGGTGAGCAGCGTGATCCCGATGACGAGCGCGGTGTCCGCGGACGTGCGCGAATCGTTCATGGAGACTTCCTTCCCTCCTGCGTGCGCGAGATCAGACGTCGCGCCTCCTCCAGCACCGCCGGGCTCACACGATCCCCATCCTCCACGCGAATCGGAACGCCGAACTCGACGCGGGTCGTGACGTTGCGGAGGGCGGGCACGAGCATCTGGAATGTCGCTGCGAGCCACTCGCGGTCGCTGCGCTCGCGCCGTATCAGGATGAGCGGGTTTCGTAGCGCGGCGCGTGAGAGCACCCCGCTAACGACGACGGGCGTCACCGTGAGACCTGGCACCAGCCGCGCGAAGAGGTCTACGCTCCCCGACCATCGCTCCAGCGACTCGACCGCCCCCGGCAGCACCGCCGGGTCGGGTTCGATGCGGCCTCCTGGGAACGTCAGGACGGCACCCCCGGATCTGAGGTGACGGACGGCTGACCGGATGACGCCGGATCTCCTGCGTGAGCCTTCGCTGACGGTGATGAGATGCCGCGACGTGTTGGGGAGCGCGGCCAGAAAGGGCCTCTCGGCGGCGACGACGCGCAGGTCTTCTCTCGGGATGGCCGAGAATAGCGCCACGGCGTCGGCGAGACCGGGATGGTTGGAGACGAGGAGCACCGGTCCCTCGCTCGGCACGTTCTCAAGACCCTCTATCTCCACGCGCCGGGCCATGCGCCCCAGTGCCCACGCTCCGCCCGCGCCGAGTCCGGCTTCACCCACTACTTCATCGTATGTGGCGACCTGCTTTGCCAGCCATCGCGCGGCGGGGTGTGTGATCTTCTCAAGCGCCGTCCGTCCACGCCGGAGTCCTCCCAGGCCGAAAGCGGAGATCAAGTCCTCCGAGCACGCCCGCGTGAGAGCCTCCAGCGGATCTGGGATCTCCAGCACGGAAACATGAGACGAATCCATCGCGGGAGATAGTCGGGAGATGTTATCCACGTAGCGGCCTCGATCCGTAGTTCCCGCGTCAGTATGCCAGCGGTCGAACGAGCCTTCATCCCGCAAATGGACTAATTTTGAAGACCGGCGGAACACGCTCATGCCGTATCCTACGCAGCCGGTCTTCGGATGGTTCGCGTCTGACTATGCCGGGTTGTTGCGGTGGCGCACTATCTCGACCGCCGAGCCGGTCAGGACAGTGTCTTCCAGGCGGACGTGCGGCTTCGCCACCCGCACCCGCACCGATTGAACCGGCGGGTGTTCTTCCAGCACCTCGGCGGCGATCCTCTCGGCAATCGTCTCGGTGAGGTTCACGGGCTCGCCCTCCACAATCTCACGCGCCCTTCGGTGGACCTCGCCGTAGTCCACGGTCTTCTCCAGATCGTCGGAGGTCCCGGCAGGCCGCAGGGCGAGGCGCAACTCCACGTCCACGATGAAAGGCTGGCCGAGATCCCGCTCCGCCGGCAGCGTCCCGTGCCGGCCGTGGAAGACCATCCCTTCGAGCAGTATCCGGTCCTCGTTAACGCTCTCGTGCGTCATGCGGCGCAGTATACGGGTGCGTGATCTCTGTTGCGCGGCGGCACCCCCTGAGATGCTAACCTTCCGGCAGGGAGATAGAGAGGAGAAACGTCATTCGTCCCGCCGTAACCGTTAGCTACGCCCAGACGCTGGATGGCCGCATGGCGACCGTGGACGGGAACTCGCGTTGGATCAGCTGCCCCGATTCCCTGCGCTTCGCCCACGCCCTGCGCGCCGAGCACGACGCCATCCTGGTGGGAGCCGGCACCGCCTGCGCCGACGACCCGAGCCTGACCGTCCGCCACGTCCCCGGAGACGACCCCCTGCGCGTAGTCGTGGACAGCACCCTGCGAACGCCCCTGACTTCCGCCGTCCTCTCGGATGGCGCAGCCAAAGGCACCGTGCTAGCCGTCACCGGACGCGCCCCCGATGGACGCTGCGAGGACGCGCTCTCCCTGGGCGCCACCGTCCTCCGGCTGCCGGAGAATGAAGCGGGCCGGGTGGACCTCGGTGTTTTGATGGAGGAGCTCCATGGACGGGGCGTGCGTTCCATAATGGTCGAGGGCGGAGCATCGCTCATCACGGCCCTTCTGCGCGACCGGCTGGTGGATCGGCTCGCGGTGTGCGTCGCGCCCAAGATCCTGGGCCGCGGCGTCGAGGCCGTCGGCGACCTCGGCATCCGCGACCTGACCGACTCCCTGACCCTGGCCGATACCACCGTCACCGCCTACGGCGCGGACATCGTCTTCGATAGCCGCGTCGTGTACCCGAATGGCGCCTGACGCGCTCGCGGCCCGGTCCCTGTGGTTCCCCGCGCCTCGGGAAGCGGAGATACGGACGGAGACCGTCCCTCCACCCGGACCTGGCGAGGTCCGCGTTCGGACGATAGCCTCCGCCGTGAGCCACGGCACCGAGATGCTCGTCTACCGGGGAGAGGTCCCGGCGGACATGACGCTCGACCTGCCGACCCTGGCCGGCGGTTATGGGTTCCCGATCAAACACGGCTACGCCGCCGCTGGCCGCGTCCTCGATATCGGCCCCGGCGTCGAGAGCCTCGCGCCAGGGAACCCCGTCTTCGTTCACCATCCACACCAGAGCGTATTCAGCGTCCCGGCGGAGATGCCCGTTCGCCTCCCAGATGATCTGGACCCGCTTCTCGGCGTCTTCGCGGCCAACCTGGAGACGGCGGTGAACATCGTCCACGACACGCCCATGCGCCTCGGCGAGACGACGCTCGTCTTCGGGCAGGGCGTGGTCGGCCTGCTCGTGGCGCAACTCCTCGAACTTGCGGGCGCGGGCTGCGTGATAGCCGTCGAGCCGGTCGAAGAGCGCCGGAAATTATCGCTGGAGATGGGCGCGGACGACGCTTTGGAACCAGGCGAAGACCTCGCCGGGCGTGTATTCGAGGTGACGGACGGACGCGGCGCGGACGTGGCGGTCGAGGTCAGCGGCTCGCCTGAGGCGCTGCGGAACGCGGTTGATTCGATGGCGGACGAGGGGACGGTCGTGGTCGCCTCGTGGTACGGGACGAAGCCCGTCCAACTGGACCTCGGCGGTCGTTTCCACAGGGGGCGGCTGCGGCTGAAATCCTCGCAGGTGGGCCGCTTGCCGCCTGACCTCGCGCCGCGTTGGGACCTCGCCCGGCGGATGGATACGGTCCTGGATCTCCTCCCCCGGCTCCGCCTGGAGAGGCTCGTCTCCCACCGCTTCCCCTTCGAGGATGCGCCCGCCGCATACCGGCTGGTGGACGAACATCCCGGTGAGACGGTACAGGTGATACTCGAATACGACGAAGCAACCGTCTTGAAAGTCAAGGAGTCAGGGCATGAGGAGACCTCCAAGTAGCGCGATCGCGCATCAAGGCGTTGAGGATAGAGAGCAGCTTCCTCATGCACGCCACCAAAGCCACCTTCTTCGGTTTGCCCGCCGCCAAGAGCCGCTCGTAGAACTCCTTGATGGTGGGGTTGTGGCGGGTGGCGACCAGCGCCCCCATGTACAGGGCCGCCCTCACCGGAGCCCTGCCGCCCCACGCCTCCCGCTTGCCCCTCAGGGTGCCGGAGTCGCGGTTGAACGGAGCAACGCCCACCATGGCCGAGAGGCGCTTGTGGGTGATGGTCCCCAACTCGGGCAGCTCCGCGAGCAGCGTGCGGGCGAGCACGGGTCCGACTCCCGGCACGCTGCGCAAGAGCGCCTCGTTCTCCTTCCAGGCGGTGCTCCCTTCGATGGCCTCGTCCAACTCTCCGTCGGCACGCCCGATCTCCTTCTCCAGCCACCGGGCGTGGGCGCGGATGCGCCTCGCCACCACCTCGGGCGCCATCGGCAGGCGGTTGTTCTCGGCGACGAGCATCGAGAGCAGTTGGCGCCTTCGGGTGAGTATGGCCTGCAAGTGCTGGGCTTCCTCGTTCGGGAGGACGCTCGGACGGGGACCGACGGCGCCGCCGGCGAAGCGGGCGAGGACGAGGGCGTCGATCTTGTCGGTCTTGGCGAGGGTGCCCGTGGCCTTGGCGAAGTCCCTCGCCTGGCGGGGGTTGACCACGGCCACGGCGATCCCCAGGGCGGCGATGGCCGCGGCGGCGGGGCGCTCGTACTTGCCGGTCGCCTCCAGGACGACCAGCTCGGGGCGCGCCTCCTCCAGGCGTCCGGCGAGCCGGTCGATGCCCTGCTGGTCGTTGGCCACGGAGAAGGCCTCGCCCTCGGGCAGCCGGCAGACGTCCAGACGTGCCTTGGATACGTCGATGCCGACGTAGCGGGACCTTTCGGGGTTCGTGGTGCTCATGCGGCTAGCGCTCCTTCCTCGTTGACGCCCGGCCTTGCTGATACGGGCTCGCCTGCCGAAGCCGCGGCCCAGGCAACCGTTCGGGCTCCACCTTCGAGGACGGGCGCGACGACCCTTGCTTCGTTGCGGCCTCCAAAGGACCGAGGAGGAATCGGTCTGTCGCGCCCGCATCGGCCGCAGTTTATGACCAAAACCAAGATACAAGGAGG
>JBPCLT010000036.1:0-6329 GCA_051003015.1 Rubrobacteraceae bacterium | reverse complement strand
CGCCTCGGAAAGCTCCATCGACTGGCGCTTCACTACAGGCGACGCGAGGATCAAGCTCAAGCACCTCTATCCCGAGATTGTGGAGGAGCCGTCATATGACCCAAACCCTTCGTGACAGTACACTAGGCTAAACGGTTGGCAAGGTGTCCCGGCTGCCAAAAGCCTTACCGAGGACTTAAAACAGGTCCAGTCTATGTCTTGGACGTCTATGTCATATACGGGACCACTGATAGTAGATTCTCGCGATGTGGAATTGTGCTGCAAAGTAGCGCATGAGTGCTTGTCCATCTCGAAAAACTGTGTAGGCGAAAAGCCGGCTTGTCTCAGGCCAACCGCCAAACCTCCCGCTCCAGCGAAAACATCTATGTCTACCATCTCATACGCCATCCCGAATTTGTTGGACTTAACAAATCGAAACCAGTTTAAATACCTTGTCAAGCGCAGCCGTGATGCCAGAGTGAGCTGGTTCAGCATATCTCAGGGGTGCATAATCCTCCGAGGGGAACGCAGTTCCTACAGTGAGGAGGCGATGCCGTGTCGGTACGGGTGGGGGCGCAGATTCAGCCGCAACACGCGAGCTACGGGCAGATGCGCGACGCGTGGTTGCGGGTGGAGGAGATGGGGGCGGACACGCTCTTTAACTGGGACCATTTCTTTCCGCTCTATGGGGAGCCGGAGGGCAAGCACTTCGAGTGCTGGACGATGCTGGCGGCGATGGCCGAGATCACCGAAAGGGTGGAGTTTGGGGCGCTCGTCACGTGCAACTCGTACCGCAACCCGAACCTGCTCGCGGACATGGCCCGCTCGGTGGACCACATCTCGAACGGCAGGCTCATACTGGGGCTCGGGAGCGGCTGGTTTCGGAAGGACTACGACGAGTACGGCTATCCTTTCGGGACGGCGGGCGAGAGGCTCCGCGCCCTCGACCGGGCGATGCCCGTCGTCCAGGAGCGCCTGGGGCGATTGAACCCGCCGCCGGTGCGGGAGCGGATACCCATCTTGATCGGGGGCGGCGGCGAGAAGGTTACCTTGAGGATCGTGGCCGAGCACGCCCACATCTGGAACGGGTTGAGCGATCCAAGGGAGGCGGGCCGGAAGAGCGAAATCCTGGACGGTTGGTGCGAGAGGGTCGGACGCGACCCGAACGAGATCGAACGCTCCGTCCTCATCCAGCCGAACCAGATAAAGAACGCCGACGCCTACGCCGAGAATGGCATCACCCACCTCATGCTCGGCTTTGGCGGCCCCGACTACGACCTTTCGCCTCTCCAGGAACTAATCGCCTGGCGCGACTCGCGCAACGGCGGCTAGCGACAGCTAGCGCCGGCGGCCGAGCCTCCTACCGAGCAGGAGGAGGAGCGCTCCGAGGGCGAGTGAACCGAGGACGTAGGGCGTTCTTCCGGCGCCGTCGGGTTGTGAAGTCTCCTCGACGCGTCCGTTGGGAGCTTCGGAGGTCGAGCAGGCGAAGAGGAAGGCGGGCGGTATGTTGAGCGGCGAGAAGCGTCGTCTGATCGTAGCGAAAGTGCGCTCCAGGTCCTGCAGGACGGTGGTCGAGTACTGGAGCACGAGCATCTGCCCGTCCGGCGCGAGCGCCCCTCGCGCCGCCTCGAGAAGGCTTTGGCGCACGTCCGCCGGGAGCGAGGTGAAGGGCACGCTGGAGATTATGTAGTCGGCCTTCGCGCCTTCGAGGTAGTCGTCCACGTGCTCGGCGGAGGCGTTGATCACGCGCAGCCTCGGGTCCTTTAGCCGGGCGGCGGCGGCGGAGGCCAGGTCCGGCTCGATCTCGAAGGCGAGAAAAGTGCCTTCCGGGTGGAGGCGTTTGAGGATCTCCTCCGTGTAGACACCGGTTCCAACCCCGAACTCCACGACCGTACGCGCCCCGGGTAGATCCCCCATGTCCAAAAGGTCCCGGACCGCCCAGCGGGAGGTCGGCCAGACCGCCCCGACCCTACGGGGGTGCGAGATCATGGACCGCAAAAACAGCGCCCGCCGGCGCAAACTATCCCCAAGACTCTCTTGACTTCCGCTCGTCAGAGCAACCCCCTCCTGTCTTCTAAATAGCTACGAACGCGCCTTCTCGCGCGATCGGCCCCTGCACGAGTGCCGAACTGTACCCTGACCGCCCTCCCGGTTCAAGCCGTGGCCCGGTCTTCGTCGCTCACGCGTGCCGCCGTGTGCGCTGCTTCGCTGTCAAACAGCGTCCCGGCGGCTAGAATCCCGCTGGAATGGAAGCACAGACAGTTTTCGAACCAATTAGCAAGTCTGATCCGCGGCACGCCGTCGTCGTGGGCGCTGGCGTCGGCGGCCTGCTCGCCGGGCGCGTACTCGCCGAATATTTCGACCGGGTGACGATCCTCGAGCGCGACGCCTTCCCCCACGACCCCGCCGGCAGGAAGGGCATTCCCCAGGGCCGACACCTGCACAGCCTGGCGACCAGGGGAGGGGAGATCCTCGAACGTTACTTCCCCGGCCTCGACGCGGAACTGGCCGACGCCGGTTGCCCCGCCCTCGACCAGGCCTGGGACACCCACACGGACACGCCCGCCGGACGCTTGCCCCGGTTCCGCTCCGGCATCGCGATGCGTGCCGTGAGCCGCTCTCTTCTGGAGGAGCGCGTCCGCAACCGGTTGGAAGCAGAGCCGAGGGTCCGCTTTCTCGCGGGCCGCGAGGTCGTGGGCCTCGTCCCCGATGCCTCCGGGAGAGCCGTCGCGGGGGTGCGTACGCGGAGGCGCGGCTCCAAAGAGGCGGAAGAGACCCTCGCTGCCGACCTCGTGGTGGACGCGAGCGGGCAGGGCTCCCGCGCGCCGCGCTGGCTGGAGGAGCTTGGCTACGACGCTCCTGAAGAGGAGGTCGTGGATGCCCGGCTCGGCTACGCGACTCGCTGGTTCAGGGTGCCGGAGGATTTCTCCGGTGACTGGAAAGGGCTGGCCGTCCTGCCGGGCTGGCCGGACGACACCAGGGGCGGCACACTTCGTCGGGTCGAGGGTGACGTGTGGACCGCCGTCCTGATCGGGCTCGGCGGCGACTACCCGCCTACGCGCGGCGACGCGTTCCTCGAGTTCGCCCGCACCCTCCCGAGCCCCGCCATCTACGACGCGATAAAGAACGCCGAGCCCGTCTCGCCTGTCTACGGCTACCGCCGCACGGCCAATCGCCGCCGCCGCTACGAACGGGCGCGCCTCCCTGAGAACTTCCTGGTCACCGGCGACGCCGCCTGTTCCCTCAACCCCTCCTACGGGAGCGGCATGACCGCCGCCGCCCTCTCGGCCGAGGCCCTCGAAGGCTGCCTCCACGAGCAACACCTTCGGTCCTCCAAGCACGACCTCGCCGGTCTCGGGTGCCGGTTCCACAAGCGCCAGGCCGCGGCGGTCGCCCCGTGCTGGAAGGTGACGACGAGCACCGACCGGCAGTGGTCGGCGTCGAGAGCCGAGGATCTCGGTCTCACCGGTCGCCTCTTCCACCGCGTCTCGGAAGAGGTATTGGCCCTCGCCGTCGAGCGGGAGGATGTCGCCAGGACACTGCTCGAGGTCAAGAACCTCCTCGAACCTCCGTCCACCCTCCTGCGCCCGGGCATACTCTTTCCGGCCCTCGGGCGGACGGCCCTCTCCCCCTTCACGGCGCGTAAAAAACCCCACTCCCCCAAGCCAAAGGCCGTGCAACCGACATCCGGATAACTTCAGGCTTCGAGGCAACGAACCCCAAACACTGCGCTTCGTACTTGGACGCCGAACGGAGTGAAGTCGTGCCTCTGCGCTGGAGGGAGAGCGGTAGTAAGCGCGAGAACCGCGATTGGGTCCACGTAAAGGCAAGTGGGCCGTGCAGATAAACAACCGGCGCCTTCTTTATGGTCGAGACACCGTCTCATCCCAGCCCGGAGAGCGCAACGAGGGGGTGAGAACGATCACGAAGGGCGGTATTCGTGATGCAGAGGGTGAGTATAATTACTAGCGGTAGCAAACAGCGACTATTGTGAGCAGAGGAGCCTTATTGTCTGCGGAGATCTGGCAGTTTACGGGGATGTTGGCTTTCTTTGTGATCGCGCTTTTTCTGTGGCTCCGGATCGTCTATCTGCCGGGGCGTACCCTGGAACGTTGGGAGGATCGGCGGATCGAGGTGAGAAAGGAGCCCTACCGGCCAGGGGATTCTCAGTCCCGGGGACGCGACTCTTAGGACCTCCCAGGAGCCCGCATCAAGCGGGTGTTCTGCACTAGCCGCTGCTCCAGTGGTCGGCCCACCTGGCGTGTTCCTCGCGGTTCTCGACGGCGGCCTTGAGGTGTTCGTTGAGTGATCTTTCCGGCTCGTTCGCGAACTCTTCGAGAACCTCGTTGAGTTCCAGCACGTAATCTCTGATAGCGACATCGCCCAGGAAGGCAGCCGCCGATGCTTCATCTATTCCTTCGCGCTCGGCGAACTCCGAGATCACGGCGTTCATCAGGGCCATGAGGAAGCGCTGGAACTCCCTCTCTTCCAGGTTTTCGGGTGGACGCTCGCGCATCCGCTCCTCGAACTGTCGGCCGAAGATCGTGGCGGCCAAGACGATCAGGCGCCGGTCCTCGGGCGTCTTGTCCGCTCCCCAGGCGAGGCTCATGGTCTCTTCGTTTAGCTCTTCGAGGTAGGCGAGGGCCGGGTCCGCTTCTTGCTTTCCGCCTGGACCTTTTTTGCCCACGATGAGATGGTATCACCCGTGTAACTCGGCACCGATGGGAAGCGCAGCGCGGACGCGTGTCGTAGGCTATGGGGGAGATGCTTACGGGGCTGGACCATCTGGTGATCCTGGTCGAGAAGTTGGAGGACGCCGTCGCCGGCTACGAGGAGTTAGGCTTTCGGGTGACGTCCGGCGGCGAGCATGCCGACGGCCTGACCCGCAACGCCCTCGTCCCGTTCGCCGACGGCACCTACCTCGAGCTCGTTGCCTTCGTTGACCCCGACGACGAGCGGGACAACGTCTGGGGCTGGAGGCCGTTTCTCGGAACCGGCGGCGGGCTCGTGGACTATTGCGCGGCGTCCGACGACCTTGCGGCCGACGCGCGGCGTCTCGTGGAGGCAGGATTCGGTTTGGATGGTCCCGACGCGGGCGGAAGATCGCTCCCGGATGGGACGCAGATACGGTGGAAGAGCGCCCGTATCCGGCAGGAGGGCAGGGTTTTGCCGTTCCTGATCGAGGACGAGACCCCCCGGGGCTTGCGCGTCCCCAGCGGTCCGTCCGCGGAGCACCCCAACGGCGCTACCGGCATCTCGCGGCTCCTGATCTCCGCCCGGAATCTGGCCGAGTCCCGGCGAGCCCTCGCCGCGCTCGCGGGCAGCCCGGAGACGACCGGAAGCGCATCCCTCCTCGGATGCCACGAGCTCTCGATCGTGACTCCGGACGGCGCGGAAGACCCCGTGGAACGACGCCTCGAACTTTTCGGTCCCGGACCGTTCGCTGTCGAGATCGCGACCGATGCCGTTAGGAGAGGGGAACTGGATCCGAAGCTCGCTCACGGGGTTAGCATATACCTCGGATAAGGGAAGAAACCCCTCCCCGCCGACGAGGTGGAACCCTTCCTCGTCCGACCCACGGCGTAGCCTCCTTCACCTCACCCCACCGGGACACGAGATATACCGTTTCAGGCGATCCTATAAAGTGGAGGAGCATTCGGGATGAACGTAGCCATGTGGGGCAAAGCGCTCACGCTGACCCCGCGCCCTAGCAAAGAGGAGTGGCGCGAGCTCGACCCCGTCTCGCGCTGGCTCATCGCCTCCCGGGCGGCGGTTCTCGTGATCACCCTGATCTCCTCGGGGATAGCGGGTCTGTTCGCCTTTGTGGAAGGCGGGTTCGATCTGCTCCTCTGGTCGCTCGTGACGCTCGGCCTCCTCATGGCCCACGCGACGAACAACCTGCTCAACGACCTCACCGACCATCTCAAGGGTGCGGATTCGGGCGACTCGTTCCGCACGCAATACGGTGTTCAGCCCGTCGAGGCGGGCCTGATGAGCGCCAGAGACGTCCTACTTTACGCCGCTGGAACGAGCCTCGTCGCGCTCTTGGCCGGGGCGTGCCTCGTGTACCTTCGCGGCTTGCCGGTCCTCGTCCTGCTCGCGGCTGGGGCGTTCTTCGTGCTCTTCTACACCTGGCCCCTGAAGTACGTGGGTCTCGGGGAGCTCGCGGTCCTCGTGGTGTGGGGGCCGTTGATGATCGGGGGCGGCTACTACACGATCACCGGCGAGTGGAACGCCGACGTCGTGCTCGCGGGCCTGCCCTACGCGTTGGGGACCACCGCCATCATCTTCGGCAAGCACATAGACAAGCTCGAAGCCGACAGGGAGAAAGGCATCCGCACCCTGCCCGT
>JBPCLT010000035.1:0-8448 GCA_051003015.1 Rubrobacteraceae bacterium | reverse complement strand
ACTGGCCGTAGATGGAACGCCGCGCCCGCAGGTTCGGGTGCGCTAGCATCTTCAACAAGACCTCGTTGTAATCGTCCGGCTCAGGTAGCGTTTCGAGATCCAGCTCCCGTACTTCGTCCAGATATTCTGGCCGGACGACCTCCCGCTCGTAGACTGGGGCGTCGGCAAGATGTTCGGCGGGGACGGAGCCGACGGTTTCGCCGTTCTCGATCACCCGCAGGTCCCCGTGACCGGCGACGCGCCCCACCACCGTCCCTCCGATGCCGTACCGCTCCGCGAAGGCGAGGACTTTTTCTTCGTCCTCCGGTTCGACGACGGCGAGCATACGTTCCTGGGACTCCGAGATCATGGCCTCGAACGGCTCCATCCCGCTCTCGCGGCGCGGAATCTTCTCCACCTCGATGTCTATGCCGACGCCGCCACTCGCCGCCATCTCCGACGCCGAAGACGTGATGCCCGCCGCCCCCAGGTCTTGCAACGAGACGAGCAGATCTTCTTCCAGCAGCTTCAGGCAACATTCGATCAGCATCTTCTCCGCGAACGGGTCCCCGACCTGAACGTTGGACCGCTTCGACTCGGACTCCTCCGTCAACTCGCCGGAGGCAAAAGTCGCCCCGTGGATGCCGTCGCGGCCGGTCTTCGACCCAAGCAGCACGACCAGGTTCCCCTCCCCAGTCGCCCGCGAGCGCACCAGGTCCTCCGTCCGTATGAGCCCCACGCACATCGCGTTCACCAGCGGGTTCCCCGAGTACGCCCGCGAGAACTCCACCTCTCCACCGACCGTCGGCACCCCGACGGCGTTCCCGTATCCTCCGATGCCGCGCACGACCTCCCGGAAGAGGTAGCGATTGCGCTCATCATCCAGCGGCCCGAAACGCAGCGAGTCCAGAAGCGCCACGGGCCGAGCGCCCATCGCCAGGATGTCGCGGATGATCCCACCGACGCCAGTCGCCGCGCCCTCATACGGCTCGACCGCCGAGGGATGGTTGTGGCTCTCCACCTTGAACGCCAGCGCCCACCCGTCCCCCACCTCGACCACGCCAGCATTCTCCCCCGGACCTTGAAGGACGCGAGGTCCCTCGTTCGGGAAGCGCGAGAGCAGCGGGCGCGAGTTCTTGTAGCCGCAGTGCTCGCTCCACATCACGGAGAAGAGCGACAACTCCAGGAAGTTCGGCGCCCGCCCCAGAAGCTCCAGGATGCGGTCGTACTCGGAGTCCGAGAGACCGAGCGCGCTGTACGTCTCCTGTACGTTCAAACCTTCGCCTCCGCCAGCACGGATCGTAAAATCTTCAACCCCTCGTCCGAACCCAGCGCGGGATCTGAAACCCTCTCTGGGTGCGGCATGACGCCAACGACGTTGCGCGCTTCATTGCACACACCAGCGATGTTGTTCGCCGAACCGTTCGGGTTCTCCAGATACCGGAGCACGATGCGCCCCTCGTCCTCCAGCCGCGCCAGCGTCTCCGGGTCGGCGAAGTAGTTGCCCTCATTATGGGCGATGGGAAGGGTGAGCCCCTCGCCCATCTCGCAGCCCGAGGTCCAGGGCGTGCCAATATTTTCCACACGCACGCGGACACGATCGCACGCGAAACGCATGTGTGTGTTCTGGAGCAGCGCGCCAGGCAGCAGGTGCGCCTCGCACAGTACCTGGAATCCATTGCAGACCCCGAGAACCGGTCCACCATCCCTGGCGAACTCTTCGAGCGGCGCCATGACTTTGGCGAATCGGGCGATGGCGCCGGGCCGGAGGTAGTCACCGTAGGAGAAGCCGCCGGGGACGATCACCGCGTCCGAGCCCTTTAAATCCGCGTCAGCGTGCCACAGTTCCACCGGCTCCGCCCCCATCAGCTCGACGGCCCGCAGGGCGTCGCGGTCGCAGTTCGAGCCGGGGAAGACGGTGACGCCTATCTTCACCCGACGACCTCCCACTCGTAATCCTCGACCGTCGGGTTGGCGAGCAGGCGCCGGCACATGGCGTCCACGTCGTTGGTGCTCTCGACCTCCATCTCGATGAGCCGCCCGACGTGGACCGTCTTGACGCCATCAAACCCGAGCGCGGGCAGCGCGCCGCGGACGGCCTCGCCTTGAGGGTCGAGGATGCCTTCCTTGGGGCGGACTAGGACACGGACTTTCAAGCTATCAGCCATCAGCAATCAGCCGTCAGCTTTCCGGCTCCCGCTTTGCGAAATGGCTTGTAATGGGACCGTCCTTTGCCAGAAGATTCGCGCAATGCATGAGACGGCGAACCGCGCCTCTTCTTTGATCGCCCCGTTATCGCGCTACCGGGCATCAGGCCTCGCCGTCATTGCTCTTGGCTGATGGCTGACCGCTGAAAGCTGACCGCTCGGTGACCCGGCGCAGCATCTCGGCGTACGCCTCCTCCACGCCACCCATGTCGCGGCGGAAGCGGTCCTTGTCCAGCTTCTCGTTGGTCTCTTTGTCCCAGAAGCGGCAGGTGTCAGGGCTGATCTCATCGGCCAGCATCAGGTTGCCATCCTCGTCACGTCCGGCCTCTATCTTGAAATCAACGAGGAGGATTCCACGCTCGTCGAAGAAGGGAGCGAGGATCTCATTGACCTTCAAGCCCAACTCCTCACAGAACTCGAGGTCCTCGTCGGCGACGCCAAGCTCCCGAAAGTGATGCCAGTTCAGGAGCGGGTCATCCAGATCATCGTCCTTGTAACACAACTCGACTATCGGGGCCTTGAACCTGCGGCCCTCCTCCAATCCCAGAAGCCTGGATATGGACCCGGCGGCAACGTTGCGCACCACGATCTCGACGGGCAACATCGTGAGCTTCTTCGTCTTGATGCTCGTGTCGTCTATCTGCTCGACGAAGTGGGTCGGGACGCCGTTCTCTTCCAGATAGGCGAACATCGCCGCGCTCATGGTGGCGTTGGTCCGTCCCTTGCCCTCCCACGAGCCACGCTTCTTCGCGTTGAACGCGGTAGCGTCGTCCTTGTAGCGATGTAGTAATATATTCGCTTCGTCCGTCGTGAAAACCTTCTTGGCCTTGCCCTCGTATAGCAATGTCTCAGTCACGCTCCAACCTCTCTCTCAGTTCCTCCACACGGTCGAACACGACCTCGACGTTACGCAGCGCGTACGCCGGGTCGAAGAGCACGTCGAGTTTCGTACCCAGTTTGTCATTTACTTGCTCGTCCTCGGATAGCAGGTCCTGGAAGCCGCTTTCGCCTTCCCACGCCCGCATCGCCGCGCTCTGCACGATCTTGTATGCGTCGTCGCGGCTCATGCCCGCCTCGACCAGCGCGAGGAGCACGCGCCCGGAGAACACGATGCCGCCGCCGAGGTTCAGGTTCTCCCGCATCCTCTCATGGTCCACGTCGAGGCCGCGCAGGACGCGCGCGGTGGTGCGGAGCATGTAGAAGGCAGCGATGGTGGCATCGGGGAGCACGACCCGCTCGGCGGAGGAGTGGCTTATGTCGCGCTCCTGCCACAGGGCGTTGTCCTCGAAGCCGACCTGCGCGTAGCCTCGGAGCAGACGCGCCATGCCGCAGAGGCGTTCGCAGAGGATCGGGTTCCGCTTGTGGGGCATCGCGGATGAGCCCTTCTGGCCGCGCCCGAACGGCTCCGCTAATTCCCGGATCTCCGTGCGCTGGGCGCCCCTGATCTCCAGCGCGATCTTCTCCATCGTCGAGCCGAGGATGGCGAGCGTCGAGAGGACTTCGGCGTGCCGGTCGCGCTGCACGACCTGCGTGGAAGCGAGCGCCGGCGCGATGCCAAGTTCCTCGCAAGCGATAGCCTCCACCTTCGGGTCCACGTTCGCGTACACCCCGACGGCGCCGGAAATCTTGCCGACGGCGGCCACCTCGCGGGCGTGCGCCAGCCGCTCCAGGTTGCGCTCCATCTCGAAAGCCCACACCGCCAGCTTGTGTCCGAATACCATCGGCTCCGCATGAACCCCGTGAGTGCGGCCAACCATCGCTGTCTCCCGATGCTCCAGGGACATCTCCACGAGCAAACGGGCGAGGTCCTTCGCTTCCTCGCGGATGAGGTCCAGCGCGTCCCGCAACCGCAACGCGCCCGCCGTATCCACCACGTCCGAGCTCGTCAGGCCGAAGTGGAAGTGACGGGCCACGGGGCCGTCCACCGTCTCCGCGACGTTCGAGACGAAGGCTATGACGTCGTGGTTGGTCTCACGCTCGATCTCCTCGATGCGTTCGACCGTGAAACCCGCTTTTTCCGCAAGCTCCTCGACTTCATCCGATGGGATCTCACCGAGCCTGGCGCGGGCGCGGCAGACGGCCATCTCCACCTCCAGCCACGAGCGGAACTTCGCATCTTCGGTCCAGACGGCCCCGATCTCCGGGAGGGTGTAGCGTTCGATCAACCCGGACTCCCTTCGGTCGCGCGCGCGAAACGCCGCCGTTGCTGGACGGATACCAGCGCGTCCATGACGATAGCGCAGCCTGCAATGACCCAGGCAACCATAATCCTGGACACTACGTAAATCGGGTCGCTCGCCAGCAAGTTTCCAACGAACTCGACCGCAAACATGGTACCCAGGATCGTCGTGAAAACATAGTGAAACGCGCAGCGGCGCAGGTGGTCGGTGAGCGTGAGATGCGGCACGCTTTCCAGACGGTGGATCATCCAACTCGTTAACCCAAAGACAGGACATACCACAACGAGGAGCGAGGTCAGCAGGGCGATATTGCCGTAGGAACCGATGCCACTCTCCGCGTTGTATCTGTACAGCCCGATCTGCTCTTCCATAATAACAGTCGTTGCGACGACCCCGATGAAAACGGGCAGCACGCTTGCGAAGTATAGAAACGGAAGGACAAAAAGCCTCACCGCCTGCTGAATCCGTCCCGTGGCGGACAATCCTACCCCTCCAATCTTTTCACCAGCTCGGGATCTCCGAGCGCGAGGATCTGAGCCGCGAGCACGGCGGCGTTGGCGGCACCGCCCACGGCAACGGTGGCAACCGGGACGCCTGTCGGCATCTGGACGGTGGCGAGCAGGGCGTCGAAGCCACCGAGGGTTCCGGCGGCTATGGGGACGCCGATGACGGGGAGGTTGGTGCGGGCGGCGACGGCTCCCGCCAGATGCGCGGCCATGCCGGCGGCGCAGATGAAGACTTTTATGCCGCGATCCGGGGCGGTGGCGACGTATTCGGCGACGGCTTCGGGGTTGCGGTGGGCGCTGAGAACCTCCAGTTCGTGTTCGACGCCGAGGTCTTCGAGGCGTTTGGTGCATTTCTCCATCGTCGGAAGGTCGGACTTGCTACCGACGAGGATTCCTACGGCGGGCATCAGAAGTCCTCCAGTTCCATCGCTTCGAGGGCTATGTCGGTGCGGTATTGCATGCCGGGGAAGTGGATGGCCTCGACGGCGGCGTAGGCGCGGGCGCGGGCCTCGATGACGCTCGTCCCCGTGCCGACAACGTTGAGGACCCGGCCCCCGGCGGTGTAGAACTTGCCGTCCCGCTCCTCCGTGGCCGCGTGGTAGACGTAGACGCCGGTGGGGATCTGGTCGAGGCCCACTATCTCATCTCCCGTGGATGAGGACTCCGGGTAGCCCTCGGAGGCGAGCACCACGCACACCGTCTTCTCGGCTGACCAGGAGATCTCCCGTCCGGCCAGGTCCTCTGCGCCGCAGGCGATCATCAACTCCAGAAGGTCCGTGCCAAGCCTCGGCAAGAGTACCTGCGTCTCGGGGTCTCCGAAGCGGCAGTTGAATTCCAGCGCCTTCGGACCCGTCTCGGTGACGATGACACCGGCGTAGAGCAGGCCGGTGTACGAGGCCCCGATCATTGCCAACTGCCTCACGGTGGGGCGGATGATCTCCTCTAAAACGGAGGCGTAGGTGGCGGGCTCCATCCACAGGATCGGGGAGTACGCCCCCATCCCGCCGGTGTTCGGCCCCTCGTCGCCGTCCTGGATGCGCTTGTAGTCCTGGGCGGGCAGGAACGGAAGGATGTTCTCCCCGTCCGTCAGCGCGAAGACCGAAGCCTCCCTGCCTTCCAGGTACTCTTCGATCATGATTCGCTCCCCCGCCGCCCCGAACTTCCCCGAGAAAGCGGCCCGAACGGCGTCCTCGGCTTCTTCCCGGTTGCGGACGATAGTAACGCCCTTGCCCGCGGCGGCCCCATCCACCTTCACGACCGCCGGATAGTCGTCCAGCGCGCGCAGGTAGTCGAGCGCCTGCGCCTCGCGGTCGAACGCCTCGAAGCGGGCCGTCGGCACCCCGGCGTGGCGCATGACCTCCTTGGCGAAGACCTTCGAGCCCTCGATACGCGCGGCGGCCCGCGAAGGCCCGAACACCTTCAGGTCAGCCTCCCAGAAGCATTCGGCTATGCCCCCGATCAGGGGGGATTCGGGTCCCACGACGGTGAGGTCTATCTCGTGCTCGGCGGCGAAGTCCCGCAAATCCGTCAGCGCGTCGGCTGGGATGTCCACTATTTGCGCGATGCGGGCTATGCCGGGGTTGCCGGGGGCGGCGTACATCTCCGGCTCCAAAGGGCTCGCGGCCAGGGCCTCGACCAGCGCGTGCTCGCGCCCGCCGCTGCCTACGACCATCACCCTCACTAGACCCCGATCCTCTCGACTATCGCCTGGTCGCGCTCGGGGCCGACGCTGATCATGCACAGAGGAGCCCCGATCTCAGCCTCCACGAACTCCACGAACTCCCGCGCCTCCCGAGGCAGATCCACCCTCATCCGGCACCCCGTAATGTCATCGCCCCAACCGGGAAGTTCCTTGTACACCGGCCTGGCGTGATGCAGGTCGGTCTGGTGCATCGGATAGCCGTCAAACCGCTCACCGTCTATCTCGTAGCCCACGCAGACATTTATCTTCTCGACCGCGGAGAGCACATCCAGCAGCGTAAGGGCGAGATGCGTGATCCCATTCAAAGAAGCCGCCCATTTTATGGCCGGAAGGTCCAACCATCCCACCCTCCGGGGCCGTCCCGTGGCCGTACCGTACTCATGACCGACTTCCCGGATGGTCTCGGCAGTCTCATCGAAGAGCTCAGTGGGCATGGGGCCATCCCCGACCCGGCTCGTGTACGCTTTGGTGACGCCGACCACGTACTCCAGATGCCGCGACGCGATGCCGCTCCCCACTATGGCGCCGCCAACGGTCGGGTTGGATGACGTGACGAACGGGTAGGTGCCGTGGTCGTTGTCCAGAAGCGTCGCCTGTCCCCCTTCGAGCAGCACCTTCTCCCGGTTCTCCAGCCCTTCCCTCAAGAGCGTGCCCGTGTCAGCGACCATCGGACGCATGAACTCCTCGAAACCCCGCAGCCAAGAGGCAAGCTCCCCCACGTCGTAGGGATCTTCGCCATAGACATTCTCGAAGATCGCGTTCTTCTCGCGCAGGGCCGCCTTCAATTTCGTCTTCAGGATGCCTTCGTCTGTGATGTCCTGAACGCGGATGCCGTAGCGGGCGACCTTGTCCTCATAGGCCGGGCCGATGCCGCGGTTGGTCGTGCCGATGCGGGCGTCGCCGAGGGCGAGTTCGCGGTGTGAGTCGAGGGCGATGTGGTAAGGCATGATCAAATGCGCCCGTCCGTCCACCTTGAGCCGGTCCCTGACGCTCAAACCCCGCTCTTCGAGAGCCCGAACCTCTCCGGCCAGGGCCTCCGGGTTGACCACGACCCCGTTGCCGATGGTGCATGTGACGCCCTCGCGCACGATGCCGGAAGGGACGAGGTTGAGCTTGAACTCCTCGCTGCCGACCCGCACGGTGTGCCCCGCGTTATTCCCGCCGGAGTAACGCGATACGTAGTCCGCGTCCGAGGCCAGAGCGTCGCAGACCCGTCCCTTGCCTTCGTCGCCCCACGCGAGGCCCAGCACTACCGTAGCGGTCAAAATATCATCTCCATCTTCTCGGGAACGTCGGGAGGCGGGGGAAATCGAGTAGGCGGAATCGGGACCCGGTAGCTCTTATGTCTTTCGGAGGGCGCCTCTCTGCCACGGATGCAATTTAGCACATAGCAATTTCGTTTTGAAATCGTCCCGAACAGTCGGTGTCCCACGACGCTATTCGAAGAGAACTACCGGCTCGGCGTAGCGGCGGATACGGTTCTCCCGCCAGCGTTCCTCGACGAGGCTCCGTAGCTCGGCGTTGCGGGTTGGGGTATCGTGGCTCCACAGGCTCCGCAGCGGGAAGCGCACGCCGAGCACGCGCTCCTCGACCCGGAAGCGCGTTATGCCGGCCGGCAGCACGGCGCCACGGCGCACCACTTCGATCAACTCCTCGGGAGAAAACGCCCTGTAGCGGACGATGGCCTCTCCGCTGTCGCGTCCGGCGGCTTCGTCGGTGCCGACGCGGCGCACTTCGCTGTCTCCGAGATATACCTTCTGCATCGCCCAGAGGGCGCGGACCTCCTCGGGCAGACTACTCATCCGGGACCTCAAGTAGAAACGTCTCCCGCCGGTGGTCTCCACCTCAGCCATCCAGACGTCTTGGCGATCTTT
>JBPCLT010000034.1:0-12169 GCA_051003015.1 Rubrobacteraceae bacterium | reverse complement strand
CGTCCGGTGGTGATGAGGAGCAGGACGGGGCTGCTTACCATCCGGCCGCCGATCTTGCCTCCGGTGGCCCGGTAGACGGCGGCGTGCAACTTCGTGGCCCACTTCTGGACGGCGGCTATCGTTCCGTTGTACGGACGGCCTCTCGCCACGGGCTAGCTCCCAGCCTTCTCCGCGCGGCGCAGGGCATACAGGGCCCATCCGGCGAAGACGGCTACGAGGGCAAACCCGATACCGAAGGCTGGCAGGACGTTCTCGGGTTGGCCGGCCAGGAAACCGCGGGCGGCGTCGAGGATGGTCGTGAAGGGGTTGATGGAAGCCACTGCCTGTAGCCAGCCGTTCAGGAGCGAGAGCGGCACGAAGACAGGGGCCAGAAACAAGACCAGGAAGATGGGAGTCCTTATGACCGGGCCGGCTTGCTGGGTGCGCATCAGCATCGCGACGCCGGCTCCGAACAGGGTGGCGGCGACGTTGGCGAGGAGGACCAGCCCAATTAGGCCGAACAGGTCATAGCCGCCGCTTATGCGCATCCCGATCACCAGCGCGAGCACGGTGACGAGCGTGGCGGTGAAGACGGCCCGGGCGATAGAGGCCAGCACGTAGCCGAGCACGATGCCGCGGCGGTTGGAGGCGGCGAGCATCAGGCGCCGGGCGAAGCCATTCTCGAAGTCCCCGGCGATGGAGAATCCCGTGAAAGCCCCGCCCATCGAGACCGCCTGCAAAAGCGCCCACACGAACTGGAAAGCCGTGTAACCCGCCGCGTAGTCGAAGCCGGGCACCGACCCCACCCTCGTCAGCCCGCCCGCGAACGCCACGAAGAAGAACAGCGGGAACAGCGCCGGCGCCAGGAAAGCAGGGTTGCGGAAGTACTTGTACGTCTGACGCCACGCCACCGCCCCAGCCACCGCAAAGAAGCCGCCGCCGCGAGTCGGGGCCGTCATCGCGCCATCCTCGTCCGCAGCGATGTTCCGGCCGCGGCGAGCGCGAGTGCCACTATGCCAAGCGCGCACCCGAATCCGAGTGCCAGGGCCTGCGCGTCCCAGCCGGTGATCACCAGGCTGCGTATGCCCTCGACAAGGTAGCTAATGGGATTCACCGTGGCTATAAAGCGGAACCAGTCCGCTTCGATCAGGTTCCTCGGCAAATTGATGCTCGACAAAAAGATCGCCACGAAGAACAGCGGGAACGCACTCTCGACAGCCTCCACCGAACCCGTCCTCAAAGCAAGCGTCGCCCCGATGGCCCCGAAGCCCAGAGCGACCACTATCGTCAGGCCAACGATCACCACCATCCCCGCAAGTCCGCTCTTCACGTCAACCCCGAACAGGAAGCCGACGATCAGGAAGACCACGCCCTGCAATAGCCCGAGGGCCACGACCCCGAAGAGCATCCCCAGAAGGAGCGCCACCGGCCGCATGGGCGTCAACGAAAGCCGGTCGAAGAAGCCGCTCTCGATGTCACGTGCGAGGTCGCTTCCGGCCGTGATCGCGCCGAACAGCGATGCCTGCACCAGCGGAAACGCGAACGCGAAATCCAGGTACGAGTCCGCCGGAAAACCGGGGATACGCGAGGCTGCATCCAACCCGTTGGCGTTGATGGCGAAGAACAGCATCGGGAACAGGAGCGCGGAGACCATCACTGCGGGCTGCCGCGCCGTCTTGAGCACGGATCGCGCCGCAAGCGCAGCCACCTGCGTCGGGAGGACGCCCATCAGGACCGCGCCTCCTCGTCGTCTTCCCCGCTCCCGCCCTGACCTTCGAGGGAGCGGCCCGTCTTCTCAAGGAATACGTCGTCGAGGGTGGGTTCGTCGAGGCGGAGGTTCGAGACCTTCAGGTTCTCGGCGTCGAGGGCGCGCACCACGTCGGCGAGGCCGCCGGCCCCGTGGTCGAGGCGCACGGAGACAGTCTCGGGTTGGGAGGGGATCTCCTGCCCGAACCGCGAGAGGACCTTCGCCACGGCGCCGCGCTCATCCCGGTTCGCGGGCGTGGTCTCGACGCTGGGACGACCGATCTCCGCCTTCAACGCCTCCGGCGTGTCCTCGGCCACGATCCTGCCGTGGTCAATGATCCCGACCCGATCCGCCAAGACGTCGGCTTCCTCCAGATACTGCGTCGTGAGGAAGACCGTCACCCCGTCGTCGCGGGCCAGGCGGCTGACCTCGGCCCACAGCGCGCTGCGGCTCTGGGGATCGAGACCGGTCGTCGGCTCGTCGAGGAACAGGATGCGGGGCCTGTGGACGAGGGCAAGCGCGAGGTCGAGGCGGCGCTTCATGCCGCCGGAATAACCGCGCACCCGCCGGTCGGCGGCCTCCAAGAGCCCGACGCGCTCCAGCAGCTCGTCGCCCCTCTTGCGGCGCTCCGCCCGCGGCAGCCCGTGCAGCGCGGCCTGCAACTTCAGATGGTCCCGCCCGGTGAGGAAATTGTCCAATGCCGCTTCCTGCAAAGACGCCCCGATCTCGGCCCGCACCCGCGGTCCTTCCTTTGCGATGTCGTATCCGGCGACGCGCGCCGTCCCGCCGGATGGCGGCAGAAGAGTGGTGAGCATCAGTACCATCGTGGACTTGCCCGCCCCGTTCGGCCCCAGGAAACCGTACACCTCGCCCGGCTCGACGCGCAGGTCCACGCCGTCCACCGCCGTGATGCCGCCCTTGAACTTCCTGACGAGGCCCTCGACCTCGATGCCCTCGGTGCGTCCCATCAACCGGCCTTCCTTCTCATCCTACAAACCGCCTTTGCCGAAAAAAATCTCATCAAACCGTTTGATTCTACGACGGAACCCGCAAATTGGTGAGGCTCTTGCTCACTTCCCACAGCCTTTTCCAGGCTGCCTCGTCGTGGGAGACCGGGGGACGGGGGATCTCCTTCCGGTCGAAGAAGTATCTTCCTGTCACGCCCTCGGCCTCGGGCGCGGCGGCGAACCACACGGCGGTGGCGGCACCCTGCTCCGGGGCACGCATGAACGGCCTGGTCAGCCTGAAGAAGAGCGCCGAGAGCCCCCGGCCGTGGCCCGTCACCACGACCTCGGCCCCCATCGCGGCGAGCATCGCCGCCGCTGCCTCGCCGATCCCGAGGTCCCGCAGGTTATGAGGACGGCCTTGTCGTGTATCGTACCCGTGTCTTCCAGATGGTTGCGAACAGACGTATACCATCCCCCGCAGCGGGGCGGACTCTACGGTTGCTGGGTGTGTTGGATCGAATCCACCAGCACGTACTGGTCCTTCTTCGGTTTACGGCCTTCGAGCCAGGACGGGAACCAGGCGTTGGCGTAGATCCTCATGGGTGTCGCCGGCAGGCCATCGGTCCACTCCTTCATGAGTTGTCCGCCGGCGTAGAAGCGCAGCGAGTCCGGGGCGTACTCGAAGCGGTACTCGTGGAAGCCATTCGTCGGGTCGAAGGGCAGGCTCATGGTCTCGGTGTGGGTCTGACGGCCTCCGGCATGGGAGGAGTAAATCGCCATCCTCCGGGACGAGTCGTTGAAGATCTCGATGTCTATCTCGCTCTCGTAGTCCGGCGGTTCGTAGAGGAAGAAGCCGGTGATGGAGGACGGCGCGTGCGGTACTTTCATGCGCGCCGTGTACGACCCGTGTCCGTAGAGTTCGTTGGACCGTATCTCCGCGCCGTCGAGCCCGCGGGCCGGCAACTTCAGCCGCAGGTTGCCGCCGCTGGTGTCAACGTTGTTCGGGTTCAGGTAGCTGCGGCCCAGGCGATGGTCCCCCTTCGACCAGCGGGCGGTGTCGAAGGAGTCGAACCCATCGAAGAAGTCCAGGGATCCGGCGCCGGCCACGCCCGCCAATAACGCAACCTGTATAGCGCATGCCACAACGAGAACGACCGCCAACTTCATAAGCTTCTCCATTTCGTGGCCCACGGACCATATCTCACTCGCTACGAGGAAAGTTATCGCGCAACGTCCCGAGAAACTTTAGCGCGGCGAGGACCCCGATACCGGATCTCCCGGCTCCGAGGCTCCCGTGGTCGTCCATTCCAGGCTCGTTCCCGTGGCGATGTGGTTCGCGCGGCATATAATCAGTCGCTGCGGCGGAGGCGACGAGGGGGAGAGCGCGAGGTTTGGACTTGGACGCGGCGAAGGAACCTCTAGACCTCCTGGCTATCGGCGAGACGCTGGTGGACTTCATCTCCGTGGAGCAGACGGACTGGCTAAGGAACGCCACCACTTTCAGGCGCTACCTGGGCGGCTCTCCGGCCAACATCGCGGTCAACGTCGCCAGGCTGGGCGGCCGATCGGCGGTCGTCTCCAAGACCGGCATCGGGGCGTTCGCCCAGTTCGTCAAGAGCGAACTCCAGCGCCACGGCGTCTCCATCGAGTACCTGGTCATGGACCACCGCAACCGCACCACGGTGGCCTTCGTGTCGTCAACGAGCGGCAAGCCGGACTTCGAGATCGCGCGCAGCGGAGACTACCGGCTGCGCCCGGAGGAGATCCCCGCCGAAGCCGTCGAACGTGCCCGCGTGGTCCACGCCTCGGCCTTCGCCCTCTCGCGCGAGCCATGCCGCTCGGCGGTGAAAAGGGTCTTCGAGATGGCGAGCGAGCAGGGCAAGGTCGTCTCCCTCGACCCCAACTACAGCGCCCGCATCTGGCCGCACCACAAGGAGGCGCGAAAGGTGCTCAGGGAAATGTACCGGCACGTCAACGTAACCAAGCCCTCCGCCGATGACGCAAGGCGCATCTTCGGGCCGGAGCACACAACCGAGCAGTACATCGAACTGTTCCACGAGATGGGGGCGGAGACCGTCGTCTTCACGATGGGCAGCGAAGGCGTCTTGATCTCCGAAAAGGGCCGCATCGTATCCCACGTCCCGGCCCGCCCCATCGTGGCCGAGGACGCCACCGGCGCCGGGGACGCCTTCTGGGCCGGGTTCCTTGTCGCGCTCCTCGACGGCGAGCCGCTGGAGAGCTGCGTCTTCTTCGCCCGCGAAATCGCGGAACTGAAGCTGAAGCGGACGGGACCGCTCCCCCTGGAGATGGACCGCGGGAAATTATACGAACAGGCGCGGGAAGCCTTCGCGGAAGCCGCCATGAAGCGCGAAACGAGCGAGACGGGAGACACATCCCGAGCCGGATAGACACGCAGGGAAGCGTCCGCGAATTCAGGGGCCGGAGAGGGTAGGCCGGTGCGGATCGCTTTCGTGAACCCGCAGGGGAACTTCGATCCCGCCAACAGCCACCTGGCCGCGCATCCGGACTTCGGCGGCCAACTGGTCTACGTGCGCGAGGTATCACGCGCCCTCGGACGGATGGGACACCAGGCAGACATCCTCACCCGCCGCATCCAGGACCCGGACTGGCCCGAGTTCGCGGCTGACACCGACGCTTATCCGGATCACCCGCACGTCCGCATCCTGCGCGTCCCTTGCGGCCCGGACCACTTCCTCCCCAAAGAACAACTGTGGCCGTACCTGGGCGAATGGGCTGAGGGCATCGCGGGCCTTTACCGGGAGGAGGGTTCGTGGCCGGACCTGTGGACCGGACACTACGCGGACGGCGGGCTGTGCGCCGCGCTGCTTGAGGAAGCCTCGGGCGTTCCGTTTACCTTCACCGCCCACTCCCTGGGAGCATGGAAGTTCGACCTGCTGCTGCAAAACGCCGAAGACCTTTCAGAGGCCGACAACCGCTACAACTTCGGGGCCCGGATAGAGGCCGAACGGGTTTCGATGGCGCGCGCGGCGGTCATCGTCAGCAACAGCGACGCCGAACGCCGAGATCAGTACGACCATCCTGCATACAGGAACGCGGTGAGCGTGGAGGACGATAACCGTTTCGCCGTGGTGCCGCCCGGCGTCAACTTCGAGGTCTTTGGGGCCGAGGTCAGGAGCCCGTGGGAGGACGAGGCGCGGGACAGGATTCGGGCCGCCCACGAGCGGGACATCGCCTCGGAACGGCGGGGGCTTCCGGCGGTGATCTCCTGGAGCCGGCTCGACCCGAAGAAGAACCACCTCGCGCTCGTCCGGGCATTCGCCCGGAATCCGGAACTCCGGGAACAGGCTAACCTGCTCGTAATCACCCGCGGCCTCGACGACCCGCTGCGGGACAACGGAGCCAACGGCGGCGCGACAGACGAGCAACGCACGGTCCTGCGCGCCATGACCAAAGAGATAGAGCGCGCGGACCTCTGGGGTTGCGTCTCGGCCTTCAGCCTGTCGGGACAGTCCATCCTCGCCGCGCTCTACCGGTGGGGCGCCGAGACCGGAGGCGTCTTCTGCCTGCCCGCCGAGTACGAGCCCTTCGGCCTCACCGTGGTCGAGGCGATGGCCGTCGGCCTCCCCGTGGTAGCGACCCGAAACGGCGGGCCGCGCGAGACCACGGACAACGGCCGGGCCGGCATCCTGGTAGATCCCCACGACCCCGCCGACATCGCCCGAGGACTGCTCCGCCTGCTCTCCGGCCGCGAGACCTGGCGCGCCTTCGCCGAGCGGGGCCGCGAGCGCGCCCGCGAGCAATACAGTTGGGATCGCGCCGCCGAAGGATATCTCCGGCTGGGCGAGGAGGTCTCACACGGAGCGCGGCGTGGAGATTCCTCCTTCCCCATTCCGGAGTTCGCCCGCCGGCCCGCCGCGCTTCCGCGCCTGCGAAGCTGGACGACGAGGAAAGGATGAGCAGATGCACGTAGCTTTCGTAAACCCGCAGGGGAACTTCGATCCACGCGACTCATACTGGACCGCCCACCCGGACTTCGGCGGCCAACTCGTCTACGTCAAGGAACTGGCCCTCGCAATGGGCAAGCTGGGTCACAAGGTAGACATCGTGACCCGGAAGATAACGGACCCGGACTGGCCCGAGTTCGCGGCTGACACCGACGCATACCCCGGCCACGATAACGTCCGCATCCTTCGCATCCCATGCGGCCCGGAACGCTTCCTTCCGAAAGAGGAGTTGTGGCCGTATCTGGGCACGGAGTTCGTCCCGAACCTGCTGGAACTCTACGAGCGGGAGGGCTCGCTGCCGGATGCCGTGACCGCCCACTACGGCGACGGCGGGTTGTGCGCCGCCCTGATCGAAGCCCAGACAGGCATCCCGTTCAGCTTCACGGCCCACTCTTTGGGCGCCCAGAAAATGGACAAGATGGGCGTCCGGCGTCGGAACATCGAGGAGGTTGACGGCCGATACCACTTCTCGAAGCGCATCGCCGCCGAACGGCTGGCGATGAACCGCTCGAACGTGAACGTGACCAGCACATCCCAGGAACGCTACAACCAGTACACTCACAACGCCTACCGGGGTGCCGTAGACCCGACCGACGGTGGACGCTTCGCCGCCGTACCACCAGGCGTCGCCATGAACATCTTCGACCGCTCCTCCCGCGCCGATGACGAGGAAGCGGTGCGCGAACACGTCGAGGCTGCCCTGGAGCGCGACCTGAGAGAGGACCGTCGCGGCCTGCCTTGCGTGGTCGCCTCCAGCCGTCTGGACCCGAAGAAGAACCACCTCGCGCTCGTGGAGGCGTTCGCCAGCAGCCCGACGCTGCGGGAGAGCGCGAACCTGGTGATCGTCACCGGAGACCTGGAGGACCCGCTCACGGATTACCGCGACGCCGGAGAAGACGAGAAAGCCGTCCTCGACGCCCTGATGGCGGTGATGGACCGCGCCAGGATGCGCGGCGAGGTCTCGATGTTCGCCCTCCGCAACCAGGGCCAGCTCGCCGCAGCCTACCGCTTCTTCGCCCAGCGCTGTTCGGTCTTCGCCCTGACCGCCAACTACGAGCCGTTTGGGCTGGCCCCTCTGGAGGCCCTCGCCGCCGGGCTCCCCGCCGTGGTCACCAAGCACGGCGGCCCGAGCGAGTCGCTGCGCGACGGCGACGAGGAGTACGGAATCCTGGTGGACCCGGCAGACCCCGAGGAGGTCGCCGCCGGCCTCTTCTCCCTCACGGACAACCCAGGACGCTGGCGGCGCTACGCCGGGGCAGGCTACGATCGCGTCCTGTCCCGCTACACCTGGGAGAAGACCGCAGAAGGCTACCTGGAAGCCATCGCGGGCTGTGAGAGGATCGAAGAAGATCCCACGGACGGCTTCCCGACGCCGGAGTACCGGCTGGAGATCCCCGGCTACTTCACGGACCCTTCATCGGAGTCGGGCATATCGCTGGCGGACCTCGACGAACTGTACTTCGGGCTCGACGTGCTTGCGGTCGGGGAGACGCTGGTGGACTTCATCTCCCACGAACTGGTCACTTCCTTGAGGACCGCCGGGAGCTTCACCCGCTATTTGGGCGGCCAGCCGGCCAACGTCGCCGTCTACGTCGCCAAGCTGGGGGGACGTTCTGCCATCATAACGAAGGTCGGCACGGACTACTTCGGGGAGTACCTGGAGGACCAGCTCCAGCGTCACGGCGTCTCCACCGAAGGGCTGCGCCACACCCCCGAGGCCGCCTCGACCAGCACCTTCGTCACCCGGACGGTCGCCATCCCGGACTTCCAGGTCAACCGCGGCGCGGATGCCTTGCTCGGCCTGCGCGACGTGCCGGACGAGATGATAGAGCGCGCCCGCGCCGTCCACGCCTCGGCCTTCGCCCTATCCCGTGATCCCCAGCGTCTGGCCGTCCGGCGGGCCATGCGGCTCGGCGCCAGGCTCGGCAAGCTCGTCTCCCTCGACCCCAACTACGACCCTCGGGTGTGGCCCGACCGGGACGAAGCCTGGGAAGTCCTCGCCGAGGTGCTTCCCTACGTCACAGTCGTCAAGCCCTCGCTGGAGGACGCCAGGAGGCTTTTCGACCCCAACATGGAGGACGATGCCCTCGAAGAAGCCTGTCTGGAGACGTTCCACGACCTCGGGGCCGACACCGTCATCTTCACCCGCTCCGGCGGCGCCGTCACCGTCTCGGAGGGTGGAGAGGTCGAGCGGGTCGGGCCGCTGCCGAAGGTGAGGGTGGAGAACGTCACCGGCGCCCGCGACGCCTTCTGGTCGGCGCTTTTGGTGGCCCGTCTGGATGGCAAGGAGTGGGCGGAGTGCGTTCGGTTCGCGCACGAGGTCGCCGGTCTCAAGCTCAGTGTCGAGGGGCACGTGGAGCGTATGATCGACCGCCAGGCCTTATACAGGAGGATCGAATCTCCTATCCAGCAAGAAGTTCGGTAGAGCTATGCCCGAGAAACAAATAACCGGCCTGCCGGCCCTGATCTCAGCCCTCCCCCCCGATGACCGCGCGCTCGCGGAGCGCATCTTCGACGTCTCCGCCACGACCGGGCGTCTGGACCCGCCGGAGGAGATGCGGCCCTGGATCGAAAAGTCCTTCGGATCGGTGGATGCCGTTACGGAGCAGAGCATCGTGCGCGTCACCAACCGCGTCACCCTCGAAGGCGCCCTCTTCAACGGCCTGCGCGCCTCCCGGCCACTCGACACCGGGGTGAGCCTGGATCTCGAAAAGGAGATAGAGGCGACCGAAGGCGACCCGTTCTGCCGCCCCGAGAAGGGAACCCCCGCCGACGTGTTCGGCAGGATTCGGGGCGCGCACGCCACCACCGCCTCCAACGTCGCCAAGTACGATGGATTCCACGGCGTCATAGTCTTCGACGACCACAATCCCCTGGAACTGACACCCGGGAAGGTAGCCGACTACGTGGACGTGGGTCTCCGGTGGGCCAATGAAGCCAACCGCGCCGACCCCGAGGCCCGCTACCCGTTCCTGATGTGGAACTGCCTGTGGCGGGCCGGCGGCTCCATCATCCACGGCCACGCCCAGGCCACCGTCACCCACGGCTCCCACTACCCGAAAGTCGAACGCCTGCGCCGCGCCGCCAGAGCCTACGGAGCGGAGTACGGCACAGACTACTTCGCGGACCTCCACCGCGTACACGACACCCTGGGTCTCTCCGTACCCGCCGAAGAGGGCGTCCGGGCCTTCGCCAGTCTCACCCCGATCAAAGAGAAGGAGCTGGTCGTGATCGGAAACCGCCCCGAAGATGAGGCTCTGCACCGCACGGTCGGGGAGTTGCTACGAACCTACGTCCACACACTGGGCGTCCGCGCCTTCAACGTCGCCTTCTACATGCCGCCACTAGCTCTGCTAGCGGAGGTCGAAGAAGACTGGTCCGGGTTCCCGACGGTCGTGTACATCGTGGACCGGGGAGACCCGGCCAATCGCACCTCGGACATCGGGGCGATGGAGCTGTACGCCGCCTCGGTGGTCGCCTCAGATCCCTTCGCAGTCGCTCGCATTTTGCGGGACGGCTAGCTTTCGTAGCCTCGATTCTCGACGCCGGCTCGAAAGATCATTTGTTGGGGGATGTGCCGAGCCCCGCGTAGGCTACCATTCAGAGAGTACGGGATAGCGAAGAGGAGATCCTATCGTGGCGCAGGTTGACGAAGTAGCCAATGGAATCTATCGGATCTGTACGTTCGAGCCGGAGTCCGGCCTCAACTTCAATCAGTTTCTGATCGACGATGAGCATCCCGCGCTGATCCACACCGGCATGTTCCCGATGTACGAGGCCGTACGCAAGGCCATAGGCGAGGTCATGGACCCCTCACGCCTCCGGTACGTTGTGGTCCCGCACTTCGAGTCCGACGAGTGTGGGGGCATGGGCCGCTTCCTCGAAGAGGCGCCCGAGGCGGTCTTGGGCTGCTCCGAGACGGGGGCGATGGTCAACCTGTCGGGGTGGGACTACTCTGGCCCCGTGCGGGGATTCCGGGACGGCGACACGCTGGAGCTCGGAGAGCATAAGCTGCGCTTCTTGGAGACGCCGCACGTTCACCACTGGGACTCGATGATGGTCTTCGAGGAGACGACCGAAAGCCTCTTTCCGGCGGACCTCTTCATGCAGCCGGGAGATCAACCACCGGTCGTGCGGGAAAATATGGGCAGGGAGGCGTGCCAGTTCTACCGGGAGGTGGGCATCTTCCCCGCGAAAGACCCGGTGCTCAAGGTGGCGAACCGTGTCGAGGAGATGAACCCGCGTTGGATCCACCCGATGCACGGCGGGAGCGTGCCCCGGGACTCGACGCCCTACTACTTCGACGCCCTCCGCAACGAACCGTTCGCCTTCGAAGGGAAGCTCTTCGGGCGCATGCTGCCCGGTTTCTCCGTCCCGGCCGTGGAGGAGGGGCGTTGGACGTAGAGGCCCGGCTGGACGAACTCGGCCTCGCGCTCCCCGCGCCGATGCAACTGCCGCCAGGGGTGGAGCTTCCCTTCGCCTGGGTGAGGGTGCGCGGCGACCGGGCCTACGTATCCGGCCACGGCGCGCTTGACCCGGACGGCACGCTCTCGGGGCCGTTCGGCAAGGTGGGCGCGGAGGTCTCGCCGGAGGAGGGATACGAGGCGGCGCGCGGAGCGGCGCTCTCCGTCCTCGCCAGCCTGAAGCGCGAGTTGGGCGACCTCGACCGGGTGAGCACGTGGCTCATGGTCCACGGCCTCGTCAACGCGGCGCCGGACTTCGGGGGGACCGCGGGCGTCGTGAACGGTTTCTCGGACCTGATCCTGGACCTCTACGGCCCCGAAGCAGGGATGCACGCCCGCGCCGCCCCCGGCGTTGCGACCCTGCCGCTGAACCACGCCGTCTTCGTCGCGGCGGAGGTCGAGATAGACGGCTAGCCCGCTAGTCCGGCAACTCCGCCCTGTCGCCCACCTCGACGCCACGCTCATCGAAGAAGCCCTGGTTGACCTCAAGAGCGTACTGTGCGGGCTCGGCGGAGACGTAGTGGGGCGGCTCGTCGTCCAGGGGCTTCATGTCCTGGATGTCCACGATGCGCCCCTCCGAGTCCATGTAGGCAATGGAGAGCGGAATGAGGGTGCCCTTCATCCAGAACGAACGCTCCTCCTCCCCATCGAAAACGAAGAGCATCCCCCTGTCCTCCCCGAGCGCGGTGCGGTCCATGAGACCCCGCTGCTGCTCGGAGGCATCGTCGGCGATCTCGGCCCGCACCTCGACCTCATCCCCGCCGGAAGCCTCCATGGTCACGATCTGAGTCCCGGCGTCCCCGGCCTCTGATCCCGCCGTCTCGCCACCGGTGGTCGTGGAGGCGCCCCCGCTGGAGGAGCCCCCTGTGGTCTGGCCGGAGCCTGCAGGCTCACCTCCGCAACCAGAGGCTATGCCGGCTAGCAGGAACGCGATCAGTACGAAGGATGCGCCGATGGATCTCATCGCAGCGCGAATTCTATCCGCTTGTTCTGGCGGCCCTTGCTTTTATGGCCGGTGATCTCCAACTCCCCCACCTCTTTGGTGTT
>JBPCLT010000033.1:0-3057 GCA_051003015.1 Rubrobacteraceae bacterium | reverse complement strand
GGCGCTCCGGCCCGCGGCGAGCGCGTCGCCAAGTACAACCAGCTCCTGCGCATCGAGGAGTCCCTGGGAGGCTCGGCGTTCTATCCTGGCCGGGCGGCGTTCAACCCGAGGAAGGGGGCGTAACGTGCGCCGGACCAAGATAGTCGCGACGCTGGGACCGGCGACCTCCTCGGAGGAACGCATCAGGGATCTCGTCAACTGCGGGGTGGACTGCGCGCGGTTCAACTTCAGCCACGGCGACCACAACGTACACCTGGAGAACGCCCGCGTCATCCGGGAGGCTGCGCACGAGCGGGGACGCAACGTAGCGATCATGCAGGATCTGCAGGGACCGAAGATCCGCACCGGCGACGTGGCCGACGGCACGGAACTGCACGAGGGCAACCGGGTGACCATCGCCGCCGGGGACTTCGTCGGGGACGCCAGCCGGCTAGCCACCACCTACGACCGGCTCGCCGAGGACGTGAAACCGGGACACCGCCTCCTCATAGACGACGGCCTCCTCGGCCTCCGGGTGGAGCGCATCGAGGGCGGCGACATCATCTGCGAGGTCATCGAGGGCGGTCCGGTTTCGTCGCACAAAGGACTGAATTTTCCGGATTCATCGCTCTCCATCAAGGGCCTCACGCCGAAGGACCTGGAGGATCTGGAGTTCGGGATCAAGGAGCTGAACCCCGACTGGATCGCTACTTCGTTCGTGCGCACGAGCGATGAGGTGCTTGAGCTCAAGGAGCGGATCAAGGAGCTAGGCGGGGATGCGCCGGTCGTCTCCAAGATCGAGAAGCACGAGGCCATAGATAACATCGAGGAGATCATCCATGCCTCCGACAGCATCATGGTGGCGCGTGGAGACCTGGCGGTCGAACTATCCGCCGAGCGGGTGCCAATTGAGCAGAAGCGCATGATCGCCCGCTGCCGCCGCCTCGGAAAGCCGGTTATAGTCGCCACCCAGATGCTCGACTCGATGATGCGCAACCCGCGTCCCACCCGCGCCGAGGTCTCAGACGTTGCGAACGCCATCTTCGACCGGGCCGACGCGGTGATGACTTCCGGGGAGACGGCGGTCGGGCGCTATCCTTTGCAGAGCATCCAGGAGATGGACCGCATCTGCCGGGCCGCCGAGGGCGCCATAAACTACGGTCGGGACATCTCCGCCTCCGCCTCGTGGGGGCGCGGAGACCGCTACGACGCCCTCACGCACGCAGCCTGCGAGCTCGCCGAGGTACTCGAGGCCGAGGCTATCCTGACCTCCACCCAGACTGGGCTCTCCGCAATCAGGGTTGCCCGGTTCCGCCCTCCGAATAAGATCCTCGCCGTGAGCCCCATAGACGAGACGGTCAGCCGCCTCGCCCTCGTGTGGGGCGTCATCTCCATAAGGGGCGAGCAGGCCGGTTCCCTGGAAGAACGCTTCGAGGGGGCCGTCGAGGCCGCCGAGAGGGCGGGTCACATCAAAGAGGGCGACCGCCTCATCATGACCGGCGGGGTCGCCGGCTCGCTGCCGGGCTCGACGAACGTGCTCGAGGTCTATAGCGTCGGGGAGAACAGGTAGAAGCCGGTGAGCCTGCCGCGCTCGTTGCTCCGTCCGCTGGCCGCCGTGCTATACGCCGCGTTCATCGGGCTGCTCCTCGCCTCCTACGTCTCTCCTTTGCAGGGGATAATGGAAGGCCGGGACGATGTCTCAAGGCTCGAACACAACCTGGCCGAGACCCGGGATTACAACGACGGCCAGCGGCGGCTCGCCGAAGAGTTGCATACTCCCGCCGGCGTGGAACGCGCCGCCCGCGAGAGGTACGGCATGGTCCGCCCCGGCGAAGAAGTGTACATAGTCGGGGAATAGCTCTCAGCTTTCAGCGGTCAGCAAGGACAGGAGGGCGGCAGCCATCCCGCGAGGACACCTATCCGTCGAAACAGGGCTGCGTTTTGCGACGAGAACGCTGCCGTGCCAGACGAAAAGCTAAAGGCTGAGAGCTGATGGCTGACCGCTACGAAAGAGACCGCGAAGCGGTAGCCTGCCAGCTCGGGCGCGAGCCGAAGCCGTTCAGAGTCGCCGCCCGCTGTCCTTTTGGGCTGCCGAGCGTCATAGAGAATGTCCCGGAGCGGAGCATGCCGACGAGCTTCTGGGTGACGTGCCAGGCACTGGACAGGGCCATCGCGCGCGTCGAGTCCACGGGCGGGGTGCGGGCCGCCGGAGAGGCGGTCGGCGAGAGTACGGTTGAGAGCATTCACGAAGAGCACCACGCCCGTTTCGGCAGCCGGGTCGCCGGCGTCCGCGAGGGTGGATACGTGAAGTGTCTCCACGCCTTCACCGCCATTCACCTCTCCGGCGCCATCCCCAACCTGGTCGCCCAATGGACCCTGGAACGCCTGGAGAAACCGTACCCGGAAGACGCCTGCTGCACCTCGCCAGACGGATAATTCCGGCTGCTATACTCCCGGCGAAGCACACTTCCGGGGGCGTGGCGGAACAGGTAGACGCAACGGACTTAAAATCCGGTTCCTGAAAAGGAGTGTGGGTTCGAGTCCCACCGCCCCCACTGAAAAAATACCCGCAAAATCGGAAAAATAATGAAGCTCCTGACACCCTGCCGAGGGCTACTTACTGCAACCGTACTGCAACCCGACCAAAGAACTATCCGAGCGCCTCTTCCATCATGTCCGCGAGCCCGTCGTCCATGCCGGGCAAGACGCAACTGTAAGTGTCCATGGTTATGGAGATGCTGGCGTGCCCGAGCAACTCCTGGACCAGCCTGGGATGCGCGCCCTTGAGCAGCAACAGGGTGGCGCACGTGTGCCGGAGGTCGTGGAAGCGGATCTTCTGCGAGATTCTTGCTCTCTTACGGAGCCTTACGTACGGACCGCCGGTAAGGGACCACGGCCGCATCGCACCGCCGGTTCGATTCGGGAATACGAGGTCCTGAACCTCCCAGAGCGTGCCTAGTGCATATTCAGAATAGGTGTCGTGTGAAACGCTATAGTGGAAACCATGAGACCTCCGATCTTCGTCCGTTCACTTTCGGACACCGAAAAAGAGCAGTTGGAAGCCGCGCTCCGCTCCAA
>JBPCLT010000032.1:0-9137 GCA_051003015.1 Rubrobacteraceae bacterium | reverse complement strand
CGTACTCGGGGTCGGTGGGCCGGTGCGAGGCGTCGGCGACGTGCTGGAGGTCGTAGCGGTTATACGAAGGCACCTCCCCCACCCTCACCGCCTCCAGCGGCGCATCCCAGCGGGGCGAGTTGTCCGTACCGCTCTCCCACGGATGATAGATGGTAACGAGGCCCGACTCTTCCGGGTCCCGGGCGGTAGCCAGATAACGGTGCCAATCGAGCAGACGGGGGTAATTGTCCCGCAGGAACTTCCGGGCGCGGGAGATCTGGCGCTCGTCTCGTCCCCTGGATGTCTCCCAGATACGGCGCACGGCGACGGCGTGGACCGGCGGCTGGCACAGACCGCTGGTGTGCGGCGAGGAAGGCGCGTCCGGGGACAGCGCGGAGGAGTTCCAGCGTTCAGCGTCCGGGAAGTAGCTTCGGGGTGGAGCGTCTGGGTTGAAGATGATGTGGGGCACTTTTCCCGTAGACCACTGGCTGGCGAACAGGGTCTCCAACTCCCGGGTGGCCCGGCGATTGTCCGTGTGGGCGAGCCCCAGCGCGATGAACGCCGAATCCCAGCTCCACTGGTGCGGGTACAACGTCGGGGCTGGACGGGTCCACGATTCCACCCCGTTGCGCCGGAGCACCCCGGCCGCGAGCGAGTTCGCCTCCGCTGGCGCCTCGCCCACGACTTCTTCGGGCGCGCCCTCCTGGCTCGACGCCTCTTTCATCCCCCGGTTTGCTTCACCTCTCGTCGGTCACGGTGCAATGGCGAACGATGTCGTTGCTACGTCCACAGCATCACTAGTCCTATCAAAAGAGGGCCCGGCCTTCAAGGCGCGGGCGGGAGTCTAGTCTTCCTTCCCCGGTTCCTGGAGAATATCGCTCCGATAATCCGACAGTGAGTCGAGGAAGCCGGAGTAGGATTCCAGCGAGGCCCGGGAAACCTGACGGAACGCCTCGCGCCGCTCCTTCGCCTGCTCGGCCAGCCGCTGCATAGTGCGGCGGTTGGCTTCGGAGTGGTCCTCAAGCAGCCCGATGCCGTCCTCGAAGAAGTGCCGGGTCATCCGCGTGTGGCTCTCGCGCGCCTCAAAAGCCCGCTCGACGGCCGCCCGATACGAGTCGCGGGCGGCTTCCGTCAACTCTTCCGCAAGCTCTTCGGCAGCCCTATCTGCTCCGTAGTCGCGATCCTTCGTCATGCATGCCTCCTTTCTCCCAGAACCCTAATGATACCTCATAAGACGCACCTGCCACCGTTCGACGGGCCGCGCTGGGGTTGCTAGCATGGCTCTCCGATACAGGCTCCAGGGAAAGGAAGATGAGCATGGCGAGAGTAGCGGTGATCGGAGGCGACGGCATCGGGCCGGAGGTAGTGGGGGCCGGGATGCGGGTCCTGCGGGTGGCGGCGGAAGGGGATCCAGCGTTAGAGTTGGAGTTCACCGAGTTCCCCTGGGGCTGCGAACATTACCTGGAGCACGGCCGGATGATGCCGGAGGACGGGCTGGAAACTTTAGCCGGCTTCGACGCCCTGTATCTCGGGGCGGTCGGGTGGCCGACGGTCCCGGATCACGTATCATTGTGGCAACTACTGATCCCCATCCGGCGCAACTTCGACCAATACGTGAACCTGCGTCCGGCGCGCATCTTGCGTGGCGTCGAGAGCCCGCTGCGAAACCCCGGCACTTTGGACGTGACCGTCGTGCGGGAGAACACCGAGGGCGAATACTCGGACTCGGGCGGACGGCTTTTCGCGGGCACCCCGCGAGAGCTGGCGATTCAAGATAGCGTCTTCACGCGCCACGGCCTGGAGCGCATCATCCGCTACGCCTTCGAGCTGGCCGGAACGCGCCGGAGCAACGTTATCGGGGCGACCAAATCCAACGGCATCTCCATCACCATGCCGTTCTTCGACGAGGTGTTCCGCGAGGTGTCAGAGGAATATTCGGACATCGAGGCGTCCCTCATGCACGCGGACGCGCTGGCGGCCCGCCTCGTCCTCGATCCTGAAAGCTTCGACGTGGTCGTGGGCTCGAACCTCCTCGGCGACATCCTTTCGGAGGTGACGGCCGCCGTCTCAGGGGCCATCGGCATCGCCCCATCGGCCAACCTCAACCCCGAAGGCGAGTACCCGTCGCTCTTCGAGCCCATCCACGGCTCCGCCCCTGACATCGCCGGAAAGGGAGTGGCGAACCCGGCGGGCGCGATCTGGGCCGGCGCCATGATGCTGGATCACCTCGGATACGATGGAGTCGGACGCCGCATCGTCGAAGCCCTGGAAGCGACGCTGGAGGGCGGAACAAAGACCGGCGACCTCGGCGGCTCCGCCACGATGGATGAGGTGACGGAGGCCGTCATCGAGCGGTTACGAAGTTAAGAAGTCTTGAGATCCTCCCTCACATGGTCGTAAGTGGGTATCATCTTCATCCGGGAGAAGAACTCGTCGGTGAGCTTGAGGACGGAGACAACCGCCCAATTCGCACCGCCATGTCCGAGGCATTTGTTGGGGAAAAATTCGCTACCTTCCGGTGCAAGCGGGTTGAGCTTGAACTTTAATCGCAATTGCTCCTCCAGATTGGGGACTTTTCCTTTCTTTACTCCGGCGGTAATCCACTCTGGTTTGGCATGAACGATAAAGTTACGTAGCTTGATCAAAAGCCGAGCATCCTGATATGGAGCCACACCCGCATCAAACGCTTGGGAATCCGCGAACGTGAGCGCCACTTGAAGCTTCTCCAGAATCCCGGCCCGTCGCTCGAAAGCCTCTGTTTCCCAGAGTATTCCGAGCCTTCGCACATCACCCGCATCAAGTTTTCTTGCGTTCAGCATGCCATCTGCCGCGTCAGCGTAAACCTCGTTGATCGTGGCCTCGAGAAACGCAACCGAAGACAATATGCTCCCCGTGACGTAGGCGGTCTGCTCGGTGAGGCGCTCCTCGCGTGAACGTCCATCACCCAACGTTTCGATATTGAAGCTGAATTGAGCAAACAGACAAGCCGATTTTATATGCTGTATGGAAAAATAGAAACGGCTCGAATGCACATACCCTCCGGCACCGACTTGCATATACCTCCCAACACCATCCTTTCTTCAAGCCGACGTTCGCCCACGTTATCACGCGAAAACGGTGCTTGTTCTTGCGCTATGGGCTCCGCAACTCGCGCCAGATGGCTGGCAGCACTTTCGCAGGGTAGCTCCAGTTCACGAACGACTCGCCGTGTTCCCGGACGCGGTAGCTGACCGGGATCTCCTCCATCCTCATGCCCTTGCGGAGCAGGTCGAGGGTGAGGATCTGGGCGTAGTTGTAGTCGTGGACAATCTCCGCCACGTCGGCCGCCTCGCGCGAGAAGGCCCGCATCCCCGTCTGCCCATCGAAGATGCGACGTCCGGCGAGCAACGACAGCAGCGCGGTGAAGACGTGGTTGCCGATCCAGCGGTGCGGTTTCATGCCGGGCGCGCCGCGCGGAAAGCGGCTACCGAGCACGTAATCGGCACGACCGGAAATCAAGGGCTCCATGATCCGGGGTATATCCTCGGGGCTGTATTCGAGGTCCGCGTCCAGGTAGACGACGGCGTCCGCCCCGGCCTCCACCGCCGCCCGCAACCCGGTGCGCAACGCCGCCCCGAGGCCGCGGTTGGCGGGGTGCCGGATCACGATGGCCCCGTGCCGCTCCGATATCTCCGCCGTCCGATCCGAAGATCCATCATCCACGACGAACGCACGCAACTCATATCCCGGCACCCGAACGCAGGCTGCGCGCGCCAGCAACTCTCCGACCGTGGCTTCCTCGTCTTTGGCCGGCACGACGACCGCCAGGAGCCTCACGAGACCCGCTCCCTCGCAAGCGCATCTTTCAAGACCCGTCCGGTGGAACCCTTCGGGGGCTCGACGCCGAGGAGATACGAGATCGTCGGCGCGAGGTCCATGATGGAGGCGGGCTCTTTCATGGTTTGTCCTTCCACAATACCGCTGCCCCACATGGCGAACGGGACGAAACGCTCTCCCTCGGAGAGGTGGCCGTGCGCCCCGATGCCCCGTCCCTGACCATGATCCGCCATCAGGACCACGGCGGTGCCGTCGTCGAGATAGCCTCGCTCCCTGCACCATCCCATGAACCCTTCGATGAGGTGGTCGGTGATCTCGATCCGCTCCACGTACTCCGGGTAGTACGTCCCGCGCACGTGTCCGTTCTGGTCCACCGCCAGGAGTTGGAGAACGAGGAGGTCCGGGTCGTGTTCCTCCAACTCGCGCTCGGCGGCGGCGATGAGGTTCCCGTCAATCTTGTCGTTGTGGGCCACGCTGGTCACGCTCGCCACGTCGTCCCCGAAGGCGTCTATGAGGTGCGCAATCCCAACCATCCGCCCCTTCTTCCCGGCCCGCCGCAGCGCGTCGAATACGCTCTCCACCTTCAGCCCGAGCTTCAGAACCAGGTTGGACGTGATGCCGTGGGCCTCCGGCGCAGCCCCCGTGAACATCGAGGAGAAACATACCACCGTACGGGCCGGATACACGGTCTCCACGCTCTCGTAGACGGCGCCGCTTTGCATCATCTTCTCCAGGTACGGTTTCTCCGCCTCGTGAAAGCGGTCGAGGCGGCAGCCGTCTATGACGACCACGATCACACGCCGCGCCAGCGGCGCATCCCGGTTCACCTCCCGCGTCGGCTCCGCCGGATACACGGGCTTCCAGTCAAAGAATCGCCAGTGGACCAGATAGCTCGCGACGGCAATCGCCACCATGAAACCGAGGACGAGACCGGCGCGCCCGGCAGTCAACGGCGCCGCTACCAGGTACTCCAGCGCGAGGAGCACGGTCAGGGCCTTCGGTATCTGCTCCAGGAAGTTCCCGCTGGTCGAGTCCGGGTTCTCCAGCACCAGCCGCCAGAACCGGACGAAGTTGGTCTTCGGGGCGCCGGTGCGCAGATGATAGTAAAACGTCCCCCAGAAAAAGACCGTGAAGAAAACGTAGAGCCCGAAAGCCAGAAACACCGCGCCGAAGTCCGCGAACCGGAAGACCATGACGAACAAAGCGAGAAATACCCACAACGCCCACCGGAGCTTGAGCGGGAAGTCGTAGTACACGAATACGAGTACCAATGGCGCCACTAGCAGGAGCCCAGGAAGCGCACCCCCCCAGAAACCAGCGTCCGGCAACTCAGCGATGTGCAACAAGAGAAACGTCCCGAGCACGAAGACCGGGTGGAAAGACTTCCCTTCGTTGAGGACGTTCCAGACTCGCGCCGCGACGATCTCGAATTTGGAGGCGGGCTTCAAGATCCCCCACCCCACAACCCGGAACGAAGCGTCCGCCGGGAAGGTTCCTCGCCGAGAAGTTGCGGGAAAGTCCTCTCTCCCACTACCGACGCCGCGCCCGGGTGCCGAACTCTTTGATCTACTTCACACCCTCCCCACTCGAAACTTGACCCGCTGACCCTCCGTACATTACCCTTCGTCCATGTCTAATGCAAATGGTTGTCATTTACATGAGAAGCGGGTGGAAAGTGGCGCGGGTCACATCCCGGAGGAGAAATCGGCTGTGAGACGGTTGGCGATTTTCGTCGGGGTGTTGTGCTGCTTCGCGGTGGCGGGGTGCGGTCAGCCTCCCCCGTCCGAAGAACAGGGCGACGGGAATAGTGCGCCGGAGACAACGGCGGAAGCAACCTCCGAGGAGACGACTACCGAGGAGACGACCGTGGTGGATGTCGGGGGAAATCCGGATCTGGCTGAGGCCGCCGACGCCTACGAGGAGTACGTGGCCGGTGAGATCGTGCTGCTGGAGGATCGGACGGAGCCGTTCGTGGACGCCGTGCTCGCGGGCGAAGTGGAGCGGGCGAAGGAATTGTACGCCCCGGCGCGGGAACCGTGGGAGCGAATAGAGCCTATCGCGGCGCAGCTCGGGGACTACGATCCCGAAATTGATGCCCGCGAAGGCGACGTCCCCGATGAGGAGTGGGGCGGGTTCCACAGGATCGAGAAGGCGTTGTGGGTCGAGAACACCACGGAAGGCCAGGAGAAGTACGCCCGCGGGCTGATGGAAGACGTGAGGAACTTGCGCGGTGAGATCGAGGGCCTGGAACTGGAGCCGGTGGACCTCGTCACGGGTTCCGTGGAGCTCCTGAACGAGGTTTCGGCAGGCAAGATCACGGGCGAGGAGGAGCGTTACTCGCATACGGACCTCTACGACATCCAGGCCAACGTGGAGGGATCGGAGGCAGCCTTCGACGAGCTGAAGCCGGAGGTGGCAGGCGAAGACCTCGCCCTCGCCAACGACATCGAAGAGGGCTTCGACCAGGTGTATGAAGAACTCGACCAATACCGCCGGGGTGACGGATGGGTCTCCTACGAGGAGCTCGACGAGGCCGAACGGCGCGCCCTCAGCCAGAAGGTGGACGCCCTCGCGGAGCCCCTCTCACGCGCCGGGCAGGTGCTGGAGAAAGGCTAGACGATGGGCGACGGCAGGATCAGCCGCAGAGACCTTCTCAGGTTCGCTGGAGCCGGCGGGGCCGGCCTCACCCTCGGGGCGGGCGGCTACGCGGCGATGCGAGGCACCGCTGACGCGCGAGACGCAGGCGACGAAGCAAAGGGGCTGCTGCCGGGCGGATCTAAGGTACCCTTTTTCGGGAGAAACCAGGCCGGCATCGCGACTACGCAGCAGGAGCACATGCACTTCGCGGCTCTGGACCTCGTCTCGGAGGACGTCTCCGAGATGCGTGACCTCTTTCGGGCATGGTCGGAGGCGGGGGCGCGCATGACGGAGGGAGAGCCGGCGGGCGAGGAGAACTACAGCCGGTTCCTGCCGCCGGACGATACTGGAGAGGCGTTCGGGCTCTCACCCGCCAACCTGACGCTGACGTTCGGGGTCGGGCCGTCGTTCTTCGAGAAGGGCGGCGAAGACCGTTTCGGGCTTGCGAAGGCGATGCCGGATGCTCTCGCGCCGCTGCCTCCGTTAACGGGCGACGTGCTGGACGAGGTGCGCTCGGATGGCGACCTGTGCGTGCAAGCGTGCGCCGACGATCCGCAGGTAGCCTTCCACGCGGTCAGGAACCTCGTCAGGATCTCGCGGGGCCTCGCGGTGGTGCGCTGGAGCCAGCTCGGCTTCGGGCGCACGGCAAGCACCAGCAAGACTCAGGCCACGCCCCGCAACCTCATGGGCCTCAAGGACGGCACGGCCAACATAAAGGCCGAGGACACGGACCTCATGGACCGCCACGTATGGGTGCCCGATGGCGAAGAGCCCGCGTGGATGGCGGGGGGCACCTACCTCGTAGCCCGGAGAATCCGCATGCTCATCGAGGTGTGGGACCGGGTCTCGCTCGCCGAGCAGGAGGGGAGCATCGGGCGTCACAAGTACAGCGGCGCCCCCATCGGGAAAGAGGACGAGTTCGACCCGGTGGACCTTGAGGCGAAGAATGAGGAGAGGAAGCTTTTGATCTCGGAGGACGCCCACGTCCGGCTCGCCCGCCAGAGCGAGGACGAGAAGATCCTGCGCCGAGGCTACTCCTTCACCGACGGCTTCGACGCCGAGCGCGGCCAGCTCGACGCGGGCCTCTTCTTCATCTCTTTCCAGCGCGACCCGCGCAAGCAGTTCGTGCCGCTGCAGCAGAGACTCGCCGCGAGCGACCGCCTCAACGAGTACATTCGGCACACCGCCAGCGCCCTCTTCGCCTGTCCGCCCGGTGCCCGTGAAGGCGGCTACGTCGGCGAGCGGCTGTTCGAAGGACTCTGACGTTCCGGGACTCCGCCCGGCGAAGGGACGCTCGAAGACACGACTTTCTAATGTTCCTCCTCGACCCGGAAGATACGATAGTCCATCCGCATGGGGTCCGGCCCTGAGGATAATTCGCTTTCGTGTCCCTCCGTTGGGGCGAGGCGTGGGAGATCCAACCTCGCAGAGCCGACCTGGCGGAAGTCCACGTCCGAGAGAAGGGGCGCCGGTCCTCCATCGGTGGTCACGTACACAGCGTCCCGCAGGAGCCCGGCCTCTTTCAGTTCGTCCACCTCGCTGACGAAGCGGTCGTGATCGTAGGGCAGTACGGGCCGGCCGTGAAGGTACTCGAATGTGGAGGCGGTGAAGTCGAAGCCGTCAGGGCTCTCCACGAACACCACGCGGGATTCGGGGACCTTCGCTTCGACTCGGCCAAACACTGCGACCGCGCCTTCGTACTCCCTCATCCCGGCGATGGGCAGCATCGCCTGCGCGGTCCACCCAAATGCCACCGCGACCAGAGCGCCGGCGACCGCGACCCCCGCACGAAAACTCCAGACGCGGCACAGGTACCGTCCCACCTCGACCGCCGCGTACCCCGCAAGCAGACACAGGATCGGGAACACAGCCGGGACGAAGCGCCTGGTGGCCCACGGCAGGTCCGGCGCGACGTTGGGGACAGCGGTGTACAGAATCCCGGAAGCCAGGAAAGCCCCGAGAACAATCGCCTTCGGCGCATCGAGCCGCCGGGCCGTGAACATGAACCCCACGAGACTGAGGACCGCCACGGCCGGCGTCGTGAACCACACCATGCGCAGAAGGACTTGGGTCCGGTAATCGTTGAAGCCCCGCGAGTCCTCCGGCAGATTTTCCCACGGTACCGGAAGAATGAAATAGGCCCAGAGCACGAGACCCGCCACGCACAAAGCTCCGGCGAGCGCGAGTCCCCCACCGTGAACCTCCTGCCAGCCTGCCAGCCTCCGTCCCCACCGGCGCCGAACGAAGAAGAAAGCGGCGGCCACGAGGACGGAAGCGCCGATCACATACGGCAGCAGCCCGAGGAACCGGTTCAGGCCGTGCTCGCTGTAGATGACGTACAAATATCGTCCGCCGACGGTATTCAGATATACGAGCGAGGCCGCCGCGAAGAGCGCGAGCGGTACGCCAGGATAGAGCCAGCGTGAGGCTTGCCGCTTCAAGAGGAGGTCATACCCGAAAAGCGCCGGCAGGGCGATGGCGGCGAGGAAACCGTCGGGGCGCCTGAGCATCACGCCGCCCAGGGCTAGGCCGGACAGGACGCCGGTGAGAGGACTGCCCCCCCCGGCGAAGCGGACGGCGAGCCACAATCCGGAGAGGACGAAGAATTGGGACGGGATCTCACTGGACGGCTGCCGGGACCACCAGACCTGCGTGTACCCAACCGCCAACAGCGCCGCTCCCACGAGTCCAGCCCACCTCCCGAA
>JBPCLT010000031.1:0-3323 GCA_051003015.1 Rubrobacteraceae bacterium | reverse complement strand
GAAGACTTCGCGGTGTTCCTCATCCCCGTCTACGCGGTCTTCGGCGTCTGTATCTCCATCGGCATCGGATTCTTGCAATACTGGACGGAAAGGCTCGCGGCTAACCGGCCCGCCTTCGAGAAGGCGCTGTCCGTCTCGCTCCCCATTCTGGCTTTCGGCGTCATCCTGGTGGGCGTGCCCCATGAGTATGCGAAGCGTGACCGCGGCCAGGATACCGAAGGCCGCCGCACGATAGAAGCCGTCGTGAAAAGGGCCGGGCCAAACTCCACCGTGCTGCATCACCGGAGCCCGCTGTGGTACATGGTCCTGGTCGAGGAGCGCCGTCAGGACTTGCGGCTCGTGGACCCTTTCTGCACCTCATGGACCCGCTTCGACGACATAAGGTGGCCTGACCCGCAGGGCTCCTCCCGCTACGTCACCCCTGACCCAACGGGTGTCGAGACCGCCCGCGAGGCCGCGAGGAGCGGACCCGTCTATATTCTGGCCCGGGAGTTCGAGCAGCAGAAGGTGAGTTTCGGCGGTTTTCGCAGGGCGGGCTTTAGGGTTGTGCCGGTGGGGGAGGACGGCTTGCTCTACGAGATCGTGCCGCGTGAGGAGACTGCGGCGGACCGCCGAACACCCGTTTCCTGACCCTGGTTTTGGGAACGGGTTCGGGAAAGACGGCCTTGAGTAGCAACCGGACGCTCCGTACAATACACATCAGGAGGTGTATGAGTATGCGGACGAACATAATTTTAGACGACGAGTTGGTGGAGGAGGCGTTCCGGCACTCGGATGCGAAGACCAAGCGGGAGTTGGTGGACCGGGCCTTGCGTGAGTTCGTGGCGAACCACAAGCGTAGGGACGTGCGGGAGTTGCGCGGCAAGATCACGTTCCATCCCGGCTATGACTACAAGGCGTTGCGGGAAGGGAAGTAAAGCTGTACCTGGTGGACACTTCAGTCTGGATTGACTACCTGGGAGGAACAGAGACCGAGGTCACAGGTCGTTTCGTGGAGATATTGAACCGGGGTGACGCAGTGGGGCTCACCAGCGTCATTCTCCAGGAAGTCGTCCAGGGAGTCTCCTCGCGCGATGAGTTCGACCGGACGGCGGAATACCTGGGTTCCCAGATCTTCTACCATCCGCAAGACCGGATCGAGAGCCACAAAGAAGCCGCGCTCATCTACTTACGCTGCCGCCAGGCCGGGGTGACGATTCGCTCGGCCATAGACTGCCTCATCGCCCGCGTCGCCATCGAACACGACCTTCTCTTGCTCCACGACGACAGGGACTTCGAGAAGATGGCCGCGCTGATCCCCGAGCTGGCTCTCGCCTGATCAGGGATCCACCTGGCTGCACCATCTGGTGTAAAATACAAATATGAGACGCGCGAGCATTACGATCCCGGACGGGTTGGAGTCCGCACTCGAAAGGTACCGTAAAGAACTGGAGGTTCCGCCGAGCCTGGCGTCGGTGGTACAGGCGGCCCTCGGAGAATATCTGGAGGAGCGAGGTTATCCGGTGGAGGCCGGGGAAGTATTTGAAGACGAGCATGAGATCATTCTCCCAACTGGTCCAAAGCCCAAAGGCTTACGGGGAAGCGATGCTCCGAAACTAAGGGGCGGGCCTACGATGGCGGAGACGGTGATAGAGGATCGTCGGTAGGTGACGGCCCTCTATCTGGATACCAGTGCCCTGGTCAAGTTGTACGTGGCGGAGGCAGAGAGCGAAAAGGTCCACGAGGCCATCGAAAAGGCCGAAAGGGCGGTCACTTCCACGGTTGCTTATGCCGAATTGCGGGCGGCTCTCGGGCGGAGGCGCAGGATCGGCGACCTGGACGAGGAGGGATACCGGCGGGCGATCGGGAAGGTCAACGCGGAGTGGCGGGGGTTCGTCCGGATATCGGTCTCCAACCTCGTCGCCTACCGGGCCGGCGAGATGGCCGGACAGTACGCTTTGCGGGGCTTCGATGCGATCCACCTCGCAAGCGCCGAACGGTTCGGGGAGAGGTTCTCCGGCTTGAAGTTCCTGGCCTTCGACTCCCGGCTCATGCAGGCGGCGTGCGAGGCGTCGGTTCCAGTATACGAGGAAGCATAGGCATCGCCAGTCGCCGCGGTCATCGGTAAGGACGCTTGGATCATCTATAATCGAGGTACATAAGCTGAAGAAAGAGGTCATGAACACATGCCGGAGAACAATGCTTTCGACGCACGCATGGAGCTAAGGACAGGCACCGAACAACTGACCTACTACAGCCTCAAGAAACTGGACGAGAAGATAGAAGGCGACGTTTTCTCGCTGCCTTTCTCAATCCGGGTGCTGCTGGAGGCGCTGCTGAGGAACGCCGGGGGCAATTTCGTCGGCGAAGAAGATGTCGAGGCGCTCGCCTCGTGGCCCGAGTCCGTGGGCGGGGAACTGGCTTATCTGCCGGCCAGGGTCGTCATGCAGGACTTCACGGGCGTCCCGGCGATAGTGGATTTGGCGGCGATGCGAAGCGCGATGCAGGAAGTCGGGGGGGACCCGAAGAAGATCAACCCCCTGGTGCCCACCGACCTCGTCATCGACCATTCCGTGCAGGTGGATGCTTTCGGATCCCCGGCCGCGCTCCAGTTCAACGCCGAGCGCGAGTTCGAGCGCAACCGCGAGCGCTACGAGTTCCTGAAGTGGGGCCAGCAGGCGTTCGACGACTTCAGCGTGGTGCCGCCCGCGACCGGCATCATCCATCAGGTGAACCTGGAGTATTTGGCTAAGGGCGTCATCGTGAAGGACGGCGTGGCGATGCCGGACACGCTCGTCGGTACGGACAGCCACACCACCATGATCAACGGCCTCGGCGTCCTCGGATGGGGCGTCGGTGGCATCGAGGCGGAGGCCGTGATGCTCGGCCAGCCGTACTACATGCTCGTCCCCGAGGTCATCGGCTTCAAGCTGACGGGGGCTCTGAACGAGGGCGTTACGGCGACGGATCTCGTCCTGACCGTCACGCAGATGCTGCGCGCCCACGGCGTCGTCGGCAAGTTCGTGGAGTTCCACGGCGAGGGACTGAGCAAGCTCTCGCTGCCCGACCGGGCGACCATCGCCAACATGTCGCCGGAGTTCGGGGCGACGACGACGTTCTTCCCGGTGGACGCGGAGACGCTGAAGTACCTGAGGGGCACGGGCCGCGACGAGGATCTGGTCGAGCTGGTCGAGGCGTACAGCAAGGAGCAGGGCCTGTGGCGCACGGATGACTCGCCGGAACCGCGCTTCACGGAGACGCTGGAGCTGGACATGGACACGGTCGAGTCGAGCCTCGCCGGGCCGCGCCGCCCGCAGGACCGGGTCGCCCTCCAGGACATGCAG
>JBPCLT010000030.1:0-5453 GCA_051003015.1 Rubrobacteraceae bacterium | reverse complement strand
CCGCGCCGCCCACGGGCCTCGTGCTGTTTCCCATCTTCTCCGTCCAGCTCGGGGCGGCCATCGCGAAGGGTCTGTTCGACTCTCTGGGGCCGGGTGGCGCCGTGTTCCTGCGCATCGGGTTCGCGGCAATCGTGGTGCTCGCGCTGTGGCGTCCGCGGATACGCGGATATACTCGGCGGGATTACCTCGTCGCGACGCTCTTCGGGTTGGTTCTGGCTGGGATGAACCTCGCGATCTACTTGTCCTTCGACCGCATACCGCTCGGGATAGCCGTGACCCTCGAGTTCGTCGGGCCGCTGGGCGTGGCCGTCGCGGGTTCCAGGCGGGCGCTGGACTTCATCTGGGTCGTGCTGGCTGCGGCCGGCATCCTGCTGCTCGCCCCTTTAGGCATCCTGGGCGAGACAGACCTCGACCCCGTGGGCGTGGCGTTCGCGCTTCTAGCGGGTCTTCTCTGGGCCGCCTACATCCTGCTCAGCGCCCGGACGGGACGGGCTTTCCCCGGCATGACGGGGCTTGTGATCGCGCTGCTGATCGGAACCCTCGTCCTGCTGCCGGTCGGATTGGCGAGCGGCGGCGACGCACTCCTCGACCCGAAGCTGCTTCTCGCGGGTCTCACGGTCGCCCTCCTCTCCTCGGCCATCCCTTACTCCCTGGAGCTTCAGGCTCTGCGAAAGCTGCCCGCCCGCGTCTTCGGCGTGCTCATGAGCCTGGAGCCAGCCGTCGCCGCCCTCGTCGGATTCCTCGTGCTCGGCGAGCGGCTCGGCCCTCGTGCCCTCGCGGCCGTGGCTCTGGTGACGCTGGCCGCGGCCGGCGCTTCCCGGTTCGGGGGACGTAACCTGGCCGGTTGACGGTCTCACCCTCAAAACCTTCATCACAACGGCCTGACCCTGACGCCTGAAACCCGAAGCCTGAAAAAGCTACTTCCGCCACTCCCGCGAGACGACTACCTCCACCTCCACGGGGACTTTGGACAGCAGATCCTCCCCTGCCTGCGTCATGGCCGCCTTCGTTCTCTCCGAGACCTCTTCGGCGAGATCCTCGTGGCACTCGGTGGCTATCTCACTTCCCCCGCTTGTTGAGGGCTGAAAGCTCTGCGCGAATGATCTGCATCTTCTCATTTCTTCTCTTGGAAGATCCCCAGCCTTGATGGTACCTGTTCTTCAGAGATTGGTACTTTAGCCCCAGCTCTGTCCTGCTTATCGAGCGCGTTGACCTGAAATATGGATATAGTGCCCCTAAGAAATCCGCTGCTGGTCTTGCGTAGACCGTCCATATCCAGGGCTGCTTCCAGCCACGCTCTTCAGCTTCTGGCCTCACACCCGCCTTGCGGACCTTACCTCCCCAAGCTCGTTGGAAGGGTTCGAGCAGTTGTCTATCCGTAATGCTGATGCGGACTTCAAGGGAACCGTTGCCGTGTTCGGTTCTGGGTTCGTACTGAATCCTTATCGTTCCCTCCCCATCAAATAGACCTGCCATCCAAGCCAAGTCTACTTCGCCCACTCCTTCGAGATTCTCACCTCTACTTCTACCGGCACCGATTTCAGTAGATTCCTTCCTGCTTTGATCATCGCTTGCTTTACAAGCTCTGCTACATTTTCTGCATCTTCTCTTTTGCATTCTATTACATATTCGTCGTGAATGGAGTTTATGAGCCGGGCGTCGAGTCCCTTCAGCGCGTCGTTGACGTAGCCGAGGGCGAGCTTGGCGATGTCACCCGCGCAGCCTTGTATGGGATAATTCATCGCCTCCCGCCGCATGGCGCCGCGGTCGTCGGAGACCGGATCGTTGCCGAACTTGCGGATACGGCCGGCGAGCGTCCTCAAAGTCCGGTCGCGCGTGGCCTGGTTGGCGGTCCTCTGCAGGAAACGCTGGACTTTCGGGTAGTTGGCGAAGTACTCGTCTATGAGTTGGCGGCCACGCTCCTCGTCCGTGCCGAGCTGGGCCGAGAGGCTCCTCGCGCCTCTGCCGTACATCAGGCCGAAGTTTATGCGCTTGGCGTCGGAGCGCTGGTCCTTCGTGACCTCCTCCATCGGCACCCCGTACATGGTCGCTGCCGTGAGCCGGTGCAGGTCGTCGCCCCGCCGGAACGCCTCCACGAACGCCGGATCGTCCGAGACCTCCGCCAGGATGCGGAGCTCTATTTGGGAGTAGTCCGCGATCACCAACGTGTTGCCGTCCTCCGCCACGAAGCAGCGCCGGAACTCGTCTTCGTGCGGGATCTGCTGAATATTGGGATTCGTGCAGTTGTGGACGCATATCTCTCCAGTTATAAAGTTGTGCGTCTCCTCTACTTCCAGGTCGTAGACGTCCACGAACCTGCCGGTGCGTTCGACGGTCAGTATCTCGTGGTTATTCAACGAGACGCCGACCGTTTCGAATCTGGCTTTGATCTCTTTCCACTTCCGAGAGCCTATCCCGGACGCTTTGAGACCGGCGTCGAAGCCGAGCTCTCGCATCCTTTTTCTGGTCTCATCGTAGAATGCCTGGTCTATCAGCTCTCCCTGGCGCGTGAAGTTCTCGGCTATCGCTCTCCAATCGATGCCGTGCATCTTCAGGTACTTGCACGCCGTCTCGTAGTCGATGCCGTGTACGTCCCTGAAAGCCGTGGGCTTGCCGGCGTTCTCCCACAGCACCTCCTCCATCCACTCCCTGTCGAGGCCGAGCCATCTGCCGGACTCCGAGCCTCGTTTCAGGGATCTCAACCTCTGTGTCCGGTTCCTTCGCCAGCCTTCCCTGGCTATTCCGGCGAGCCGGGTCCGTTCGGCCTCGTCCATCCTGCCGTTGACGTGGTGCCTCACGTGTTCGGAGTTGGTCATGCCCACGAGGTTCTCCGGCAGATTGTTGAGCTTGTTCTCGTCCACGTGGTGTACGTGTTCGGGCAAGTGTCCGTTGACGGCCTCGAAGACGAACCTGTGCTCCCGCATGGGTCCGGGGTATCCCGTCGCGTAGATCCTCGAATAACCCCAGCCGCTCGTGTCCCTGCCGAGCGCCAATACCCTGTCTCCGGGCTTCAAGTTCTCTGCCCTGATGTACTCGCCGCTGGACAGCCTGATCTCGTGGTCCGGCGTCACCTCGAGCACGCCCTCGCGCTTGTGGCTACCCGAGCGCCACCTGACGCTCAGAACCTCCTTGTGACCGGTCTTTCCGGCCCACGACACTCTGCGGAGTGTTAGACGTCTGTTCTCGTCGTAGGTGTACGCGAGATCCCCGGCTCTTACCCTCTCTATGGGCACGCCCGCGAAGTCCCTGGACTGGTCTCTTGTTATCTCCACGAGCGTCCCCCGCGCGACACACGCCAGCCGCCCCGTCGGGACCCGGCATTGCAAGAAGTTGGCGTGGATGCGCCCTGTCTTCGGGTGGATGAACTTCGGGTAAGTCTCCAGGTAAGTGCCGAGTTTCTTCTGCAACTCACGGTACTGCAGGAGCGCCTTCGCTGCCGGATGCTCCACCTTCAGGAGCGTCCAGACCTTCGTGTCCTGAAGCTCTATCCCCAGAGACCGGAAGGCGTCGGTGATCTGCTTGGGGCTGTTCAGGTTCAGCCGCGGCCCGAGCCCCTCAAGCGGCAGCACGCCCTCCGGTTGCGGGAAGAACGATTCCAGATGCTCCGCCGCCCGGTCGCGGCGCTCGCGGACGGTGATCTCCAGTTCCCTCCATCGCGCCACGTCGAGCTTGACTCCGGCAAGCTCCATCTCCGAGAGCGCCACCACGGCTCCGAACTCTATCTCAGCGACCCGGAGAAGTTCTTCCTTCTCCAGGTCCTCGGCGAGCCTCTCGCGTAGCGGAAGCAGGATCGCCGCGTCCCGCGCCGCGTACTCCAGTTGCGCCTCGGATAATTCAGCGGACCAGTCGTCCTTCCTGACGGACTTGTCCACCTGCTCGTCCAGGTAGCGTTCGGCAATCGCCTCCAGTGCGTAGGAAGCCCCTTGTGCTCCACCGTCAAGGAGCTGCGCCGCGAGCATCGTGTCGAAGATGGGGGAGAGCCGGATTCCATGCTCGGAGTAGAGGAATGCGTAGTCGAACTTCGCATTCTGGAGTATCTTGACCGGCCCGTCTTCGAGGACTTCCTTGAGCGGAGAGAGGTCGTTCACCTCGAACATGTCCACCACGAAGGTCTCTTCTGGGGTGGAGAGTTGGATCAGGCGCACCCTCCCGTCGCGGGGGCTGAGGCTCGTGGTCTCCAGGTCCACCCCGATGGCCTCCGCGCCTTTCAGGGTTCCGGCGGCATCCGCGAGACCTGCGCGGTCCCGTATCAGCTTGTAGGTCGAAAGGCTCCTCTCCACGCGAAGATTTTAGCAGGGAGGGGAACCCGCGCCATAATGTGCGCGATCCGGATCAGACGCCGAGGTCCACTTCGGCGCCGTGGCTCCGGGCAAGGAGGACGGCCTGCCCGACGTCGAGCTGCGCGCCGCGCAGGTCGAGTGCGGACAGGGCGACGCCTTCCAGGCTCGCGCCCCTGAGGTCGGCGCCCTTGAGGCGGGCGCCGGAGAGGTTGGCGCGTGTCAGGTCCGCGCGTCTGAGATCCGCCCCGGTCAGGTCGCACCCTGCAAGCTCCGCCTCCACGAACCTGATTCCCTTGAGGTCCTGGCCCTTGAGATCCCCCTTCTCGAAGAGGTTGGCGTAAGAGAGGTCGCCACCGCGCAAGGTGAACGCCGTCAGGTCGGCTTCCGCGAGGGAAGCGCCGATGAGCTTACATTCTTCGAACTCGGAGGAGAAAAGGCTCGCGCCCTCGAAGCTGCAATTCAGGAAAGCGCTCCCGCGATGCTCGGAGCCATTGAGCCTCGCGTTGGTGAAGTCGCACCGCTCGAAGGTGCATCCGCTCGTGAGCGCGGAGCTTAAAGAGGCGCCCCTGAAGGAGCAGCACGCGAACGAGCAAGCCTCCATTCTCGTATCCGAGAGGTCGGCGCCGTCGAAGACCTCGTCCTCGAACGCTCTGTCCGCCCAGGTTTCCGTCTCGTTCATCAATCTCCCCGTGAGGTCCACCCAACCCTGCCTGGTTGCATCATACTCGCGGGTTGGCCCGGCAACAGGGGTTCTTTTCAGTCCTGATCGTGCCATGAGGCGAGCGCGGCGTCGGGAAGAGGGATCACACTACGCTGCCCCGTGTGAGATAAAATCACGGTGATGGGCAGCGCCTTCAAGATAGGCCGTATCCGCGGCATAGACGTGAAGGTCCACTGGACCTTCTTCCTGCTCCTGCTGTTCTTCGGCTACCTGGGATTCCAGAACTCGCAGAGCGTGACGGGGACCCTCGTCACCATCCTGCTCGTGCTGGCGCTCTTCGTGTGCGTGCTGCTGCACGAGTTCGGCCACTCCATCGTCGCCCAAAGGCTCGGCCTCGAAGTGCCGGACATAACTTTATTACCCATAGGCGGCGTCGCCCGGCTCAAATCCTTGCCCGAGAAGCCGTGGGACGAGGTCAAGATCGCGGTGGCGGGGCCACTGGTGAACGTGGT
>JBPCLT010000029.1:0-9795 GCA_051003015.1 Rubrobacteraceae bacterium | reverse complement strand
TGCCGAGGCCCAGGGACTGGACCATCAGGCGGAAGTCCTGCTGGCGGCTGGCGGCTTTCAGGGCCTCTTCGTAATCCACGCGCTCTTCCTCTACCAGCTTCAGGAGAGCCTGGTCGAAGGTCTGCATCCCGTAGTATTCGCCTTCGGAGATAGCCTCCTGGATCTGGCCGGTCTGCTTCGGGTCCAGGATGAAGTCCTGGATGCGCCCTGTGGTGACCATGACCTCGCAGGCCGCAGCCCGGCCCTTGCCGCCCCGCGTGCGGATCAAACGCTGCCCTATGATGCCCCGGAGCGTGCCGGCGAGCATGGTACGCACCTGCGCCCGCTCGTGCGGCGGGAAGAGGTCTATCATGCGGTTGACGGTCTCTGTGGCGTCCAGGGTGTGCAGCGTGCTAAGGACGAGGTGCCCGGTTTCGGCCGCTGAGAGGGCTATCTGCGCGCTCTCAGAGTCCCGGATCTCACCGACCAGGATGATGTCCGGGTCCTGACGCAGGACGCGCTTCAGGGCTCGTGCGAACGAGGCGGTGTCGGTCCCGACCTCGCGCTGGTTGATGAGGCACTTGTCGTCGCGGTGGAGGAACTCTATCGGGTCCTCGATGGTGACGATGTGCTTGGACATGGTGCGGTTGACCAGGTTGAGCATGGAGGCGAGCGTAGTGGACTTGCCGCTGCCCGTGGTCCCCGTGACCAGGATTATCCCGCGCTCCTCGAACGCCAGCGTCTTGATGGCCTCAGGCAGCCCGAGGTCCTCGAACTTGGGTATCCCGAACGGGATGAACCTCATCACGATGGAGATGGAACCCCGTTGCCGGAAGGCGTTGACCCGGAAACGGCCCACCCCGGCGATGGCGTACGAGAAGTCGGCTTCTCCCTCTTCCTCGAACGATTCGACCATCTTGTCAGGGATGATCTCGCGCAATATCCCTTCCGTGTCGGCGGGGCGCAGCACCTCTTGCCCCTCCAGCGGCCCGAGCTCGCCGTGGACCCGGATCATGGGCGCCGCCCCCACCTTCAGGTGCAGGTCGCTCCCACTGGACGTGACCATCTTGCTCGCTAACTCGTCTACCTTGCTTGTCTGAAGTTCCATCTCGCTCCCCACGTCTCGTGTCTGGACTTTACTCCACTCTTATCGGCCAGCCGAAACCCACACTTTAGCCCGTCCAGCCCTCATTGGGAAGATCCACCACTCCCCGATATCCAGCGCATACAGCCGTATCTAAAAGACTCCGTGGCATTTGAAACACGGCCCTCCAATCTTTTCGGGCGCAAATGGCTACACGTAAACCTTAAACTCATATAACCCTAAACTATCCATTTATACAAATTGTGTCGCGAGCCGTGAAATGCAACGCAATCGAACATGTTGTGGCGGGATATTTGGAGATAAGAATATGTCGTGCACGAGTTGACCGTGATGCGTGTTCTTCCTTTATCTGAACCAGATGAGGCAGGTTGCGCCCGTATATCGGCGATGCTAGGTTTCACTTCGGATCTGTCTCGCGACACCCAGGGACTCGGTTTAAATCTTGGGTTCGGAGATGGGTTCGTTTAGGGTCTCACCAACTGGAGGGGTGGTGGGGCCCAGGTATAGGCTCCTCATCGCGGGAGCCGGTCGCCCGGAGGTGTCGTCGCAGCCGCCTCATCTCCGGGCATTTTTCTAGCCTTCAGCTATCAGCCAGGGAGTTGAAAGACGTGTCCGCCGCGCGTTCACGCAGCCCAGGGCACCGCTTCGCGCCCGATGGAGTCCTCGCCGGTCTTCTTCATGAGGGGAACGGCGCGTTGCCGCGGCGTGAGGCCGCCAACACCACAGGGTAAAAAGCTGACTGCTGTACGGCTACAAAAAGATCGGGGCGGCCGTGCTTGTGTATGCGGTGAGCCAGTGGAGGTCTTCCTCGGTGAAGGGCTCGGTGGAGAGGCGGGTGGCGTAGACGACGCCAACGGTGCGTTCGCCGCCGGAGATGGGGACGGCCAGGGAGTTGGTCCAGCGGGTGTTGGTGCGGGCCTGGGGGAGACGGCGCGGGCCGGTCACGGCGAGCGTGGGATGGGTGGTCCGGGCCACCAGCTCCACGAGGCTCCGGTCGTCTTCGGTGAGATCTCGGTGCGCGGGGCCGCCGATGGCGGTGAGGCCGGGGGTTCGGATAAAGGCCACCCGGTCGGCTTTTAGCTCATTGCGGATCTCCTCCGCTATCTGTCTCGGGGGGGCTTCGGGGTCGAGGTTCTTAGGGGTCGAGGGCCGGAAGACGAGCCGGCTGGAGAGGATGAAGTTCACGCTCGTTCCGGCCACGATGCCGAGGAGATTGAAGATCGCGTAGAGCGGAAACGAATCCGAGACGTACTTCAGCAGCGGGTAGTAGACGGCGAAGTTTGCCCCGATGCCCATTATGGCGACCGGATACGCCAGGGCGCCGCGCAGCAGGAAGTGGATGCGGCTGGAGTGGCGCACGTCGCGCCAGGTGAAGGCGTTGTTCAGGAGGAAGTTGCTCAGGATGGAGAGGCCGACGGCGAACATCCAGGCTATGACCTTGTGGGCGTCAACGTACTCTGCCAGGAAGATCAGGGTCAGCATGTTCACCAGGACGCCAGATGCCCCGACCAGGGCGAACTTCCAGAAGCGCCCCGCCGAGGGCACGTACCAGAACAGGCTCGCTATGTGCGCCAGGTACTCGACGCCCTGCCGCAAACCCGCCTTCGAGACGCCGCCCTCCCGCTCCCTGAAGGTGAACGGGACCTCGGACACCCGCAACTCCGGCGCGCACACGAGTATCTCCAGAAGCACCTTGAAGCCGGTGGGGCGAAACTGGATGCCGGAGACCGCGTCGTTTCGGACCAGGAAGAAGCCGGTCATCGGGTCGCTGGTCTTGCGGGCCTCCTTGAACAGGATGCGGGCCAGCCACTTGCTGCCGACGGAGACCGCCCGCCGCACTGGCCCGGTGAGCCCCTCGTAGTTGCCTCCCCTGGCGTAGCGACTCGCCACCACCACGTCCGCGTTCGACCGCTGCGCGACCTCCAGCATCTCGCGCACCTTCTCGGGGGGATGCTGGAGGTCCGCGTCCATCACGCAGGTGTAGATGCTCCGGCCAGAGACCGCGTCCATCCCGGTCGTCACCGCCGTCGAGAGGCCGCCCTCCCTATCCGGACCTTCGCGGTGGATCACGGATATCCGCCCATCCTCGCCGGCGAGATTCCGCGCGACGACCGGCGTCCCGTCGGTGGAGTCATCCACAAAGACCACCCGGTAGTCCACGCCCGCGAGGCTTTCCCGCAATCCGCGCACCAGCCTGGGGACGTTTGCCTCCTCGTTGCGGGTGGGGATCACCAACGTCAAAAGGGCCACGTCCAGCGCGGTCTCGTCCACCGCGCCATGGCCCGCCGCGCGCTCACCCGTTATCGTGCGCTCTTCCTCTCTCATGACCGGCTCAAGGCTAGCACACCGGGAGAAACGAGCCCAAAAAGATAAACTGTCGTCGGCGTATTCCGAGATTTCCAAGAGGTGAGCGATGGCGACGGAAAACCACGAACGGGCTCACGTCCACGTCTCAGGCAGGGTTCAGGGCGTCTTCTTCCGGGACGCGACCCGCCAGAAAGCCCGTGAACTCGGCCTCTCCGGCTGGGTCAGAAACCTCCCCGACGGCCGCGTCAAAGCGCTATTCGAAGGCCCCTCCGAAGCGGTACGCCAGGCGATACAGTGGTGTGAAAACGGCACCCCGGAGGCCGAGGTGGAGAACGTGGACGCGGACTTCGAGGCAGCCCGTGGAGACCTGGCCGGCTTCGAGGTCCGTTGATGCTCCCTCCCGAACTAAATGCCCTGCTGCGCGAACTCGGGGCGACGGTGACCTCCCGCCGCGATATCTCATATGGCACCCAGTACCGCCTGGAGCGCGGCCCGGAATCCGCCACCCTGAACGTGTATTCTACTGGTAAAGTTCTGGTTCAAGGTAAGCCTTCCACGCTGAAGGACGCTCTATATGAAGTGGCCGGAGCGGGGAAAGTCGGTAAAGCCGGGAAGACGGGCAAGGCCCGCGATGGCGGGAGGCCGGCATTGGACGCGACGCTGCGGCTGGGCACGGACGAGGCTGGGAAGGGTGACTACTTCGGTCCGCTTGTGGTCGCCGGAGTGCGGGTTTTGGGCGGAGAAGCGGCCAGGAAATTGCAGGAAATAGGGGTCAGGGACTCCAAGACTTTGAACAGGGAGGGGGCGATGAGGATCTCGCGCCAGGTGGCCTATGCGGTGGGGCGCGAGAACATCAGCGTCGCCGTTTTATCCCCGAAGGAGTACGAGACTCGACGGAAGGCGGCGGGCAACGTCAACGTTTTGCTTGGTGAAGTGAACGCGGAGATAATGGGTCAACTTGAAGATGAGGTAGAGGTGATCGTGGTGGACGAGTTTGCTCCGTCGGCCCGCGAATATCTGGAGCCGTTCGTGCCGGAGGGGGCGCGGCTGGAGGTACGGGCGCGGGCCGAGGACGACGCGGCGGTGGCGGCGGCCTCCATTTTGGCGCGGGCGCGGTATCTGGAGGAGATGGGGCGGCTCTCGGAGCGGGTGGGGTTCGCATTGCCGCTGGGGGCGACGCACGTGGTGGGCGCCGGGCGGCGGGTGTACAAAGAGTGGGGGATGGCGGGATTGGAAGAGGTGGCGAAGGTGAGCTTTCGGACGACGCGAAAAATAACAGGACAAGGAGGTGGATCTCGATGATAGATCTTCGTAGCGACACGGTGACCCGGCCGACGGAGGGGATGCGGCGGGCGATGCTCGAGGCTCCCGTCGGGGACGACGTGTTCGGGGAGGATCCGACCGTCAACCGGCTGGAGGAATACGTGGCGGCGCTGCTCGGAAAGGAGGCCGCCATCTACGCCCCGTCCGGGACGATGACCAACCAGATCGGGCTGTTCATCAACACGCAAAGGGGCGATGAAGTCCTGTTGCACGAGGACGCCCACGTCTTCAACTATGAAGGTGGCGCCCCGGCCCTGCTCTCCGGCGTGCAGGTAAGGACGCTGCCCGGCGAGGAGGGCGTGATCCAGGCCGACACCCTGCGGGACGCCATCCGGCCTGAGAACGTCCACTTCCCCAGGCAACGGCTCCTGTGCCTGGAGAACACTCACAACCGCGCCGGCGGCACGGTATATCCTCTAGACGAATTCGCCGCGGTCTCCGGGGCGGCGAGGGAACAGGGCCTCAGCGTCCACCTGGACGGCGCCCGGCTCTTCAACGCCCAGGCCGCGACCGGCATCCCGGCGCGTGAGTGGTGCAAACACGCCGACACCGTCTCCGTCTGCTCCTCGAAGGGCCTCGGCGCGCCCGTCGGGTCTTTGCTTGCCGGGGACGAGGCGGCCATCCGGGAGGCACGGAGGGCTCGCAAGGCATTCGGCGGCGGGATGCGTCAGGCTGGAATCATCGCCGCCGCCTCCCTCTACGCCTTCGAGAACCACGTCCAGCGGCTCACTGAGGACCATGAACGCGCCCGGAAGCTGGCCGAAGGTCTGAAGGAAGCCGGCTACGCTGTCGCCCCAACCGAGACCAACATCGTTCTCGTCGAGAGTGCCGAACCGGCAAGGCTCATCGAAGCCCTCGAACGCGCTGGCGTGCTGGCGACGCTGGGCACCATGCCCGCCGGAGGCCGTCCCGGAGCCATCCGGCTGTGTACCCATCTCGACGTGGATGATGCGGGCGTGGAAGCTGCGGTCGAAGCAGCAGCCACCATCACCGCCGAAGCCCTCGGGCGTTGACCGGGATCGAGGTTTCCCTCGTATCCGGTGAAGATCTCGCCTCTCCGCTGAAGCTACTCGAAGAAGTCCTGAGAGACGGCGAACCCCTCCCCGGTGAGTTCGTGGAACGCTTGCGCGGCGCGGTCGCATCCGGCGAACTGGAGGTGCTGGCTGCCAGCGCCGGTGGCCGAACGGTAGGCGTCGCCGTGGTGGCTTACCGTCCCAGCGTGTCCGCCGCGGCCGATTTCGCCAGCATCGAAGAGCTTCACGTGCGGCCCGGAGAGCGGAGGCAGGGTATCGGTAGAGCGTTGCTGGAGGCCGTCGAGGCGCGGATCTCGGGTCGCGGCGTATCTTACGTGGAGGTACAGACCGATGATGAAGCGGCGGAATTCTACGCCGCGCACGGGTATGAGGAAGACGCCGCGCACGGGTACGAGGAAGAGTCCGGCGCGCGGGTGCTCTCGAAGTCCCTGCCCATCATCAACGAGCTAAAACCCGAAACCTGAAACTTGATACCTATTCAAACTCCAGCACCTCGTAGACCGAGATCTCCCGAAAGCCCAGTTCTTCGTAGAACTTCCTGGCTCTACCGTTGGCGGCGGCGACCTGGAGAGAGACGCCGTTCGCGCGCTTCTCCCTGGCCCATGACGCCACGCTTCCGACGAGGGCTCGTCCGATGCCGAGGCTGCGGTGATCCGGCTGCACGAAAACGTCTTCCACGGAGGCCCAGGTTTTGGTGCGGAAAGTTGGTGAGCCTTCCCTGAGTTCCCCCGAGATGAAGCCGATGATACTCCCTTCACCGGAGACCGCGACGTGGAGGAAGGAGTTCCCGTCCCTCGCCATATCGGCTAGTAAGCGGCGCATGGCCTTCTCCGCGCCGGGCGAGGCGTCGTAGACGGTGTCGTAGACTGTGTGTTCTTCGGCGCTCTGCATCCAGAGTCTGGCCGCGTCGGCGGCATCTTCCTTGCGGCCGGGGCGTATGTCGAAGTCACTGTTCGCCACGTCCCGAATCCTACCGGATGGGACGGCGCATGTTCGGGGCCGGGAGATGGTGGCTGCGCTATGATCCAGGCGTCATCACGAACAGGGAGGCGGATACGAAGAGTAGCGCCGGAAAGCGTAGCGAACGGTTCTGGGAGGTGGATGCCGCCAGGGGAGTGGCTATCCTCATGATGGCCGTCTACCACCTGATGTACGACCTCGACACGTTCGGGGGGTATGGAGTCTCCTCGACCTCCGGGTTCTGGAGGTATTTCGCTGACGCGACGGCGTTCTCGTTCTTGTTCCTGGTGGGCGTCTCCCTCGCCATAAGCCACGCCAGAGCCCGCGCCCGACGACCGGAAGGACGCCTGTTCGGGAAGTATCTGTTGAGGGGACTCTGGGTCTTTGGCTGGGGGATGGTATTGACCGTGGTGTTCCTGGCTTTCGGGATGGGTGTCATCGCGTTCGGGATTCTGCACCTGATCGGGGCTTCCATCATCCTCGCTTACCCGTTCCTGAACCTCAGTCTCCCGAACCTGCTGTTTGGCCTCGCCATCGTGGCGGTTGGGATCTACGTCCAGACCCTGGACCTCGTCTCCGGGAGTCCGTTGCTCCTGCCTTTCGGGGTTGTCCCGGAAGGACTTTTGATGCCGGACTACCGGCCGCTCTTGCCGTGGTTCGGGGTCGTCCTTATTGGACTTTTCGTGGGCAACGTAGTGTACGGGAGTGGAAGAGCGCCGCTGGGCGACAGGTCGGAGCCGCAAATCGCAAAGCCCCTCGGGACGCTCGGGCGTTGGTCGTTCGTGATCTACCTGGTCCACCAGCCGGTGCTCATCGCGACGCTCGCCGCGCTCAGGATAATCCGGATCGGCGGGATCTAAGCTCCGGCTCTTCCATTCTGGTTTCGCAAGCTGTACAGTGGGGCGCGGAGTGTCACGGGAGCGAGCAGGGAGGACTGCCAGAGGAGAGACGAAGTTCGACCGATAACTACCGGGTAGGCTCGGCGGGACCGTTGAGGCTTGCGGGTAGAGAGGACAACCGAAAGCGCCAGGACTCTCTTTTGCAAACGAGAGTTGACGAGGCAGACGTTCATCGAAGTATTCGGCGGGTGCGTCTCGGCTTCCAGGGCGGTCGTCAGAGCGGCGACAAATTCCGGCGGTGACGCCGGGGACAAAGCGCCGTTCGAGCCCCGAGTAGTTCCAACGGTTCTCTTTACCTCTTTTCTATCGGCCCTCGCCCGTGAACGGATGAGGAGGTATGTGTATGTGCGGCATCGTGGGTTACGTCGGCAAGGAGCGGTGCGTGGAGGTCCTGATGGAGGGCCTGCGGCACCTGGAGTACCGGGGCTACGACTCGGCGGGGCTTGCGCTACAGACGCAGGGGGGGATCGAACCCATTAAACAGGTGGGCCCGCTTGAGAACCTGGCCGGCGCTTTGGGCAACCGGGACGGCGACTTATTCCGGGTGCGGGCCGGGGTCGGGCACACCCGCTGGGCGACGCACGGCCGGCCCACGGAGGCCAACGCCCACCCGCACGTCGGCGGCGACGGGGCTCCTCCCACGGTCGCCGTGGTCCACAACGGCATCATCGAGAACCACGCGGAGCTGCGGGAGGAGCTCGCGGGGCGAGGATGGACTTTCCGCTCCGAGACGGACACCGAGGTCATGGCCCACCTGCTCGCCGAACGGGTAGAGACCGGCGAGCCGCTGCGGGAGGCGCTCGCCGCGACGCTCGGGCGGCTCGAAGGCTCCTTCGCGGTGGCGGCGGTCAGCGCACGAGAGCCGGAGACCATCGTCGCGGCCCGGCGCCAGAGCCCGCTGGTTGTAGGGCTCGGGGACGGGGAGATGTTCCTGGCGAGCGCCGTGCAGGCTTTGCTGGGCGAGACGAAAAAGTTCCTCGTCGTGGAGAACGGCGAGATCGTCGAGATCACCGATTCCTCCGTGGAGATCTTCGACTCCGCAGGCGAGGAGGTCGAGCGCGAACCTTTCGAGGTGGACTGGAGCGCGGAGGCCGTCGAGCTTGGCGGCTTCGAGGACTTCATGCTCAAGGAGATCCACGAGCAACCCGGCGCCCTCGGCGCGACCCTCCTGGGCCGCCTCGACGCCGACGGCGCCATAAACCTCTCCGAGCTGGACCTCGACCTTTCTAACGTGGACCGGGTCGTGATCGTCGCTTGCGGCACCGCCCTGCACGCCGGACTACTCGGCAAGCACGCCATCGAGCGGTACACCCGCATCCCGGTCGAGGTCGCCGTGGCGAGCGAGTACCGGTACGCAGACCCCATCGGCGACGAGCGGACGCTCGTGGTCGCCATAAGCCAGAGCGGCGAGACGACGGACACTTTAGCGGCCGTGGAGGCTGCGCGGGAGTTCGGCGGGCGGGTGCTTGCCGTCACCAATACGCAGGGCTCTCTCATCACCCGCGAGGCCGACGCCGTGCTGTTCACCAAAGCGGGACCGGAGATATCTGTCGCCTCCACCAAAGCCTTCGTCTCCCAGATCGCGGTCCTGGATCTCCTGGCTCTGGAATTCGCTCGCGTCCGGGGTACCGTGCCGGAAGATGATCTTCTGTCCCTCGGCCGCGCCTTGCGGCTCGCGCCGGAGAAGGTCGAGGAGACGCTAGGATTGCTCGAAGGAAGGATGGAGGCGGCCGTCGAAGTCTTCGAGGGGGCGCGGTGTTCGCTCTTCCTGGGGCGTGGGATCGCGTATCCGGTGGCGCTCGAAGGGGCTTTGAAGCTAAAGGAGATCTCCTACCTCCCCTCAGAGGGCTACCCGTCAGGCGAGATGAAGCACGGCCCCATAGCCCTCGTGGACGAGTACTGCCCGGTCGTCGCCATCCTTGGAGATGGCCTCCTGCGCGAGAAGACCCTCTCCAACGTCGAGGAGACCGTCGCCCGCGGCGCCAACGTCATAATGGTGGCCCGCGATGACGACAAGGCAGCCCGTCGTTCGGCCCGAGCCGTATTGCCGGTCCCCGAGGCGCCGGATCTCCTCGGCCCCATCGTCTGGAGCGTGCCGTTGCAACTGCTCGCGTACCACGTCGCCAAATCTCGCGGCCTAAACGTGGACAAACCGCGCAACCTCGCCAAGAGCGTGACGGTGGAGTAG
>JBPCLT010000028.1:0-5494 GCA_051003015.1 Rubrobacteraceae bacterium | reverse complement strand
ATACATATATGGTTTTAGAATAATAATAAGGACGAAAGGGAGGTGCTATGAGGGCTGTTTGCAACACGGATCTCTTCAGTAGAAAGCTCGCTCTTGTGTCGCGTGGGGTGTCGGCTCGTTCGACGGTCCAGTTGCTCGGGGGCGTGCTGCTGGAGACCAGAGAGAACGAGGTACGGCTGTCGGCGACGGACATGGAGGTTTCGATCCAGACGTCTTCGCCGGCTGAGGTCGAGGAAGAAGGGCGGGTGGTGGTGCCGGCCCGGATCTTCAACGACGTGGTGCGTTCGCAGCCAGGAGGAGAACTTCGTCTGGAGTACGACAGTTCCGGCGGTTCGGTGAAACTCACCGCCGGGCGGAACGAGTACCAAATCCGGACCTACGCGGCGGAGGACTTTCCGCAGCTACCGCGCTTCGACGAGGAGAGCGCCTTCACCATGCCGGGCGAGCTGCTCGTGGAGACCGTGGAGAAAGTGTCGCGGTCGTACTCGCGGGATGAGACGCGGCCCGTGCTCACCGGCATCCTCATCAGCTTCGAGGAGTCGAGGGTGAAGATGGTCACGACCGACTCGTATCGTCTCAGCATCAAGGAGACCGAACTGGCTACCACCTTCGACGGTTCGAGGAAGGCGATCATACCGGCCAGGGCGATGCAGGAGGTGTCCCGGATTTTCTCCGGCTCCGATGAGGAGCGCGTAGAGGTCGCGCTCTCCGAGAACCAGGCGCTCTTCCGGATCGGAGACGTGCTCTTCGGCACCAGGCTCATCGAAGGGAACTTCCCCGAGTACCAGCGCCTCCTGCCGACCAGCTTCGAGCGCCAGATCTCGGTGCCTCGGGAAGACTTGATCGGCACGCTCCGGCGCGTCAACCTCTTCGCCCAGCGCCAGACGCCGCCGGTCCCGGTGAGCCTTTCGTTCTCGGAGGGATCCGTCGAGGTCATCGTGCGCAGCCAGGAGATCGGCGAGGCTCACGAGAAACTGCCGTCCTCGAGCGAGGACGACTTCCATATCTCCTTCAACCCTGGATATCTTCTCGATGGCGTCTCGGCGGTGGATACGAAGGAAGTGCTCTTCAAGTTCAACGAAGCGCTGAAGCCGGGCGTGATCGTCCCCGGCGGGAACGGCGATGAAGGCGGGAGTTCCTCCGAAGAGCCGGACTTCCTGTACTTGATCATGCCGATGCGAGATCCAGCCCGGAGCTAGAGCCCGCCGCGTGGACCCAACCCCAGGCATGACGCTCGGTCAAGCCCTCAAGGCATCGGACCTCGTCGGCAGCGGTGGCGAGGCGAAGATCCTGATCCAATCCGGCGAGGTGCGGGTGAACGGGGAGGTCGAGACCCGCCGCGGCCGGAAGCTCCGGAAGGGGGATGAGATCGAAGTGGGTGAGGAACCCGAACGGATGGAGGTCCGTTGACCTCGTACCTGCGGGCCCTACGGCTCGTCAACTTCCGCAACTACGCCGACGACACGGTGCTCCTCACGCCCGGACTGAACGTCGTCGCCGGCGACAACGCCCAGGGAAAGACAAACCTCCTGGAGGGGATCTCGTTCGCCGTCACTGGTTCTTCGCCGCGCACCCCGAACGACTCCGAGGTCGTGAACTGGGACGCGAAGTTCGCCCGCGCAGAGGCCCGCATCGCCGTCGAGGGCTCGGATGCCGAACGGAAGGTGGCCGTCGGCTACGCTCCCGGTGAGAAGAAGCGCCTCACCGTGGACGGCGCGCCGGCCCCATCCCTGGCGAACTACGCCGCCGGCGGGGCCGGAGTGCGGGCCGTCAACTTCTTCCCGGACGACATCCGGATCGTCAAAGGCTCCCCATCCGACCGCAGGGAGTTCCTTGACGGCATCCTCTCCTCCCTGCGGCCTTCATACGCCAGGACCGTGGCCGAGTACGCCAAAGCCGTCCAGCAACGCAACCAACTCCTCCGCCGAATACGGGATGGCTTCTCGTCCGAGCGAACCCTCGCGACCTGGGACCAGAAGGTCGTTGACCTCGGCGAACAGGTCCTCCGGGGCCGCGAGGTGGCCGTGCCGGTCCTCGATGAACACTTCGCTTCGTCTCTAAGGGCTCTGTACGGCCCGGAGAAGGCTGCCATCCACTATTCTCATAGCGCACCTCCAGACGGGTACGCCGAGGCGCTCAGAGAGGCTCACGGCGCGGATATCGAAAGGGGGACGACCTCCATCGGGCCGCACCGGGACGACTTCGAGGTGTTGCTTGGCGGGGTGGACCTGACGACGTTCGGGTCGCAGGGTCAGCAGCGGCTGGCGACGCTCGCGCTCAAGTTCGCGGCGAGGGACCACGTGCGGGGGGCTGTGGGGGGGGACCCGATCCTGCTCTTCGACGACGTGATGAGTGAGCTCGACGGACGCCGCCGGGAGTTCCTGGCCGGGTATTTCCTGGAGAGCACCCAGGCCGTCATCTCAACCACCAACCTCGAATACTTCGACGAGGAAATACTCAGTCGGGCTAACGTCATACGCATATCTGGTGGCGCGGTCACGGACACCACCACGGATGGTGCCGCAGGGTAGATGGGTGTCCCTCTAAAGGCTTAAATAAGCCGCAAAACCGCGATCTCATGGTTGGGAAAGCCTACGAGGTGTGTTACAATCTCGGGGTGCAAATCTACTCCAAGAAAAGCGGTTCGCGCACTTTATTCGAGCAAGAGATGAGGAGGGTCCTCGTTGGGGACTAAACAAGCCAGCAAGCATTCCGAAAGCACTTACGGCGCGGAATCCATACAGGTCCTTGAGGGCCTGGAGGCCGTCAAGCGGCGGCCGGGCATGTACATCGGCTCCACTGGACCTCGGGGGCTGCATCACCTCGTCTGGGAGATCGTTGACAACTCCATAGACGAGGCGCTCGCGGGGCACTGCTCGGAGATACTGATCACCGTCCACGCGGATCACTCAGTCTCCGTGACGGACGACGGGCGCGGCATGCCGGTCGGCGAGATGGCGAAGTACGGCAAGTCCGCCGCCGAGGTCATCATGACCACGCTGCACGCCGGCGGCAAGTTCGACGGGCAGGGTTACAAGGTGTCCGGCGGCCTGCACGGCGTGGGCGCTTCGGTCGTGAACGCGCTCTCGGAGTGGCTCGAGGTCGAGGTTCGGCGCGAGGGCCACGTCTGGAGTCAGCGCTACGAGCGCGGCTTCCCGCAAGGCGACATGACGAAGGACCGCAAGCTCAAGAAGGGCGAGGGGACCGGGACGACCATCAGCTTCTCACCGGACCCTGAGGTCTTCACGGAGACCCGCGAGCTGTCGTTCGATACGCTCACGCGGCGGTTCCGGGAGTCGGCGTTTTTGAACAAGAATTTGAAGATACGACTCGTGGACGAGCGCGAGGAAGACCGGGACGTCACGTACCAGTACGAGGGCGGCATCAGGGACTTCGTGGCGCACATCAACGATGCGAAGGACCCGGTCCACAAAACGGTCTTCTACCTGGAGCGCGAGGAGGAAGCAGGCGCCGTCGAGGTGGCGTTGCAGTGGAACAACGGCTTCCAGGACTCCGTCTTCTCGTTCGCCAACAACATCAACACCCACGAGGGCGGGGCGCACCTCTCCGGCTTCCGCTCGGCGCTGTCGCGCACGATCAACGCCTACGCCCGCCAGAAGGGACTTCTCAAGGAGAAGGAGGAGAGCCTCACCGGCGACGACATCAGGGAGGGTTTGGCGGCGGTCATCTCCGTGAAGCTCTCCGAGCCGCAGTTCGAGGGGCAGACCAAGACCAAGCTCGGGAACACCGAGGTCAAGGGCCTCGTGGAGACCTCCACCAACCGGTTCCTTGCGGAGTTCCTGGAGGAGAAGCCCGCCGAGGCGAAGGCGATCATAGGCAAGGCCCTGCAAGCCGCGAGGGCGCGGCAGGCTGCCCGGAAGGTGCGCGACACCATCCGCAAGGGCTACCTCGAAAGCTCGACGTTGCCTGGCAAGCTGGCTGACTGTTCCAGCAAGGACCCGGCCCGGAGCGAGCTGTACATAGTCGAGGGCGACTCGGCGGGCGGGTCGGCCAAGCAGGGGCGGGAGAGAGGTTTCCAGGCCATATTGCCTTTGCGGGGCAAGATCCTCAACGTCGAGAAGGCCAACATGAACAAGGTCCTCTCCAACGTGGAGATACAGGCCATGATCAGCGCCATCGGCGCCGGAGTGGGGGAGACCTTCAACCTCGAAGGCGCCCGTTACAACAAGATCGTCATAATGACCGACGCCGACGTGGACGGGAGTCATATTCGCACGCTCGTACTGACGTTCCTTTTCAGGAACATGCCGGAGTTGATCGAAGCCGGCTACGTCTACATCGCGCAGCCGCCGCTCTTCAAGGTGACGTACCAGCGCAAGGACCACTACGTCTACAACGAGGCGGAACTCAGGGAGACGCTGACGCGGTTGAACGCCAACGGCAACGCCAGCATCGGCCGCTTCAAAGGCCTCGGGGAGATGAACCCGAACCAGCTCTGGGATACGACGATGGACCCCCAGAACAGGACGCTCTTGCAGGTGATGGTGGACTCCGAGGCAACGGCGGACGGGTTGTTCACGGACCTCATGGGCGACAAGGTCGAGCCGCGAAAGCGGTTTATCGAGGCCAACGCCCGCGAGGTCAAGAACCTGGACGCCTAGAGGCAGGAGGGACATCTGAACATCGGAAACGACATGACGAGGGAACAGAATGCTTGATAGTTTTTCGGGGAACATAAAGCCCCATTCCATAGAGGACGAGATCAAGGACTCGTTCCTCTCCTACGCGATGAGCGTGATCGTCTCGCGCGCCCTCCCGGACGTGCGCGACGGCCTGAAGCCGGTACACCGCCACGTCCTCTACGCGATGCACGACCTGGGCCTCCAGCCCAACCGCCCATATCGCAAGAGCGCGACGGTCGTCGGCGAGACCATCGGTAAGTACCATCCGCACGGCGACTCGGCTGTCTACGACACGCTAGTCCGGCTCGCCCAGAACTTCTCGATGCGCTACCCGCTCGTTGACGGGCAGGGCAACTACGGCTCGGTGGACGGCGATCCAGCAGCCGCAATGAGATACACAGAAGCCCGCATGACCCGCATGGCGACCGAGATGTTGCGGGACATCAACGCCAACACGGTGGACTTCGAGCCGAACTTCGACGAGAGCCTGCGCAAGCCTTCGGTGATGCCGGCCCGCTTCCCGAACCTGCTCGTCAACGGCTCCGACGGCATCGCGGTCGGGATGGCGACCAAGATTCCACCCCACAACCTCAACGAGGTTATTGACGCCACCGTGGCGCTCATAGACGACCCGGAAATCGACGACGCGGCGGTTGCGAAGTACATCAAGGGACCGGACTTTCCGACTGGCGGCGTTATCGTCGGGCTGCGCGGCATCCGGGAAGCCATCGAGACCGGGCGCGGCTCGGTGCGGGTGCAGGCGAAGGCGCATACCGAGCAGATGAAGGGGAACCGCACTCAGATAGTCGTCACGGAGATCCCGTATCAGGTGAACAAGAGCTATCTGCTAC
>JBPCLT010000027.1:0-5597 GCA_051003015.1 Rubrobacteraceae bacterium | reverse complement strand
TCGGCGAGTACGACGGCCTCATCATCCGCAGCGCCACGAAGGTGACGGCAGAGGTCATCGAGCGGGCGAACGGCCTGAAGGCGATAGGCCGGGCCGGCATCGGGGTGGACAACATAGACATCGAGGCGGCGACCAAACGCGGCATTATCGTTGCGAACGCTCCCGAGAGCAACACGGTCGCCGCCGCCGAGCACACGCTGGCGCTCATGCTCTCAGCCGCGCGCCGCATCCCGGCGGCGGATAGCTCTTTGAGGAATGGCGAGTGGAAGCGGAGCGCGTTCAACGGCGTCGAGGTGGCGGAGAAGACGCTCGGCTTGCTTGGGCTCGGGCATGTGGGCGCGATAGTCGCCCGCGGGGCAGCCGGGATGGGGATGCGCGTACTTGCCTACGACCCGTACGTCTCCGAGGACCGGATGCGTTCGATGAACGTAGACCGGGCGGAGAGCGTGGACGAGGTCTTCGAGAACGCGGACTTCGTCTCCCTGCACGTTCCGCGCACCCCGCAGACGATGGGCCTCGTCAACGAAGATACCCTGGCGAAGATGAAGCCCACGGCCTATCTCATAAACGTCGCCCGTGGCGGCATCGTGGACGAGCCGGCGCTCTACGACGCTTTAAAAGAGGGCGTCATCGCCGGGGCTGCCCTCGACGTATTCGCCGAGGAGCCGACGACGGAATCCCCGATCTTCACGCTCCCGAACGTGGTGGTGACGCCGCATCTGGGGGCGAGCACGGCGGAGGCGCAGGACCGGGCTGGCGTCACCGCCGCGGAGCAGGTCGCGGTCGCTTTGCGCGGCGCGGTCCCCATGCACGCCATAAACGCGCCGGTGCCGGTCGGCGAGGGGGCGGAGTTCGTGGCCCAGTTCTCGGGGCTGTGCGAGACGCTGGGACGACTGCTGTATGGGCTCACGGATCGTCCTGGGGAGCAACTCCGGATTGAATACCGGGGCGAGGTCGCCGGCTTCGACACGCGCCTCCTCGACGTATCTGTCCAGAAGGGTCTTCTGGCCTCGATGGTCTTCGAGCCGCTGAACTTCGTGAACACCCCGGCGCTCGCCAGGGAGCGGGGCCTGCGGGTCGAGACCGCGCGGGTACCGGATAGTGCGGACTACACCAGCCTCGTCGTGTTGCGGCTATCGAGCGCGGAGGGTGAGAGCATGGTCAGCGGGACGCTCTTTGGACCCAGGATGCAGCCGCGTCTGATCGGGGCTCTCGGCTTCGACCTGGATATCGTCCCCGAGAAGCACATGCTCTTCATCCGCAACGAGGACACGCCGGGCATGATCGGGCGCCTCGGAAGCATTCTCGGCGAGCACGGCATAAACATAGGCAACATGGCCGTCGGACGCGGCGACCCCGGCTCCCGCGCCGCGATGGCCGTCACGGTGGACGAGCCTATCCCGGACGATGTCATACAGACCATCCTCTCGACGCCCGGCTTCACCGAAGCCCGCGCCGTCACCCTATAGGAGCAACCGCCCATGACCGATAACCTCGAAGAGATACTGGCCCGCTACCGGCACTACGGCCCGGACTATGCCCCAGGCGACAAGGCTCCTTTCTCCGGCACCTTCATCTGCGACCGGGGCACCATGCTCCCCCCGATCCGTGTCCAGCTAGCCAAAGGCGAGACATTCCCGGAGGCTGGGGGACTCGGAGCGCACACCCACTGGCGCGGGACGAACATTCAGGCGTGAATCGGCTACAGGTTTCAGGCTACGGGCTTCAGCATTTCGGCTCGTCGCCAGCTCGCTCTTCGGGTGTTTCGAGGCTTATCGTCAGCTTATCCTGTCCGGGGCTTGCTAGAATCTTGTCTTGTACAGAGCTTTTGGGGAAGGGGTGTTTGTGAGGCGGGTGGAGTTTTTCTTCGATCTGGTGAGTCCGTATTCGTATCTGGCGCATACGCAGGTGGGCCGGGTGTGCGAGGAGGCGGGTGCGGAGTTGGTCTTGTGCCCGATGCTGCTCGGCGCGGTACTCAACGAGACCGGCGGGAGGGCGGCGACGGAGGTGCCCGCCAAAGAACGCTACATGATGCGAGACCTCGAGATGTGGGCGGAGAGCTACGGAGCGCCGCTACGTTTCCCTGACCCGTTCCCCTTCCGATCTCTGAAGACCCTGCGGGCAGCGTTGTGGCTCCGGGAACGGGGCCGTATGGCCGTATTCGTGAACGAGGCGTTCTCCTTGTACTGGGCCGAGGGTGGCGCTCCGAAGGGCATGAAGGAGGCCGATGAGGACGGCCCCATCGCGGAGGCCGCGCGCAGGATCGGCGAAGACCCCGACGAGATCCTCGAAGGCGCTACGCAAACGTCAGCCAAAAAAGCTCTGAAGACGGCGACTGCGGAGGCCCTGGAACGAGGCGTATTCGGTGCGCCGGCCTTCTTCGTGGACGACGAGATGTTCTGGGGCAACGATCGGCTGCCATTCGTCGAGGCGGCGCTCGGGAGAGACTGAACTATCCGGTCTCGGCTTCGATGATCCCATCGGCCACTTCGCGCAGGTCCGCGCCAATGACATCGGGAGGCTCGACTAGCGGATCGAAGATCATCCCAGGCCGGGCGATGAAGGCGGCGGCGCACCCGGCGCGCAGGGCACCGGCTACGTCCCAGGCATGGGCCGCGATCAGCCGGACCCCACTCACCTCCACGCCCAGGCTTTCGGCCGCCATGCGGTACGGCTCTGACGCGGGCTTGAGGCGCTCGACGGTGTCTGCGGAGAGTGTCTGCTCGAAGTAGCCCGCGAGTCCGGCGTACGCCAGTTGGGCCTCGGCGACCTGCCCGGTGGAGTTTGTGAGGGCGGCGAGCCGGAATCCGGCGTCCCGCAGTCGTCCCAGGCTATCTTCCACCTCCGGGTGGGGCGGCAGCTCGCGCATGCCGGAGAGGATGTGCTGGCGGTCCTCCTCGGAGAGGTCTACGCCCCGGCGCTCGGCGGTCATCTGGAGGGCCGCTCCTCCGAGGGTTCCGAAGTCTGAGTACGCGCCGGTAATGGTGGCGACGAATGCACTCTGGAGCATCTGCATGAACCACTCGCGGCGGACGCTGGCATCACCGAAGACGTTCTCGAAGCGCGGGTCGAGGGCGCTCATGTCCAGCAGGGTCTCGTTCACGTCGAACACGCAGACTCGTGGCACGCCGGTCTCCTTTCGTGGTTCTTTCGGACCTTCAGATTATATACCGTGGGTCACGGGTAGTTCTTCCGCGTCGTATACCGGAGGAGGATCGCCACATGGTCAAGGTCGGGTACTTTCTGTCCTGCGAGGAGTTTGGGCCGGCGGAGTTGCTGCGCCAGGGACGGATGGCCGAGGAGGCGGGGTTCGATGCGCTTTGGATCTCCGACCACTACCATCCGTGGGTCGAGGCGCAGGGCCACAGCGCGTTCGTATGGTCTGTCATCGGAGGTCTCTCGCAGGTGACGCAGAGGGTCCCGGTCTACACCGCCGTGACCTGCCCGACGGTGCGCATCCACCCGGCGATCCTGGCGCAGGCCGCCGCGACCTCGGCGGTGATGCTCGGGGGACGCTTCGGGTTCGGCGTTGGTTCGGGAGAGGCGCTCAACGAGCACATTTTCGGGGATGCGTGGCCCTCCACCGACGTGCGGCTGGAGATGCTGGAGGAGGCCGTGGAGGTCATCCGGCTCCTCTGGGAAGGCGGAACGAAGGATCACGAAGGGCGGCATTACACCATCGAGAACGCCCGCGTATACACGCTGCCGGAGGAGCCACCACCCATACTCGTCTCAGGCTTCGGCCCGAAGGCGGCGCGGCTCGCGGGCCGGGTCGGCGACGGATATATGAACGTCGCGCCTGAGGAGGAGATGCTCTCCCTCTTCCGGTCATCCGGCCACGAGGAGTTCTTCCGGTTCTACGAGAGGGAGATCCTACCTGAGTTCCACTAGCGCGGGGCAACTTCCGGTTCCCGCCGCCTGCTAGAATCTCCTCCGACGCACGTCTTCGGGAGGAGCAAGGTGAACAAGAGGCGGAGGGGCGGGTTCGGGACTACGCTGGCCTTGGCGTTGATGCTGGTACTCGTAAGCGTGTCTTTGGGCGTGGGCATCGCCCACTTCGACTTCATGGCGCGGATGCCGGTCGTTGGGGCGTGGCTCTTCGAGGAGCAGCCTGCGCAGACCACGACGGGTCCCGTGGTGGTGGAAGGCATCCAGGATCTCGACCAACTCGCCACCGTGCGCGTGACCGAATCCGTGCCGGTCACGCGGGAGAGCGGCGGGACGCAACTGGAGAGGATCTTCACCGGCGAGAAGGTGCTGCTCGTGGCCGTCGGGGAGGTGGAGGCAGGCGTGGACCTGGCGAAGATGGGCCGCGAAGACGTGCGGGTTAGCGGGGACGAGGTGACCATCCGGCTTCCCGAGCCGGAGGTCTTCTCCACGAGCCTCGACGAGGAAGAGACCCGCGTCTACGACCGGGACTTCAGCATTATGAACCTGCGTCCCGACGACGAGTTGGTCGAGGAGGCGCGGGCAGAAGCGGAGGATGAGATCCTGGCCGCCGCCCGTGAGAATGGGGTTCTGGATCAGGCGCAAGGCAACGCCGAAGACAGCATCCGGGCCTTCGTACAGAGCCTCGGTTTCGAGGAGGTCCGGTTCGCCGGGTGACGGGACGGCTGCTCTGCGCTGCCCTTCCGATTCCTACGCCGGTTTCTTGCGGGACAGGTAGCTTTCGGCGCGGCCCAGGGCCGTGAATGAGAAGGCCGCGGCGGCTAGGAGGATGAGAGCGCCGATCACGCCGTATACCAGGGCCACGTCCCCCGTCCGTTCGATGGCGATGCCGCCGAGGAAGGCGCCCAGGGGTATCGCCGACCACGAGAGCGCGGAGACGACGGTCTGTACCCGGCCCAGCAGGCGATCCGGTGTGATCTCCTGCCAGAGGCTGTTTATGTTGATCTGGAACAGGATCACCAGGCCCCAGATTGAGGCCCACAGCGCCACCGCCGGCCAGTAGCTTTCGGTCAGGGAGAGGAGCACTATCAGGAGGCCGCCCAATCCTACGGCGCCCAGCGTCACCCGGCCGAAGGAGAGACGCCGCCGCAGCGGACCCGCCGCGAGCGCCAGCAGGATCATGCCTCCGCCGCCCGCCGCGTAGAGGATGGCGACCTCCGGGTCGGTGGCCCCGAGCCGGTCCTTGGCGAATAACACGAGCTGGGCGTACACGGTGAACCCCACGAAGTTGACCAGCGCCGTCATCACGGTGACGCTGCGCAATACCGGATGGCCCATCACGTAGCGTAGCCCCTCGAAGACCTCGCGCCGAAGAGGTCCGGGCCGCTCCTCGGAGACGTCGGCGTCGAAGCCCGTCTTGATGGAGAAGACCAGAAGCGCGGAGAGCAGGAAGGAGATGGCGTCAAGGAGGAGAATCGTCCCGATGGGCGCAATCGCCACCAGCGCCCCTGCCAGCAGCGGCCCGGCGATGCTTGCGGCGGAGTAGCTCGCCTGCAAACGGCCGTTGGCGGTGACCAGGTTATCGCGGTCCACCATGCTTGGCACGGCGGCGAACTCGGCGGCGTTGAAGAGGATCCAGAGCGTCGAGCTGACGAAGCCCACGACGTAGATCCACCACACCGCAAGCATCCCCATAACCACAAGGACCG
>JBPCLT010000026.1:0-2937 GCA_051003015.1 Rubrobacteraceae bacterium | reverse complement strand
GGACGGTCCCGTACCCGCCATTCCCGGTGGCGGCTGTCCGAAAGAGTACCCGGTCGAGAGAGATGGCGTATGCCACGGGTAGCTATCTGTGAGGTTAGCGCGGCAGGCTGATGATCTGGCGTCCCATGAGGCTCCCGACCAGCTCGACGGCGAGTTCGGCGGTACCGTTCTTCGCGTCGAGGATCGGGTTGATCTCGACGACGTCCAGGGAGGTGACGACGGCTGCCTCGTTGACGAGCTCCATGACGAGGTGGGCCTCGCGGTATGTGAGCCCTCCCCTGACGGGCGTCCCGACGCCGGGCGCTATCTCCGGGTCCAGGACGTCCAGGTCGAAGGAGAGATGTACCCCGTCGAGGTGCGAGAGGTCTTTCAGTGCGCTCCGCATCACGCTCGCGACGCCGTAGGCGTCCACTTCTTTCATGGTGTAGACGTTGACCCCGGCCTTGGCGAGGGACTCGCGCTCCTCCCGGTCCAGGGAGCGCAGGCCCACGATGGCGACGTCTTCGGCCCGGACTGTCGTCCCGCCGCCGATACCCACGAGGTCGGGGTGGCCGCGGCCGGTGAGGATGGCGAGTGGCATGCCGTGGACGTTGCCGGAGGGGGAGGTTTCGGGCGTGTTGAAGTCGGCGTGGGCGTCGAGCCAGAGGATGCCGGTGCGCACGGTTCCGGAGGCGTCCGTGGCGCTCGCGACCCCTGAGAAGGTGCCGATGGAGATGGAGTGGTCACCGCCCAGGAACACGGGGAATAGACCTCCGGAGACCATCTCCGCCGCCCGGACGGCGGCCCTCTCGCAGACGTTTCGTACGGCGTCGACGTATCTGATCCCGGCGTTCTCCTCGACGGTCTCCGGGATCGGGGACTCCACGTTACCAAGGTCGGCGACGGCGTAGCCGAGGTCTTCGAGTGTGGCGCTCAGGTTGGCGTAGCGGATGGCGCTCGGGCCGACGTCCACGCCGTGACGGTCCTGCCCGAGGTCCATCGGGATGCCGAGGATACCTACCGGATGGCGCGTGTTCCTCGAAGTTTCGTCAGGCAAAGGCCACGCCGCCGGAGCGGCGGGGGTCGGCGGCGGCCTCGAAGAGGCCCTCCGGGGTGCGGCGCACGGCGTTGACCCCGCCGAAGAACATCGAGGGCTCGTCGTAGGCGAGAATCCGCTCGTAAGCCGAGAGGTCGGGTTTCTTCGCCCCGGCCTCGTAGGCGAAGAGGTCGCCTTCGGCGTGCAGGCGCGGGGCGTCGACGGCGGTCTCCAGCGGAAGGCCGAGGTCCACCACGTTCACTAAAGTTTGCATGATAGCTGTGGGGATGCGCGAGGCGCCGGGCGAACCTAAGGAGACCAGGTCGCCGTCCGGGGAAGAGAGGATGGTCGGGCTCATGCTGGAGATCAGGCGCTCTCCGGGTTCTAGCGCGTGGAAGCCTTTGGGGTTTAGCTCCGGTTCACCTAAAGTGTTACCCATCGGGATGCCGGTGTCGGGGATCACGATGCCGGAACCGTAACCCATGCTGGCGGTGATGGAGACGGCGAGGCCGGTCTCGTCCACGCAGGAGAGGTGGCTGGTGTGCGGGGAGCCGAAGATTCGTGTGCGTTGGGCGCGCACGTACTCCTCGCTCGTCAGGCGCTCGGCCACCGAAGCGTTCTCGGCGATCTCGGTGTAGGCTCGATCCCGATCCTCGATAGCGTACTTCATGGCTCCGGCGAGTACCTTTGCGTGGTCGGCGTCGGGTAGGACCGTGAGGTCGTAGCCGGAGACGACGCGCATCATCTGCGCGAGCGTCGGTCCGCCGGCCGAGGGCGGGCCGTTGGTGTGGACGGTACGATCCTCGTAGGCGAAGGAGAGGGGCTCCCGGACTATCGCCTCGTAGGTGGCGAGGTCTTCTTCGGAGATGATGCCGCCCTCCCGCAGGATGTACGAGGAGATCCGGCGTGCCAGCTCCCCCCTGTAAAAGAGATCCGCCCCCTCTTCCCCGACTGCCTCCAGGGTGTCGGCGAGCTCCGGAAACCGGACCTCCTCACTGGTGCGGTAGACCCGGCCGTCTGTGTAGAAGTTCTTCCGGGTCTCGTCGGTGAGCCTGAGAACCTCTTCGGCCACCTCGAACCACATGCCGCTCGTCATACAGAGCCTGAAGCCCTCGCGGGCCAGCCGCACGGCCGGGGCGAGCGCCTGGCGCAAGGTGAGCCTCCCGTGCCGGCGCAACAGGAGTTCCCAACCGCGCAGGGAGCCCGGCACGGCGCACGAAGCGGCCCCAACGATTGACTTCACGCCCGCGCCGTACTTCAGGATCATGGTCGTCGGGCTACCTCCGGCCCCGAAGGCGGACGGCGGCAGACCCTTCCCCGGCATGCAATCGTAGTAGTCGATCAACTCCGCCCCTCCGGTCTCCCCACCGGGCGCGTCTCCCTCCACGACCTTGTCCGCGCCGCCGGCAGGTACCCTGACGAGGGCAAAACCGCCGCCGCCGATGCTGCTCATGAGGTGCTCGGTGACGGCGACGGCGGCGGCCGCGGCGACGGCGGCGTCGGCCGCGTTGCCGCCAGCCCGGTACACCTCCGCAGCGGCCTCGGCAGCGTAGTGCGTGCCCGCCGAGGCTGCGAAGCTCGTCCTCAGTCGGGTTCGTTCAGAAGAATCCATAACCGGATATTATAGGTGGACTGTTCGCTCCGGTGCACCGGGGTACAGAATCGGCTTATGTAAGCTGTTTTTCGTCGCAGCGTACTCGTATGAACTTTTACGTATCTCGGTGCATTGGTGTAGAAAAAGTGTAAACGGTGCAGCGGTGTATAGCTATGTAGTAAAGCTGAATACCGAGCCTTCTATCCGACTTTCCGCCCCCCAATTTACGTATTTTGGCAATTAAACGATTCCCCTGCAAAACCCGACTTTATGCACCCTACGAAGGAGCATAAGTGAAATTGTTCTTAGCGGCTTGCAACTCATTTTT
>JBPCLT010000025.1:0-40455 GCA_051003015.1 Rubrobacteraceae bacterium | reverse complement strand
CGACGCCATCGTGCTGGCCGTCGGGGCTTTACAGGGCCGCAACCTGGACGTACCGGGCCGGGATCTCGACGGCATCCATCTGGCGATGGAATACCTGGTGCAGCAGAACCGGCGGGTGGCCGGGCTGCCGGTGAACGCGGACGTCGAGATCTCCGCGAAGGGCAAGAACGTCGTCATCCTGGGTGGCGGCGACACGAGCGCCGACTGCCTGGGCAACTCCCACCGCGAGGGCTGCGCCTCGGTCAAGGTGTTGACGCACGGCCCCCGTCCTCCCGAGACTCCGAGCCGTGACGTCTGGCCCGACTGGCCGTTCATCCTGCACACTTACCCGGTCCACGACGAGGGCGGCGAGCGCGGCTTCTCCGTCGCCGTTACGGGCTTCTCCGGCAACGGCCGCGTCGAGAGGATGCACGCTGTCGAGACCGAGCGCACGCCGGAAGGCAAGACCGTCCTGAAGGAGGGCACGGAGTTCGAGATAGAGGCAGACCTCGTGCTGTTCGCCATCGGCTTTACCGGCCCCGTGCGCGACCGCTTCCTCGAAGAGATGGACCTCGGATATACGGATCGCGGCGCCATCCACTCCGAGAACGGCTTCGGCACGAAAGAAGCCGGAGTCTTCGTCGCCGGTGATGCCCGTCTCGGCGCGGACTTGATCGTCACGGCCATCGCCGAAGGCCGGAAGGCCGCTCGCCAGACGGATGAGTTCCTGATGGGCCGCAGCCTGTTGCCTGGATAGGTTTCAGGCATCAGAGCCGTCAGCCGGAATTTCTGAAGTCTGATGCCGACTGGAATTGGTACTCGTCCGTTCGTGGTGACCCGCGTATAACCAAATCTGTCATCCACGGTCGGTGGGAGGTGGGGAGCATGGAATTTTCGCGGGAGGCTGCACGCACCATGTTGCTCGCGGCGCAGGGTCTGGTCTCTCCACCGGAGCAAGCCACGAAGGACGACGTGCTGGATACCATCCGGCGGATGGGCGTGTTGCAGATAGACTCCATCTCCGTCGTCGCGCGCAGCCCTTACCTGGTGCTGTGGAGCAGGCTCGGCTCCTACGAGCCGCGCTGGCTGGATGAGCTTCTGGCCGAAGGCGCGCTCTTTGAGCACTGGGCGCACGCGGCCTGTTTTCTGCCCATCGAGGACTATGGGATCTACCGCCGGTTCATGCTGGACGGACACGAGAAGACGCGGGCCTGGATCTCCGAGCATCCGGAGGAGATCCGGCGCGTGATGGAGCGGGTGCGAGAGAGAGGACCGGTGCGCTCCGTCGAGTTCGAGCGCACGGACGGCAAGGCTGGCGGATGGTGGGAATGGAAGCCGGAGAAGCGGGCACTGGAGCATCTGTTTGCAGCCGGGGAGCTCATGATCACACGCCGCGATCCCAACTTCCACCGCGTCTACGACCTGCGCGAGCGCGTGCTGGAACACGCCTTCCCCGGCTGGGAGGACGCCTTCGCCCCGACGGAGGAAGAGATTCGACGGGCACTCGCCACTAGAGCCGTTCGGGCGCTCGGCATGGCCGTGGCCCGATGGGTGCCTGACTATTTCCGCACGCCCAAAAAGGGCGTCGCCGCGCTCCTCGATGAATTGGCCGAGGAGGGCGAGATTCTCCGCGCTCGGATCGAGGGCCTCGACGAGCCGGCCTACGTGCACCCTGACAACGCGGGTCTGGCCGGGAGAGTGATCTCGGGCGGCCTGCGTCCTTCCCGCACCATCCTGCTCTCGCCGTTTGATCCCGTGGTCTGGGATCGGGCGCGGGCCCTGGAGCTTTTCGGGTTCGAGTACCGGATCGAGGTGTACACGCCCGCCGCCCGCCGCCGCTACGGATACTACTCGCTCCCGATACTTCACCAGGGTGCGCTCGTTGGCAGGCTCGACGCGAAGGCGCACCGCAAGCAGGGAACCTTCGAGGTGAAGGCAATACACCTGGAGCCGGATGTACCGGTGAGTGACGGCCTCGTAGCCGGGCTCGCTGGGGCGCTGCGAGGTTGCGCCGGCTGGCACGGAACCCCGGAGGTCGTCGTCCGATGGTCCGATCCCTCGGAGCTGGCCGGAGTGCTCCGTTTCGTGGTGGATAGGGAATCCTGGCGACGAGGACCGTGAGCCTGCTGCCCGAATAAGGCTTTCCATCAACAATCCGGGGATGGGAACAGGGTGGTCTCAGCGTACACTCACGTTGCTCTCGATAGACCTGGAAAGGGGACGTATGGGCAACGAAGTCAATCCCATCCCGGAGGGTTTTCACACCGTGACGCCGTACATGACGATCAAGGGCGCGGCGAAGGCTATCGAGTTCTACAAGGAGGCGTTCGGGGCGACGGAGATCTTCCGCTGGGCTGACGCTGACGGAAGTATCCGGCACGCCGAAGTCGTGATCGGCAACTCGCCGGTTATGCTCACCGATGAGGCGCCTGAGTTCGGTATGGCAGGTCCGCGATCACTCGGCGGCTCGCCGGTGTATATGTTCCTCTACGTCGAGGATGTGGACGCGGTGTTCAGCCGGGCCATCGCGGCGGGAGCAACCGAACTGATGCCGGTCGAGGACAGCGAAGACGGCGACCGGCGCGGCGGGGTGACGGACCCCTTCGGTCACGTCTGGTACATCGCAACGCACATCGAGGACATCTCCCGCGAGGAACTCCAGAAGCGATACGATGGCATGGCGAGCCAGTAGCAACCAGCCTGGCTAGGCCGCGTTTCCATCACGTTCCCGTTCGACCCCGTGGATAACTTCTCCGCGTTCGCGCGCGCTCGATTCTGGCCGAATGGCCGAAGATGCCGGGATTCATGTCCCATAGAGTGTTCGGTGTAAACGGAATTTTGCCGCGAACGCGGGCATTGAAGGAGGGGCATGAGGTACTGGCATCTGGCGGTTGGATTGTTCTTCTTGGGTTGGATCTTTATGTATGCGGATCGGACGATCCTCTCGCCCGTGCTTGGCGACATAGAGAGCGAGTTCGGGTTGAGCGGCGCCCAACTCGGCCTCATAAACTCGGTCTTCTTTCTAACCTACGCGCTCATGCAGATCCCCTCCGGCGCCCTCGCCGACAGGATCGGCAAGAAGGTCGTGCTCGTGCCCGGATTCCTGCTCTTCGCCATCGGAACGGCCCTGACGGGCCTGGTGGGCAAGTTCGGATGGTTGCTCGGCGCCCGGGCGCTGACGGGCATGGGGGAGGGGACGTACTACTCCACCCAGTGCGCCCTCTCCTCCGAGGCGATACCGGAGCGGCGCAGGAGCCTGGGGTCGGCGGTCATCAACAGCGGCATGGCGTTCGGGATCTCCCTCGGCTTCATCGGTTCTTCCTTCGTCGCCACGGACCTCGACCTCGGCTGGCGGGCTTCGTTCCTGATCTTCTCGATACCAACGGCGCTTGTGGCTATCGCCATCTGGCTGCTCGTCAGGGACCGGACGGGCATGGCGGAAGAGCGTGAAGAGTCCTCCGAAGGCGGCGCGAGCATCAAGGAGCTTCTGACGGATCGGACGCTGCTCATGATCTACGCCACCATCTTCTGCTCGCTGTACGGGTTCTTCGTGATCCTCACCTGGCTGCCATACTTTCTCCAGGAAGTGTGGGGCCTCGAAGGTTCGAGGGTCGGGTTCATCGCCTCGCTCGTCCCCTTCGCCGCCATCCCCGGCGCGCTCTTCTTCAGCAGCTTCTCCGACCGGCTCTCGCGCCGCAAGCCGCTCGCCCTCGTGCTGCTATCCGCTCGCGGCGGTCTGCATAGCACTCATCGTCTTCAATCAGCAGAGCTTCCCGCTCCTGGTGGCGACCCTCATCGCTTATGGCCTCGTCGGAAAGCTCGCCCTCGACCCCGTGCTCGTAGCCTGGATCGCCGATCACGTCCCGCGCCGTTCCTACGCCACGGCATTCGGCATCTTCAACTTCGCCGGGATGGTCTCCTCGATAATCGCCCCATACGTCACCGGATGGCTCGCCGACCGCACCGGCAGCCTCTCGGCCGGTTTCTACCTCGCCGGAGCCCTGCTGCTTCTGGGCATGGTCTCGATGTCCCTCGCCCGCGAACAGAAAACCCCCGCCACGGCCCCGAAACCCAGGACCGTCCAGGCGCGGACGTGATCGGTTATCCTTTCGGGGTTGACCCGAGCGGCGAGGAGGAGAGATGCGGCTTTCACCGGCGGAGCGGGAGAAACTAATGATCTTCACCGCCGCCGAAGTAGCCCGCCGCCGCCGCGAACGCGGCCTGAAACTCAACTACCCGGAGGCGGTAGCCATCATCTCCGCCGAGCTTCTGGAGGGCGCCCGCGACGGCCGGAGCGTCGCCGACCTGATGAGCTTCGGGGCGACCATACTCTCCCGGGACGACGTGATGGAGGGCGTCCCCGAGATGGTGGACGAGGTCGCCGTGGAGGCCACCTTCCCCGACGGGACCAAGCTCGTAACCGTCCACGATCCCATAGTCTGAGAGGAGACCCATGACCCGCGAAGAAGCGACGCAGAAGGTCCTGGAGGCAAAGAAGGAGAAGGGCCTAACCTTCGAGGTCATCGCCAACAAGGTCGGACGGCACAAGGTCTGGACCACCTCCGCGCTTCTGGGGCAGCAGCCGATGAGCGAGGACGAGGCCGACGCCGCCGTCAGCATTCTCGGGCTCGGCCCGGAGGTCGCGGCTGCGTTGCGGGAATACCCGATGCGCGGTTCCATCGGCAGGGATGTGCCCGTTGACCCCACCATCTACCGGATACACGAGGTCACGCAGGTCTACGGCACGACGATGAAGGCGCTCATCCACGAGGAGTTCGGCGACGGCATCATGAGCGCCATCAACTTCAACATGGATATCGAGCGCGTCGAGGACCCGAAGGGCGACCGGGTGAGGATCACCTACGAGGGCAAGTTCCTCCCCTACGAGTGGTAGCGAGCCAGTGATCCCCGGCGAACTCCTCCCCGCCGATGGCGATGTGGACCTGAATGCGGGCAGCGAGACCGCGACCCTCAGCGTCGCCAACACGGGCGACCGGCCGATCCAGGTCGGGAGCCACTTCCACTTCTTCGAGACGAACAAAGCGCTGGAGTTCGACCGCGAGGCTGCCTACGGTATGCGTCTCGACATCCCCGCCGGTACCAGCGCGCGATTCGAGCCGGGTGACGTGCGCGAGGTCGAACTCGTCGCCATCGGGGGACGAAGGGTCATCAGGGGACTGAGTGGGCTGGTGGACGGCGCGCTAGACGACCCGGAAGTGAAGGCTGCGGCGTTGCGGCGGGCGGGCGAACGCGGTTTCATGTAAGTGTGACCTGACTATGAGAGAGGCGGTTGGCTGATGGCGTTGCCCACGATGCAGAGAAAGAACCTCGACCGCGGGGCCGAGGTGGATGTGCATGGCAGGATCCAGAAAGAGACCGTCACCCTGGACGAGGTGAGCGTCACCCGAGTCACCTTCGGTGTTGGGGCCCGGTGGTCGGAGGATCTGCGAGATTACGCTGGCACGCATAGCTGCGAGCTCCCCCACGTGGCGCTCGTCCAGTCCGGGCAACTCAAGGTCGTCATGGACGACGGCTCCGAGGACGTGTTCGGGCCGCAGGACGTCATGATGCTGCCCCCCGGCCACGACGCCTGGACGGTCGGCAACAAGCCGTGCGTGTTCGTGGAATTCTCCAGGGGCAACGACTACTACGAGGGCCATTAACGGCCCTTGAGGAAAGCGCGATGAGCGGACTTTCCCGGCGGCGTTACGGTGGGATGTTCGGGCCGGGAGCGGGAGACCGGGTGCGGCTGGCGGACACGGAGCTAATCGTCGAAGTCGAGCGGGACCTGACACTGGCGGGCGAGGAGGCGACTTTCGGGGGTGGGAAGTCCATCCGGGAGGGCATGGCTCAGGGGACGGCGACCCGAGCGGAGGGCGTGATGGACCTCGTCGTGACGAACGCTCTAGTTCTCGACCATTCGGGGATCTTCAAGGCGGACGTCGGGGTGCGGGACGGCAGGATCTCGGCCATCGGCAAGGCTGGCAACCCGGACACGATGGACGGGGTGACGGTGGAGATCGGGGCTTCGACCGAGATACTGGCTGGTGAAGGAAAGATCCTCACGGCCGGCGGGATAGATTCCCACATCCACTTCATATCGCCGCAGCAGGTGGATCACGCGCTGGCTTCCGGCATCACCACCATGATCGGAGGCGGAACGGGACCGGCGACCGGCACCAACGCCACGACTTGCACCCCCGGCGCATGGAACATCGCCCGCATGCTCCAGGCGGTCGAAAGCCTGCCGCTGAACTTCGGCTTCCTCGGCAAGGGAAATTCCTCCAACCCGGAGGCGCTCGCCGAGCAAGTGCGCGCCGGGGCCTGCGGCCTGAAGTTGCACGAAGACTGGGGGACGACGCCCCAGGCCATACGGACGTGTCTCGGCGTGGCGGATGAAATGGATGTACAGGTGGCGATACACACCGACACCCTGAACGAGGCCGGTTTCCTGGAGGATACGGTCGCCGCGTTCGAGGGGCGTACGATCCACACGTACCATACGGAGGGCGCCGGCGGCGGGCACGCCCCTGACATCATCGCGCTCTGCGGCGAGCCGAACGTGCTACCGAGCAGCACGAACCCGACCCGCCCGTACACCGTGAACACCGTGGACGAGCACCTGGACATGCTCATGGTCTGTCATCACCTGAGTCGGACGGTACCGGAGGACGTTTCGTTCGCTGAGAGTCGTATTCGGGCGGAGACCATCGCCGCCGAGGACGTGCTGCACGACATCGGGGCGCTCTCCATGATGTCCAGCGACTCCCAGGCGATGGGCCGGGTCGGCGAGGTCTGGATGCGCACCTTCCAGACGGCGAGCAAGATGAAGGCCCAGCGTGGTCCGCTTCCCGAGGACACCGGGAGGAGCGACAACCATCGCGTCAAACGCTACCTTGCAAAGCTGACGATCAACCCCGCCATCACGCACGGCATCTCCGAACACGCCGGCTCCGTCGAGACCGGCAAGCTGGCGGATCTCGTGCTGTGGAGCCCGGCCTTCTTCGGCGTGAAGCCGGAGATAGTGGTCAAGGGCGGCCTCATAGCCCATGCCCAGATGGGCGACCCGAACGCCTCCATCCCCACCCCCGAACCTGTCTTCGGACGCCCGATGTTCGCCGCTTTCGGCTCCGCGCCGGCCGCCACGTCCCTCACTTTCGTCTCCACCGCCGACGCTTTGGAAAGCGGTCTCGCCGGGAGCCTCGGTTTGAAGAAGCGGCTCGCGCCGGTGCGGGACACCCGCGCGCTGGTCAAGGGAAACATGGTCATGAACGATCTCCTGCCTGACATCGCGGTTGACCCGGAGACCTACGAGGTGCGCGTGGACGGACAGCTTATAACCTCCGAGCCTGCCGCCGAGCTACCTCTGGCCCAGCGCTACTTCCTGTTCTGATGCGGGACCGGGCTCTCCTGCGTCTGCTCCAGGTCTCCGACTCCGCCTTCCCGACAGGCTCCTTCTCCCACTCGATGGGCCTCGAAGCGTTCGCCGAAGCCGGGGAGTTGAAGGATGCGGAGGATCTCGGGCGCATTGTGAAGCTTTATCTCTCGACCCTGGCGACCTCGGACTGCGCTGCGCTCCGGGCTTCTTATGGGGCGGAGGTGGACGCGCTGATCCACATAGACCGGCTCCTCTCGGCCACGAAGCTCACCCGCGAACTGCGCGCCGCGAGCGCGTCCACGGGCAGACGCTTTCTCATAAGCGTCGCGGCGCTCGGTATCGAGGACGAGGCACTCGCCGCCTTTACGGACAGCGCGCATTCCGGATCGACACCGGGCAACCTGGCCGTCGGGTATGGCGTGGCGGCTCCGGCGCTAGGTATCGGGATGGACGAGGCACTCCACGCCTACCTGTACGCGAGCGTGGCGTCGCTCGTCGTGGCCGGGCAGAAGACCATCCCACTCGGAGGAAGCGCGGCGCAACGCACGCTCTTCGAGCTTCACGGCGAGATGGAGAATGCGGCGTCGGAGAGCGAGACGGTCGGCATCGAGGAAATGCATGCTTTCGCGCCGGAGATAGACGTGCGTTCGATGTACCACGAACGCCAGCGGACGAGATTGTATATTTCTTGAGGCTGTTTTCGCCGACATCGGGAGGTAGATGACGTGGCGCGCATCGAGGGCGTGGACCCGGAGAAAACCGAAAAGAGGATACAGGCGGTGCTGGAAGCCCAAGCCAAGAAATGGGGCGGGCCTCTGTTGAACCATCTGCTCTACGCCCGGAGACCGAGCATCTTCCGGGGCGCGAGGGCGATGTGGGGCGGACTCGAAGCCTCCGGGCTGCTCGAACCCGCGCTCGTTGCGCTCATCAACAGGAGGGTCGCCGCGCTGAACGGATGCGAATTCTGACAGGATATAAACGCTGCCGTGAGCAGCGAGCTTGGAGTTTCTGATGAGAAGATCCTCGTCCTGGATGACTACGCGAACAGTCCTCTCTACGACGAATGGGAGAAGACGGCCCTGGAGTACGCCGACGCCATGACGATATCTGATAGAGACGTGGACGAAGACTTGTTCGGACGAGTACGACGCTCCTTCGACGAAGATGCGCTCGTCGAGCTCACGGCGGTCATCGCCTGGGAGAACTCGTCGAGCAAGTTCAACCGCGCCCTCCGCGTCCCCTCGCAGGGACTCTGGGCGCAGGTTCGGGGAAGGAGCAGTGAGTGACGTGGACGCTCTGAGGCTTGGGGTTGGAGGGCCGGTCGGCTCCGGCAAGACGGCGCTCGTGGCGGAACTGTGCTGCCGTCTAGGGGATAGATACTCCATCGCCGCCGTCACCAACGACATCTTCACCCGCGAGGACGCCGAGTTCCTCCAGAAGGCCGCCGTGTTGCCGGAAGGCCGCGTCATCGGCGTCGAGACGGGAGGATGTCCGCACACCGCCATCAGGGACGACGTCTCGATGAACCTGGAGGCCGTCGAGACGGTGGAGCGGGACTTCCCCGACCTCGACATCGTCTTCGTCGAGAGCGGCGGGGACAACCTGGCCGCCTCGTTCTCCCCGGAGCTGGTCCACGCCTCCATCTACGTGATAGACGTGGCCGGGGGCGACAAGGTCCCGCGCAAGGGCGGTCCCGGCGTCACCCGCTCGGAGTTGCTCGTCGTAAACAAGACCGACCTCGCCCCGCTCGTCGGCGCCGACCTCTCCGTGATGGAGCGAGACGCGAACCACCTGCGCGGCGACGCCCCGACGCTCTTCGCCTCCGTGCTACACGGCGACGGGATGGAAGCCGTCGTAGGCTGGGTGCGCCAGGCGGTCGAGCGCCGCGACTGGACGCCCGCCACTTCTGCCGCGAGGCCCGAACATCACCACGGCCACTCACACCTGCACTGAGGCGGTGGGATGGCGCGACTGGTTCCTTACGCTACGCTACCTTCTCGTCCCAGACGATGTGGTAGTCGTGCATCCGGGCGAGGGCCTTGTCGCCGTTGCCGGCGGCACGCTTGAGGAACATGGGCAGCATCAGGTCGCGCAGCACCCGGGCGATGGGTCCGGCGGCCTTGCTGTTGCTCGTTCTCGCACCGTGGGCGACGATGCGTTCCACCCGCTCGCGGCGTAGCCACTCGTAGGCCACAAACGCCTGCTGAGTGTCCGTCAGGTCGCGCAGGCACCTGGCGAGCTCGATGGCGTCTTCGATGGCCATGGACGCGCCCTGCCCGGAGGAGGGCGCGGTGGCGTGCGCCGCGTCCCCGATGATGATCATCGGCCCCTTGTGCCAGTTCGGGACGGAGGGGAGATCGTAGGTGGCCCATCCGACTATCCTTCCGGGGGTGGAGCGGATGATCTCGGCGGCCGGGGTGGCGTCGTTGGCGAAGAGATCCGTCAGCAGTTCTCTCCACTGCCCGGTGGTGGTGGCGGCGAGTTCTGCCTTGTCGGGCTCGACGGCGCGGGGAGGGTTGGCGAACCACCAGACCTCACCCGACGGGTGGACGGCGTAGCCGAAGAACGCGCGTTTGCCGAAGACCATCCGGAACGTGCCCGGTTCAGCCTGGACGCGCACGCCCCGGGCGTACCCGCTGATGTTGAGCACGGGGACGTAGCGGGCTCCGGGAGCGGCCGGATCGATGATGCGGCGGGTGCGAGATTGGATGCCGTCGGCCCCGATCAGCAGATCCCCTTCGGCCTCCGTTCCGTCCTCGAATCGCGCCGCAACACCGCCATCGGGCGTGGTCTCGGCATTGAGGAGCCGTTTGCCGTACTCGACGCGGACCCCGCGCCGGACCGCCTCGTCGCGCAGCGCCCGGTAGAGGTCGGCCCGCTTGAGGGTCTGGCTGACCGTGCCGTCCGGCAACGTCCCGCCGTTGGGAACCTCGCCGAGGTGCTTGCCGGTGCCGCTCTGGAACGCCATGTGCGGGGTGGGGAAACCTTCGGCCAGGACGAGATGGTGGGCATCGATGGCGCGCAGAGCGTCCATGCCGTTGCTGGCGAAGGTGAGGAAGGCGCCGGCGCCTTCCGCGCCGCGCGCGTACGCTTCATAAACGACCGAGTCCATACCGGCGCGCTGCAGAGCCATGGCGGACACCGATCCGGCGACACCGCCACCGATGATCAGTGCCTTCTGCCGGGACTCTCCGGATATGGCCCCGCTACTCATGTGCAGCGCCTTTCTTCGGGCCGAGGATCTTCCAGAGTAGGTCCGTAACCGCCCAGATGAGGAAGGAAGGGCCGCCTGCTATCGGCCGGACGCGGCTGTTGTGGAACGAGGCGAAGCGCCATTTCCCATCTCGCCTCACGGCGACGAGCGTCTGGATCGAATGCCTTTCCGGCGAGGGCTCTGTCTTGCCGCGCATCACAGTGTCGCCGGTCGTGTGGATGAGGGCGACGCCGGGGCTCGGGAACTTCACGCTCAGGATGCGGCCCGTGAGGCGTGTGCCCTTGAGAAACTTGTCGAAGAGTTGCTGATGGGAAGAGGAGATCTCCTCTCGTCCCTTCGTGTGCGAGCCGTCGAAGGCGACGTAATCGGCATCCTCGGTGAACCGGGAGCCATAAGCATAACCGTCGCCCCTGCCCCAGTCTTCGAGCAGCTTGTCGAAGAGGTTACAGACGGCTGCCTCTTCGATCTGGTTCTGCTTGGTTTCCTCCTGCATTTCGGTTCCTCCTTTGTGGAAGCGTTTGGATCGGACGTGTGCGGTCGAATCGGCGATCATGAACAGACTCGGGTCAATCTCTGTCCGCCCCCCGGTAGCGCTGCTGGGCGTCGGCCATGCGCTTCTTGACCGGAGGGAGGTGGTTGATCACCCGCATCCCGGTGCGCATGCCGGCCAGCACGGCGCGTCCGACGACCGGCCTGTGAATGAGGCCATCGCCGTCCATCTGCTTGCGGGACTCGATCACGGCGTCGAAGCCGTAGTCGCGCATCTTCTCCTCGTAGTCGCGGATGGCTTCGAGGACGGTCGCCCCTCCTTCGCGGGCCGCGACGAGGTTGCGGCACAGCAGCGCGGCGTCGCGCAGGGCGGTGTTGGCGCCCACGCCGCGCCCCGGGGTCATGGTGTGGATCGCGTCCCCGATCAGGGTGACGTTGGTCGTCGGCCAGGGTTCCACGGGGACCGAGGTGCGGATGTTGAGCGGGAAGCAGGTGGAGGGGTCGGCCAGCTCGAAAAGCCTGCGGAGGTTCGGGTGCCAGTTCGTGGTCATGCCCTGCACCAGCCGGACGAGTTCGTCTCCCCTCTTCGCCATGACGTCGGCGGGCAGCCTTCGGGCGGAGGCGCCGAAGCCCCAGTTGATGTAGTCGCGGGTGTTGTCGTAGAGGAGGCCCGGCCATGCGGAGATAAGCTCGGCGTCGTTGCCACCTATGCCGGCCTTGAGGTCACCGTCCCGGTCCCACTTGAACTCCATGACGTGCAGGATGCAGAAATACCCCTTGGGCGCGAAGACCATCGAGACGCTCTCCAGGACCTTTGGCGGCAACAGGGCCCGGGTCTCGCCGGTCAGAGCGACCTTGGCGGTGATGCCGATCAGGCCAGAGTCCTCCAGCCTGGCGTGCGGGAGGTACTCCTTTCGGACACGGGAATTCGTGCCGTCTGCGGCGACCAGCACGTCGGCGGTGGCGGAGGTACCGTCTTCGAAGAAGGCGCTCACCGTGCCGTCGTCGTTCCACTCGTAGCGGACGAAGTTCTTGTCGAAGTGGACGACGTCTTCGAGGCCGGTCAAGAGCACCTGTCGAAGCGTCATCCTGCTGACGGACTTCTCGCTGTTCACCGGATCGGTGTTCGGGCGCTCCTCCAGCGAGAGCACCTCGTGGAGCCCCTCGGTGAGCATGTTGAAGTACCTCGGGGTGCGGGCGCGGGTGGCGAAGAAGGTGTCGTAGAGATTCGGGGGCAGGCACTCGTGCAGGGCGCGGCTGCCGTCGGGGTCGAGGCCGACCCGGTAGCCGTGAAGGCCATCGGTGCGGGTGCGGTCGCGCTCGTAGACGGCGACGGGTATGCCGGCCTTCTTCAGGCCGTGGGCTAGGCACAGGCCGCCCGTGCCGGCGCCGACAACGATCACGCGCAAGGGCGATGGGTTTCCGGGGTATCCGTGGGGCGGTTGTTGGGTGGGCATGGGGTCGGGGCTCCTTTCCGAGTCTGGGTGACTCTATCCGTCCCGGGAGCCTCGACCTGCTATCCTTGAGAATGCGTGACTCGGGTAACAGGTTCCGCTCCGCGGGATCTACAACTCGGGGATACAGGCCCCCGGCGGATGTTGCAGCACCCACCGGGGGTCATCGCTTGTGTCAGATCATCGGTCCCCTCCCTCGACGCTCGTCTTGCCTCCTATAGCATCCGGCCCTGAGTGGAACGACTCCCACGCGTCCAACCCGCCCAACGCGCCGGCCTCGATCTCCCGCGCGAGCCCGCGCACCCATCCCAGTTCGGCCTCCCGCAGCATCAACTCGTGCTCGGATTCGATTAGGAAGAGCCGGGGAAGACCACCTTCCAGCGCCGCATCCATGCCGGACCTCATCTCCTCGACCTCTTCTTCGAGTAGATGCACGCGCTCTCCGAGCAAGGTCGCGACTTCTTCCGGGGGGAGGGCGGCCATGAAGGAGAGCCCGGCCGCGAACTGCGTGTACTCCTTTACCGGGACGCTCAGCAGCTCGCGCAGCCAGGTGAGGAACTCGATCCGTCCGGCATCCGTGATCCCGTATACCGTCCGTTCCGGACGCCGCCCCTCACGCAATGTCTCCAGGGGGGAGATCAAAGCCTCCCGCACCAACGCCTCCACCACCGAGTACAGAGAGCTGTACCTGAGTCGTACCGACTCGTGTTTGTGCCGCTCGCGCATCAAAGAGACCATCTCGTAAGGGTGTACCGGCCGCTCGTAAAGCAGAGCCATCACCGCCAACGCCAGCGGGTTTGACACCTTCCTCTTCGACGCCATCTTATGTTCCTTAATCGAGATCGTTTAGTCGAAAATGACTATATACATATGCTGCTCTGATGTCAAGCGTGGTTGGGGTGATCTATACAATGGTTCGATGGTAGACGGGCGCCAGCAGGTCGAGGTCCGAGGACGATGAAGCGCGGCGCGTCCATCGTCGGGGACCTTCGCGGACGCGGCGAGACGGGTCAACGCGGCAGGCTCCGGCTCTCCTTCGAGAAGCGTGCCGGGCGAACGGTACTCGGAGAACGGTTCGCCTCGGCGCCTTTCGGGGCGGTGCGGGCCAATTACCCGGATGGCTCCGGGATGCCGGAGGTCCAGGTCACCAACCCCTCAGGCGGCATCCTCGGCGGTGACCATCTGGAGATGAAGATCGTCCTCAACCGAGGCGCCTCTGCCACCATCATCACCCAGGCGGCGAACAAGGCGTACCGGGGCACGGCTTCCTCGCAGCACGCCGTCTTCCGGGTCGAGAGTGGGGCCTTCCTGGAGTACCTGCCGCACCACTTGATCCCCTACCCAAACTCCGACTATCGCCAGACGGCCCGCTTCCATCTCGCCCCTGACGCCGCCCTCATCGCCTGGGACGCCTTCGCCGCAGGGCGCGTGGCTCGCGGCGAGAGGTTCGTATTCACCCGTCTCCGCGCCCGGACGGAGGTACATCGGAACAGCATCCCGGAAGCGATAGACGGCTTAGATCTCCCCGGCGGTTCCGAGCCGTTCGGCAGGTACTCATACACGGCGGCGGCCTACGTCCTCGCCCCCCGAAACCTCGGAACTCTCGCCGATGGCCTGCACCGCCATCTCGCCGACGTGCCCGGCGTCTTCGCCTCGGCCAGCGCCCCAGCTCCGGGCCTGTGCGTGGTCCGGGTCCTTGCGCCTGGCGCGCCCGCCCTGTACCGCGCCCTGAACCTCGCCAGGGACGCCGCCCGCTCGATCCTTGATCTTCCGGCCCCGGCGCGCACGGTCTCGTAGGTATCGATAGAATCTCTGGTATGGACGTGCAGGTCGGGGTTCGTGGGGAGCGGCACGTTGCGCCGGCGGCGGCGTGGGCCGCGGCGTTCGCCGTGTGCGGGGTGGGGGATGCTTTGCTGGGCCGGTGGGTGTTGTTGCCACTCTTCGTCGCCGGTTTCTATGGCGGCATGGTCGTCATAGACATCCTGACTTATCCGATGCTCTCGTTCTGGCGGGCCTGGCTCCGGAGGCGGGGACTGCGCGCGTGGTATCTGGTAGAAGTGGCCGGGATGTGGGGCGGCACGACGCTCGCCCTTCTCCTGCTCGCCCCGTGGTGGCTGGACTGGAGATGGGACGGCGTGCCCGCGTTGCAGGCTATCGGTGGCGTCCTCCTCGTCATCTCGGTCTCGGTCGGGGCGTGGGCTTGCCTCAAGATGGGCTGGGCGCGGCTGCTCTTCGCCGGGGCGCTCTTTCCGCCTGGGGCCGGGGCGGAGGAGAACCGGGTTCCGCAAAGGCTGGTGGTGGAGGGTCCATATCGGTACGTGCGCAATCCCCTCTACGTCACGGACTTCCTCCTGATCCTGGGTACCGCGCTCCTGTGCGGCAACTGGTTCCTCATTTTGCTCGCCGCCCTCTACCTCCTCCAACTCGCCCTCCAGCTCCCTCTCGAAGAGCGTGAGTTGCGCCGGCGATTCGGAGCCCCGTATCGCCGCTACTGTCGTCTCGTGCCCCGCTTCGTTCCCAGGCTCCGGCCTATCCGGCAGCGGGATCTCGACGCCTGAACCCCGTGGGCGGCTGGTCCTCTGAATTGTCCGCGCGCTTCCTGGGACATCACGATACCGTTCGGGGAGCGGTGCGGTACGCGCTCGTGGATCGGCAACTCGGGGAGCACCTCCCCGGCCCGCCGGCCCAGGTCTGCGACGTCGGCGGCGGGAGTGGTCGACAGTCCATCCCGCTGGCCCGGCGAGGATACGAGATTACGATACTGGACCCGTCCGCGGAGATGCTGCGCGAAGCCCGGGACGTCCTCGCCTCCGAGGACGAGGATACGAGCGAGCGAGTACGTATGGTCTTCGGATCGGGCGAGGAAGCCCCGGATCTCTTGGCGAGCGAAACCTTCGACACGGTGCTGTGCCACGGCGTATTGATGTACCTCGAGGACCCTGTGCCGATGGTCCGGGCGTTGGCGGATGTTGCCCGGCCGGGAAGCGTCGTCTCCGTTCTGTTCAAGAACGCGGACGCTCTGGCGATGCGTCCCGGCCTGGAAGGCCGCTACCGGGACGCGCTGGAGGCATTCGACGCGGATCGGGACCTCGGAGGCCACGGTGCCGTAACCCGAGGCGACACCGTCGCCAGCATCTCCGGCATGTTCCGGGAGCATGGGATCAAGCCGGTGGAGTGGTACGGTATCCGCGTGTTGACCGACCATCTGGGAGACCGGCCCGCCAACCGTGACCTGCCGGAGATAATCGAGGCGGAGTGGGAAGCCGGCCGGAGGGACCCGTACCGGAGCGTCGCCCGCCTGATACACGTGATCGGGCGCAAAACATAGAGGTTTCAGGTCGTTTGCCAACCCGAGGGCGCCTGGTGGAGATTACCGGCGAGTCTGGCCGCCTGGTTTGCAAGCCGGGGAGGCTCTCCATCTCCCGACTTCACCTGATGCCTGTAGCCTGAAACCTGAAGGCTATTTCCTCGCCAGCACGATCAGGTGATCGCTCACCGCCGCGAACGGCTCTCCTTCGAACCCGCCGTACACCGCCTCGACCTCGAAGCCCGCGAGCCGAAGCATCAAGGTCAGTTCGTCGCGATTCGTCACCCGGATGTCGAGGTCGTGCGCTCGTTTGCTTTCCAGTTCTCCCAGCACGCCGTACCATTCGTAGAAGAGCTGCATCGAGAGCAGTTGCGAGGCCGGATCGTATCGGGAGACGGAGAATCGGTCGAGCGTGCCGTCCGGCGACTCGCGGGTGAAGTCGTGGCGTATGGTCGGGCCGCCCGGCTCCCCGGCAAGCTCTTCCGGCGTGAACGCCGAGACCTCGATGCCGAGCAGACCGCCGGGTTCCAGATGCTCGTGGGCGTTGCGCAGGAACGCGAGCGCATCTTCCACCGCGAGCAGACACAGGAACGAGTTGAACGCGCACACCGCGAACCCGAACCGCTGTTCGAGATCCACTCCCCCCATGTCCCCGACGACCCACCGGACGCCCTCGCTCTTCTTCCGTCCTCTCTCGGCCATCCGCTCCGATACCTCGACCGCCGTCACGTCGTGGCCCGCTTCGGCGAGGGGGACGGCTATGCGTCCCGTGCCCGCTCCCCACTCGATGACGGGACCGGCTTCTCTTTCGGCCAGAGACGACCATAACGGCACGTCGTAGTCGTGGTCATATTCGAGGTCGTAGAGATCGGCGGGAGAATCGTACTCTGCGGGGACGACGGCTGGATCCCTCTCCAACTTCGCATCCGTGTCGTCTATCTGCATTTTCTTGGTTGCGGCTTCTGTGAGTCTTGCGGTTCGTGGTCTGGCTGTACTGAGTTCCGTCGTGCGCTCATCCGAGGCTTCGAGTTGCCCGAACATCCAACCTTCAAAGTTCGCGATGGCGGGATCGTTCGGCCTGCCGGTGGGGCGGTTGCCGAGGACCACGTTGAGCATTCCGAGGAGGCCGATCGCGGAGTCAAAGGGATCCTCGCCATCAGGCGCGGTGCCGAAACCTATCTCGAGATCAAGGCGCAGTTCCTGGATGATCGTTATATCGTTCTCTTTGGCCCAACGCAGCAGGACCGGGGCCGTGGAACGGCGGTCTTCCTGGCTCCGCTTGGAGCTGAACCGGAGCCCGAAATGACGGTAGAACTCCGCTGGGTAAGTCTCGACCACCACGGTTCGTCCCGGAAGGAGGATCTCGTCCAGATCTCCATCAAAGGGCCAGATGGCGACCTCTACGTCAGGGGAACGGAGAGCGGGGGCCAAAAGGTCTCTCCAACCGGAGATGGCGGCCTTGCCGACCTGTTTGGGACCCATCGTCCAAAAGATGGATTCGGCGGCCGGACGTCCGGGATAGCCACGGTCGCATCGGCGGAGGAGATCGGCCTTGCTCTTGACGCCTAGCCCGTCGAGCAGGTGGATCATCGCGGTGCCGCCTGGACGCTGCGGGTAGAAGGGACGTCTAGCCTCGATCTGGTCCGGCCTCTCGGCTACCTCATAGAACTTCGACCACTCGTCACGTCCCAAATGAGGTAGAAGCGTGGAAAAACTCTGTATGCCGGCCCGCTCCGCGTAGAGGGCGGGGACGCCGATGGGAAAGTCAAACCCCGCGAGCACGGACGTGCCACGATCAGCGATTTTCGACAGCCTGCTCAGAAGGGTCGAGGGTTCTCCAGCGAGGTGCGGCGGATAGGCTGTGTACCGACCGTCTTCGAGAACGGCGATCGCCATCCAGCGCTTGTTTCCGTCGAGGCTCCAGTCGGCGTGGGCGACCACCGTGGGTCTCCGTGCCTGGGAGAGGGTCTTGTCTTCAGGCAAGTTCATTCCTCCGGTTCGCGTTAGGTGGCGAGTTCAGTTTAGAGGATAGGGGGAAACATAGGGGATCCTCCAGCGTATAATTATCTTCGACAGCTTGCCGAGTCGTGGAGGTTTTTTAGGATGAGCATCATCTTGACGATTATCTTGATAGTCGTCCTTGTAGGGCTCGTGATCTTCGCCATCGTCACCTATAACGGGCTGGTGAGGAGGCGCAACGATACCGAGGAGGCTTACCGCCAGATAGACGTGCAGCTCAAGCGCCGATACGACCTGATCCCCAACCTCCTCGAAGGCGTGAAGAAGTACTTCCGGCAGGAGCAGGAAGTCCTGACGCAGGTGACGCAGGCGCGTTCGCGGGCGATGCAGCCTCAGTCTCCGGGGGAGCAGGCGCAGTCCGAGGCGCGGCTCTCGGGGGCCATCGGCAGCCTCTTCGCGGTGGCCGAGAACTATCCCGACCTCAAGAGCGACCGGGTGATGCTGGACTTCCAGGAGGAACTATCCTCCACGGAGAACAAGATATCCTTCTCCAGGCAGCACTACAATGACTCCGTCGGCGATTACAACACCAAGATACAGAGCTTCCCCGCGGTCATCTTCTCCAGGATGATGGGCTTCACCGAGCGGGAGTACTTCGAGGCCGTCGGCCCCGAGCGCGAGTCCGTCACCGTCTCCTACGACTGAGATGGACCGGGGCACCTTTCGGGAGCGCATCTCCGTAAACCGGCGCAACAGCGTGTTTTTGATCCTCCTTTTCCTCGCGTTCGTGGCCGTGTTCGGGTACGTGATCGGGTACGCCTGGATCGGGGACTCCGCAGGCGCGCTCTTCGGCCTCGGCCTCGCTTTCGTCGTCGGAACCATCTCCGGCCTCGTCACCTACTACGGCGGCGACCGCATGGTGCTAGCTGCCTCCCGCGCCAAACAGGTCACGCACCAGGACGCCCCCGTCCTCTTCAACGTCGTCGAGGAGATGGCGATAGCCTCCGGTCTGCCGATGCCGAAGGTGTACATCATCGAGGATTCGGCCCCCAACGCCTTCGCTACGGGCCGCGATCCCGAACACGCCTCCGTCGCCGCGACAACCGGCCTCCTCCGCAAGCTCGACCGCGACGAATTGCAGGGCGTCATGGCGCACGAGATGTCCCACGTCGGCAACTTCGACATCCGTTACGCTATGCTCGTCGGCGTCCTCGTCGGCACGACGGTACTCATCTCGGATTTCTTCCTGCGTGGCCTGTGGTTCGGCGGCGGACGCGGAGGCCGCAGCGAGGGCGGGGGCATGGTCCAGCTCATCATGATGGTCGTCGCCATCCTGCTCGCCGTCCTCGCACCGCTGTTCGCAAGGCTCCTCCAGCTCTCCATCAGCCGCCAGCGCGAGTATCTGGCCGACGCCAGCGCCGTCCGGCTCACCCGCAATCCAAAGGGCCTCGCGGACGCGCTAGCCAAGATCTCCGGCGACAGGGAAGTCCTCGAAGTCGCCAACCGCGCCACCGCCCACCTCTACATCGTCAACCCGGTAAAGAGCTTCGAGAAGCGGGCCAAAGGGCTCTTCTCTACCCACCCGCCCATAAACGAGAGAATAGACATTCTGCGCTCCATGGAGACCGGCGGCATCCCCGAGACCGTAGGCTAGAAACCTCGACGCAGAGCCGGTCACGCGCTACAATATCCCGCGCTGCAAAAGCAATGCCGGATGGTGTAACGGCAGCACGAGTGACTCTGAATCACTTAGTCCAGGTTCGAATCCTGGTCCGGCAGCCACCAAAAATCCCTGTTTTGCAGGTAATTTACGATCGCAAGTCGCCCCACCTCCCTGATCCGATCAAGAGGTTGACCAAGACCAGCACTCCGGACGCCTCGGTCGCTGGAAGGCAAGCCCGGGTCCTCGTGAGCCACGCCGAAGCCCGTCGATCCTGCCCCGGGGTGGTGCAGACGACGGTGTGGGAGGTGCCATTTTGGTGGCGCTTGCCCGTCCGCAAAGCGGCCGATCGATCCCGGCTCGATCTCGTCGCCTGCCTCCGTGAGCGCCACATCGAGCGATCTTGGGAAACGTATGAAGCCGTGGAGGTACGGTTCGGCGGCTTGATCTATGCCCACGTTGTGCCAGATAACCGCCGTTATCTCGCACGCTGTGGGCGCGTATGCAGCTGATGGTGAGGAAGGGCAACGCTAGCAGCTTACGACGTCCTCGTTCGCCAAACGTACGGTCCGTGCCTGCGCCCTGCAAGCGTGGCGCTACGTCGCCCGGACCGTTGCGCCGATCCGAGAAATTCAGGCGTCCGAAGTGGACCGGTTCCCGGACATAACGGCTTTGCACATAGCCTCGTACCTCAGGTGAAGCAGACGCGCGAGAGTTAGAGATGAGAACCGGCCTCGGTCATGGCGATTGGTTCGGCGTCTTCGCTACCGGGAGCCTTGCGTGGGTTGAGCGCACTGCTCCTCAGGCATGGCACGTTCGGAATACGGATCAAGCACCTCGGCGATAAAGGGCAGCGGAGGAAGAGGAAAAAGAAGTCAAGAGCCAAGGGTACAATTTTAGCCACATCACAGGCGAACATAAGAACAGAAAGGAGCCAACTTTGAGAAAAATTCTGCAAAAGTTCTTGACAAGACTGCAAAAAATCGTCTAGACTGGGCACAAGAAGGGAAGGGAATTGGGAATTGCCTTACACGCAGCTCAGGGTGGAAGAAGACGCGCGCTACCCGCTCGTAGAGAACGGGGTGCAGGCGCGCATCATGGCCTTCGTGCATCAGGAGAGGCGCCCGGTATCGAGGGCGAAGCTGACCGAGAGGCTCGGCTCTAGCCGCGGCAGGATCTCGACGGAGGTCGGGCGCCTCGTGGAAAACGGGCTCTTGGGCGAGGGGGGCTTCGCCGAGTCGGAGGGTGGGCGGCGCTCCTCCCTGTTGGGGATACCCCGCTCAGCCGGCCTAGTCGCCGCAGTGGACCTCGGCGCCACCCACATAGACGTGGCGCTCACGACGCTTGGGAGCGAGATCCTCGCCCACGAGGGCGAGCTTATGGACGTTAAGGAAGGTCCTCAGCCGGTGCTCCGGAGGGTTAAAGGGATGATCTCCGAACTCCTTGAGGAGTTGGACGCGGACCGAAGAGAGGTACTCGCCATCGGCATTGGGGTACCGGGACCGGTCGAGCAGGCGTCCGGGTTATTGACGTCTCCTCCGATCATGCCCGGCTGGGACCGGTTCCCCATACGCGACGCCTTCGCCGGGGAGTACGCCGCCCCCATCTTCATCGACAACGACGTGAACGTGATGGCGCTCGGCGAGCACTGGGGTGGGGTAGCTAAGGGCGTAGAGGATCTGATCTTCGTCAAGATCGGCACGGGAATTGGCAGCGGGATCATCATCGACGGCCGGATACATCGCGGCATTCAGGGCTGCGCCGGAGACTTCGGTCACATCTGTGTGGACCCGAACGGGCCGGTATGCTCGTGCGGCAACACCGGCTGCCTGGAGGCTATGGCTGCCGCCCCTGCAATGGTACTCCAGGCTGAGAGATGCGCCAGGGATGGCGAATCTCCGGTCATGATGGCCGTCCTGGAGGAGAAGGGCGAGCTCACCGCCAAGGACATCGGGGAGGCCGCGAGGCGCAGCGACTACTGCGCCCTCACGATAATCCGTAGATCCGGGAGGCTGATAGGGCAGACGCTTGCCGCGGCCGTGAACGTGCTCAATCCCTCGATGATAGTCATAGGCGGCGGGGTCTCGCACATAGGCAACACGCTCCTAGCCGAGATCCGCAGCTCCGTCTACCAGCGTTCTCTCCCGCTCGCCACGCGCAACTTGCCTGTCGTGATGAGCGAGCTCGACGGGAGCGCAAGCGTGGTGGGCGCGAGCGTCATGGCGGCTGCGGGCGTGCTTAAGGTCCCGAGCTGAGGTGCGGTAGTCTGGACACGGAAAGGTAAAGGTTGATTGGTGAACCGAGCGTTGGCAGGGACGGTTGCGTGGGTAACGGCAGAGCCCACGACCCGTTTTCGTGCCAGGACGGAAGGCCCACGGAGGTCTCGTAGCGTGCTCTTCGGCGCAAGTTCTGCAATATGGGGTTCGGCTCTCGGGGAGGACGAAGCTCGCTTGGCGAAGCGCGTCGCCGACCTTGGCTTCGACGTCCTTGAGGTGCGGATAGAGAACCCCTTCCGGGTGGACGCCTTGGCCCTGCGAAGCGCGGCCGAAGAAGCGGGGGTAGGCCTCTCGGTGTGCGGCGCCTTCGGCCCCGACCGGGACGTCTCCCACGAGGACTCCGAGCGACGCCAGGCCGGTGTCGACTACCTCAAGTTCTGTGTCGACGTCGCCGCCGACGTCGGTTCCGCGAATGTGGTCGGGCCAATGTGCTCGGCGGCTGGCAAGGCCGGACCCCCGACCCAAGCTGAACGCGAACGGCAGCAAGAGAGGGCCGTACGGAGCCTAGGGGAGGCGGGCTTCTACGCGGGGGAGCGCGGGGTGGGACTCGCCATAGAACCCCTAAACCGCTTCGAGACCAACCTTGTCAACACCGTCGAGCAGGGCTTGGTTTTGTGCGAGCAGATCGACCTTGACAACGTCGGTCTCCTCCTCGACACGTTTCATATAAACATAGAAGAGGAGGGCATCTCGGACGCCATCCGCGCCGCAAACTCGCGGCTTCGGCACCTACACGCGTCCGAAAACCACGGCGGGATGCCGGGCTCCGGGTCCCTTGACTGGAACGGAGTCTTCTCCGCTTTAGGGGCGGTCGGATACGAAAGTTCGATTGTGATCGAGCCTCACATCCCACGGGTCATCGAAGCCACACGGGCATCATCGGCGGCTCGGGACTCCGTGTCACTGGGCGACGACCTCGCCAGGGACGGACTCGCTTTTCTGAAGCAGAAGGTTTCCGAAGAAGGTTTGGAGATGCCGAATGCGTAACGCAAACAGTACGGCCGTCCAACCGACTCGAAAGTCAAAGGAGGAGGTCGGCGGAGGAAGAATCCGAGGATAAAGGCTCGAACCGAGTGTGGAGGAGGCGGTGGTGTTTAGGCGATCAATGACCAGAAGTGACTTCTTAAGGCTGTCGGTGGCGGCCTCGGGAACGGCGCTCTCCGGAGGGGCGCTGGCGGCGTGCGGCGGAGGTGGGCAGCTAGCCTCGGGCAAGCCGAGCTCCCTCAACATGCTGTACGCGACGGCCGAAGCGAACTCAGAAGCCTTGGAGCTCGTGCTACCGGACTTCGAGTCGGATTTCGGAGTGAGCATCAACATGGAGACGAACCCCTACGACATACTCATCGTGGACCCGCCGTGGATGCCGGCCCTGACCACCAAATCAGATCGCCCGCCAGGCCTACGAGTACATAAAGCCGCTAGTGAGCGTGTTGTAAGGCGACCGGGGCGGCCGGAAGCGCCCTCGACGCCCAAAAACACCCGAGAGGAGAGAGGGAGCTAATGCGTGAATGAACGGGAGAGCACGAAAGTGGAGCGACTCTTCTTCGATGAGCACCAATGGTCGACGATAGAGGCGGCGATGTCTCGGATCATCCCGACAGACCATCAACCCGGCGCGAAGGAAGCCAGGACCGTGGGGTTCTTGGATCGGTACCTCTACGGCATCGACTACGTCTACGCCAAGCCGGACGGGAGCGGGTTCGAGGAGCTGTCCGGGAAGAGAGCCGAGGCATGGCAACGGCGGATCGACATTCTCCAGCGGACCTACGTTGAGGGTGTCGAAGAGTTGGACCGGAGGAGTCGCAAGTCGTTCGGCGAGGACTTCCGCCAACTGTCGGCTGAGCAACAGGATCGCGTGCTGACCGATATGGAGGCGTCCGCGCCCGGAGAAGACGAGGAGGCGATGGAAGAGGATCAGGCGACCGCGGCCTGGGCACCTCCGGAACAAGCGGAGCCCTCGGGGCCGGTGATGCAGCAGACGCTTACCGAGGTAGAGCTTGACTTTTTCCCCCTGCTCGTGCTTCACACACGTCAGGGCTTCTACTCGGACCCCATCTACGGGGGAAACCGGGATCGCGCCGGCTGGCAAGTCCTGGGTTTCCCGGGGCCCGAGTCGCTGGCCGAGGTGCACTCGGGACGTTACACGACGCTTCCCTACTTCGCCGAGGGCGACGACAACCACAGAGAGGGGGGCAGCAGTGGCGAATAAAAGGAAGCCTGAACGGGCCGACTTGTGCATCATCGGCGCCGGCGCCTCCGGGGCGACCGCGGCCAAGGTGCTCACGGAGAGCGGCGTACGGGTCGTGGCGTTGGAGCGGGGCCCGTGGCGCGAGCCCGAGAGCTTCGGCGGCGACGAGTTGGCCAACTCCAACAGGTACAACCTGTGGCCGGATCCGCTGCTGAACCCCCGCACCTTCCGCTCCTCCGAGGACGAGGAGCCGAAGATTGAGCTGTTCTGCCCGGTGCCGCAGATGGTGGGCGGCGGCACCGTCCACTGGACGGGCTGGGTGCCCCGCATGGTGGAGAGCGATTTCAAGCTGAAGACGCTGCGCGGCGAGGTAGAAGGCGCGTCCATTGCGGACTGGCCGATCACCTACGATGAGCTAGAGCCGTACTACGACAAGGTAGAGTGGGCCTTCGGGGTGTCGGGGCAGGGGGGAGCGAACAAGTACGAAGCGCCGCGTAGCCGGGACTATCCGTTGCCTCCGATGCCGTCCACCCGCTACGCGCAGAAGTTCCACGAAGGGTGCGCGCGGCTCGGATACAACTCCTTCCCGACCCCGACGGCGATGCTGTCGAGGCCTTACAACGGAAGGCCGGCCACCGTGCAGAGCGCCTTCGTCCAGCAGCACGGAGACCCCACCGGTACCAAGTCCACGGCCCTCACGACGTTCATCCCGGACGCCGTCGCCACGGGGAAGCTGGATCTCAGGCCGGACTGCTACGTGCACGAGATCACCGTTGATGAGCGGGGTCGGGCCAGGAGCGCGGTCTACCAGGACGCCGCCGGCGACTTCATCGAGCAAGAGGCCGACGTGTTCATCCTCGCGTGCGGCGCGATGGAGTCGGCGCGGTTGCTGCTCTTGTCGCGCTCCGGCCGTTTCCCCAACGGCCTCGCCAACGGCAACGATCTCGTGGGTCGTTACCTAACCCTCCATGAGTACAGTGCCGCCGTCGGGGTGTTCGAGGAACCCGTGTACGGTTGGGCCGGGGGCGGCTACGTCAGCGGGAGCACCCTCGAGTTCTACGAGTCCGCAGTGGACCAGGGCTTCGTCAGTGGCAGCCACGTGGCGGCGGCGGGCGTCGGGGTCCCGCTGCCCATCAACTTCACGCTGCCGGACACGCCGTTGTGGGGCCAGGGCATGAAGGACGCGGACCGGCAGTTCTTCAACTACAGCATGGCCGTCGGCGTCTGCCTGCACGACCTGCCCCAGCACACCAACCGCGTGGAGCTGGACGAAAGCGTCAAGGACGCCTGGGGACTGCCGGTGGTGCGCGTTACCCACAAGGCGCACCAGAACGACCTCGATCAGGGGCGCTGGATCATCGATCGGGGCGTCGAGATCCTGGACGCCGCCGGAGCCACCAGGACCTGGCCCGTCTACATAGAAAAGATCACGGGCAACGCCTCCCACCAGCACAGCACGCTCCGGATGGGCAACAACCCAGAAGAGTCCGTGCTCGACAAGTGGTGCCAGGCGCACGAGGTGAACAACCTCTATGCCGTGGACGGCAGTCCGTTCCCCACCTCGACCGGGATGAACCCTACGCTCACCATCATGGCCAACGCCTGGCGGGTGGCCGAGAACATCGTCCGCCAACGGGGAGCGGTGACGGCCACGAGCAAACAGGAGTAAGCGGATGAAGCTGGCTTACCACACGATAACCTGGGGCGGGGTGGTGGGGCATCCCGCCGGGGTGACGAGCGTCAAAGACCTCTACTACCTGGCGAATGGCTCTACGGAAAAGGCGCTCCGGGACATCTCCAGCGCGGGCTACGAAGGCTTCGAACTGTTCGACGGCAACCTCATGCAGTACGCTGGCCGCGAGGACGAGCTGCGGAACCTGACAGACGGGCTCGGTTTGCAGATGGTCGCTGTGTACTGCGGCGCGAACTTCATCTACCCGGAGATACTCGATGACGAACTGAGCAAGATCGAGGACTCGGCGCGGCTCGCGGCGCAGTTCGGTACCGAACACCTCGTCGTAGGGGGTGGGGCGGTGCGCGCCGCGGGTATCCGGGAGGAGGACTACCGGCGCGTGGGCGAGAGCCTCGAGAGGGTGGTCGCCATGGCCGACGAGACGGGGTTGGTAGCCAGCTACCACCCGCACCTCGGCACCTGCGTGGAATCGCCGGAGCAGCTGGCGAAGGTCTTCCAGTACACCGGCATCTACTTCTGTCCCGACACCGCCCACTTGCGGGCGGGCGGTGGCGATCCGGCCGAGCTCATAAACGCGTATGGGGATCGGATCCGGTACGTGCACCTCAAGGACTACGAGGGGGGCGACTTTCTGCCTCTGGGGCAGGGAGAGCTCGATTTCGCGCGGATCATGAGAGCTTTGAGCGGTATCCAGTACGACGGGTGGATCACCGTCGAACTGGACTCCTACGAGGGATCTTCCAAAGAAGCGGCACAAATTAGCAGAAGGTTCCTCAGCGAGGTGACGGCCTAAGGGGATTAAAGACATTTGACGGCAAGCACATTCCGGCGCGCAATAAATCTTCAGTTGGCGAAAAGGAGGTAAGCGCAATGAGAAAGTACAGGAATTCATACGTAGTGGCTGTGTTGCTCCTAGCCGCAGGCTTTGTTCTAGCCGCCTGCGGCGGATCAGGGGGACAATCTGAGGAGGGTGGCGGCGTCGAGCTGGAAAAGGCGCAGAACGCGCTGGCCGAACTGGAAGGCAAAGTCCTCAGCACCGGCCCCCACGGCGAGGAGCCCACGCCGGGCAGCGAAGTGAAACTGACGGACGAAGAATTAGAGCAGATCAAAGGGATGAACGCGACGGCCGCCATCGTGATGCACTACGGCGGCAACGACTGGGCTCAGGCTCAAATAGACGGCTTGAGGAGCCAGTTCGAGAAAATGGGCGTCGAGGTCATCACCACTACCGATGCGAACTTCGATCCCGGGAAGCAAGTCTCGGACATAGAGACCGTGCTGGCCAGAGAGCCGGATATCATCGTGTCGATTCCCACCGATCCCGTCGCGACCGCGGACGCCTACAAAGCGGCGGCCGAACAGGGAGTTAAGCTCGTTTTCATGGACAACGTGCCGGATGGCTTGCAGCAAGGTGAAGACTACGTAAGCGTTGTGTCGGCGGACAACTATGGGAACGGGGTGGTCTCGGCGCACCTCATGGCCTCAGAGCTGGGTGGTCAGGGCAAAGTCGGTGTCATCTACTACAACGCCGACTTCTTCGTCACGCAGCAGCGCCACGAAGCGTTCAAAGAGGTCATCAATAATGAATACCCGGACATCGAGATTGTCGAGGAGCAGGGCATCGGTGGTCCCGACTTCGCCGGTCAGGCGGAGGAGGTCGCCTCGGCGATGATGACCGAGACCGCAGATCTCAACGGTATCTGGGCTGTGTGGGACGTCCCGGCCGAAGGCGTCGTCGCCGCGGCACGGACCGCGGGCCGCAGCGACCTGGTCGTTACCACGATCGATTTGGGCCAGCCTGCGGCGATCGAGGTCGCCTCGGGCGGGATAGTCAAGGGGTTGGGCGCCCAGGTTCCGTTCGACCAGGGCGTCACTGAAGCTAAGCTGGCCGGATACGGGCTTCTGGACAAGGAGGCGCCCCCTTACGTAGCGCTCTCTGCCTTACCCGTGACGGGGAATAACGTCTTGGACGCCTGGAAGACCGTGTATCACCAAGACCCGCCGGAGAAAGTCAGAGAAGCCGCACAGTAGAACCGGGGACAGGGTGTAGCGGTTGGGATCCACATTCAGCCGCTACACCTGAGCCCATCATAGACCAGCGAACGTGAGAGTTGGATGAAGGGAAGAATCGTGACGGTGAGCCCGACACAGACAATGGCGGTAGAGCTGAAGGGAATTGTCAAGTCGTTCGGCGGTAACACCGTTCTCCACGACGTGGACTTCCAGCTGCGCAGGGGCGAAGTCCACGCGCTGGTGGGCGGCAACGGCGCCGGCAAGTCGACGTTGATGAAGATACTCGAGGGTGTCCACGTGCCGGATGCAGGAGAGGTAAAGGTCGACGGTACTGCGGTCCAGATTCACTCGCCTCAAGATGCGAAAGCCCATGGGATAGCGATGATCTTCCAGGAGTTCAGCCTGGTTCCCACCCTGAGCGTGGCACAGAACATATTCTTGAACAGCGAGCCACACACTGGGGTAGGACTTCTGGATGACCGCGAATGTGAGCGCCGGACCCGTGAGCTGTTCGCCGAGCTCGGTGAGGATGTCGATCCCAATGCGTTGGTGGCCGATCTGAGCACCGGCTACTGGCAGCTCACCGAGATCGCCAAGGCGCTCTCGCGAGATGCCCGCATCCTGATCATGGACGAGCCGACCTCTTCGCTCACCCGGACCGAGACGGAGGCGCTGTTCGAACTGATCCGGGAGCTGAAGGCCAGGGAAATCTCGATCGTTTACATCTCCCACCGAATGGAGGAAGTTTTTCAGGTTGCCGACCGGGTCACGGTGCTGCGCAATGGTAGACACGTCATCACGGAAGAGACAGCCAACCTGACCTTGGAGCAGATAATCGACCACATCGTCGGACAAAAGATGGAGCAAGCTTTCGAATGGAAGGAGCGACAGGTAGACCGGACCGAGACCCCTCTGCTAGAGGTGGAAGGTTTGACCGCTGCCGGTCGCTTTCGGGACGTCAGCTTTCGCCTGTACCAGGGCGAGATCCTCGGCGTAGCCGGTCTCATGGGCAGCGGTCGGACAGAGATAGCCCGGGCGCTCTTCGGGATCGATCGTATCGAGGCCGGTGAGATCCGCGTTCGCGGACGCCCGGTGGTTATCCGTAGCACCCAGGACGCCATGGCGGCGGGCATCTCTCTGATCCCGGAGGACCGCCGCCTCCAGGGGCTCGTTCTCGATCACTCCCTGAAGGACAACTTGCTCCTGCCATTATTGGGGAGGCTGCAACGCGGCGGCGTGATCGATGATCGGCGAGGAGAACAGATGGTGGGATCCCTCGTCGAGAGACTGCAGATCAAAGTGAACTCGATCTTCCAGCCCATCTGGTTACTGTCCGGTGGTAACCAGCAGAAAGTAGTGATCGCCAAGTGGCTGGCGGTCGAACCCGATATTCTCATCATGGATGAGCCGACGGCCGGCGTCGACATAGGGGCCAAAACGGAGATCCTCGACATCACCCGTCAACTGGCCGATGCGGGCAAGGGAATTATCATAATTTCTTCGGAGCTCGTCGAACTACTGGCCGTAAGCGACCGGGTTCTGATCTTGCAAGACGGCACGGTGAAGCAGGCGATGGAGAGACAAGACATAGAGTCGGAGGAGGAATTGCACCATGCTGTCCAGAGTGTTTAAGCGTGAAACAGCTCCACAAACAACCGAACGTGCTCTGGGGTTCGACTGGCGACAGTACATGGTGTTTATCGCCTTCCTGGCGATCTTCACTTTTTTTGCCATCGTACTCTACGACTCCGGCTTCCTGAGCTTCTACAACCTTCTCAACGTCGTACGCCAGAGCGCGATCATCGCCGTGATGGCGGTAGCCATGACCTTCGTGATTTCCGCCGCAGAGATCGACCTCTCCGTCGGCTCGGTAGCGGGGCTCGCATCCGTCACCAGCGCGCTGGCGGTGTCCGAGTACGGGCTCTTCGCCGGCGTCGCGGCGGGGCTCTTGACAGGCGTTATCGTGGGCGGAATCAACGGCATCCTGGTCGCCGCTATCAGCATACCGTCGTTTCTCGTCACGCTCGGAATGTTGGGGATCGCGGTCGGGTCGGCGATGTGGATAACCGACTCCGCCCCGGTTCCCATCGTGAACAACGCGTTCAACAACACCTTCGGTTCGGGGCAGATCGGGCCCGTTCCATCCTTACTTCTTTGGGTGGTCATCCTGTTAGCGGTAGGCCACGTAGTTCTGCGCAAGACCACCTACGGCCGGCAAGTACTGGCTACAGGCGGTGCCGAATCAGCCGCCCGCTTCAGCGGGGTGAACACGCGCAGGATCAAGTTCTATGTGCTCCTGGTGTCCGGCACCGTCGCGGGGCTGGCCGGGATGCTCTACGCCGGACGTCTCCACTCCGGACGCTTCCAGTGGGGCGAGGGCGACGAGCTATCGGTCATAGCAGCCGTGATACTGGGCGGCACGAGCTTGTTTGGGGGTTATGGCACGGTCATAGGATCGGTGATCGGCGCGCTGCTAGTAGGCCTTATCAACAACGGCCTGACCTTAATGGGATTGGAGTTTAGCCAGCAGCAGATCGTGCGCGGAGCGATCATCATTCTGGCCGTCGCCCTCGCCCGCAAAGGTCCGCGTACCTGACTCCACCCCGGGTGGCGCTGCTCGGTGTTTGCTTAGGCTGGTGAACGATAGAGAAACCGGACTCGAGATGCCCGGAACCACAAGTGAAGCCTAAGAAGGAGGAACCATGGCAAGATCTGTTACCCTGTTTACCGGGCAGTGGGCAGACATGCCCCTCGAAGAGCTGGCGCCGCTCGCCAAGGAGATGGGCTACGACGGCCTGGAGCTTGCCTGCTGGGGCGACCACTTCGATGTGCAACGGGCGCTCTCGGACGACGGTTATGGTGAAGATCGTCGGGAGATCCTCGGTCGGCACGGCATCGAGTGCTTCGCCGTCGGCAACCACCTGGTCGGGCAGGCGGTGTGCGACTTCCCGATAGACGAACGCCAAAAGGCCATCCTGCCCGAGCACGTCTGGGGCGATGGTGACCCAGAGGGGGTGCGCCGTCGCGCCGCGGAGGAGATGAAGGACACCGCTAGGGCCGCAGCCAGACAGGGCGTGAGTACCGTACGGGTTTCACCGGGAGCGCCGTCTGGCACAAGCTCTACTTCTTCCCCCCGACTTCCCAGGAGGAGATCGAGGTTGGCTACGAGGATTTCGCCGAGAGGTGGAACCCCATACTGGACGTCTTCGACGAGGAGGGCGTCAGGTTTGCCTTCGAGGTGCACCCGAGGGAGATCGCCTACGACCTCTACTCGGCCGAGAGAGCGCTGGAGGCGATCGGTAGGCGCGAGGCGTTCGGCTTCAACTTCGATCCTAGCCACCTCTACTGGCAGTTCGTGGACCCCGTCAAATTCATCGACCGCTTCGCGGACAGGATCTACCACGCCCATATGAAGGATGCCCAGAGGACGCTCGACGGAGAGAGTGGAATCCTCTCCTCTCACCTTCCCTTCGGCGACCACCGCCGCGGCTGGGACTTCCGCTCGGTGGGTCGGGGCGGGGTGGACTTCCAGGCCATCATCCGGGCGCTGAACCGCATAGGCTACGATGGCCCTCTTTCCGTGGAGTGGGAGGACGCCGGCATGGACCGGGTGCACGGGGCGAGGGAGTCGGCTGCCTTTGTGAGGGATGTGGACTTCGAGCCATCAGCGGCCGCCTTCGACGCCGCGTTCGGGAGGGAGTAGCATGAGGAAACTCAAGATGGGCATGGTTGGCGGAGGCTCGGACGCCTTCATCGGCGAGGTCCACCGCGCCGCCGCGTTGATGGACGGCGAGATCGAGCTCGTCGCTGGCGCCCTTTCGTCCAGCGAGGAGAAGGCCCTCGCCTCCGGGCGAGAGCTGGGCCTACCCGACGAGCGCAACTACGGTAGCTGGCAGCAGATGTTCGAGGCCGAGCTTGGCCTCCCCAAGGAGGAGCGCGTCGACTTCGTGAGTGTCGTGACACCCAACCATGTCCACTTCCCGGTGGCGCATGCCTTCGCCGAAGCGGGCTGTAACGTCGTGCTAGACAAACCCATGGTGCACGACACCGAGCAAGCCGAGCGACTGGTGGAAACTGTCGAGAAGACGGGCGTCGTCTTCGCGGTCACCTACCAGTACACTGGCTACCCGATGGTAAAGCAGGCACGGCACATGGTGCGTCGGGGCGACCTCGGCGAGATCCGCAAGGTTATCGTGGAGTACAACCAGGACTGGCTGGCCGCCAAGGCGGAGGACTCCGGCGTGAAGCAGGCGGAATGGCGCACCGACCCCGAGAAAGCGGGGATAGGCGGGGCCATCGGCGACATCGGCTCTCACGCGGAGAACCTAATCTCGACAGTCACCGGCCTCGAAATGTCCGAAATCTGCGCCGATCTGACGTCGTTCGTGCCGGGCAGGGCCCTCGACGACGACGCCAACTTGTTGATCCGCTACGAGGGGGGCGCGAAGGGCGTGATGATCGCTTCCCAGGTTTCCACGGGCGAGGAGAACGACCTTCGAATAAGGATCTACGGTACTGAGGGGGGATCGAGTGGCGCCAGGAGGAGCCGAACCATCTCACCTTCAAGCCCTTCGGGGCCCCCGCTCAGGTGCTCAAAAGGGGCAACGACTACCTCTGCGAGGAGGCCAAGGAGGCCACGAGGCTTCCCCCAGGCCACCCCGAGGCCTTCATTGAGGCGTTCGCCAACGTCTACGCGGGCGTGGCCGCGACCATACGGGCGAGGCAAGACGGGCACGAGTCCGATGGCTACGGGCAGACCTTCCCCACCGTTCACGACGGTGCCAGGGGTGTGCACTTCATCGAGAAGGTCGTCGAGAGCGCTCGGAGGGACAAGAAGTGGCTCGACGCTGGTTGGCAAGCTTCCACTACCAATCCCGTGGGCCACGCCCGCGACGAGAGCCGACCGTAACGGGAAATCCGTAACGGGACTAACCTTCTCCGGCGCGAGTTTGAGCTGGCGCCTGCTGCATGGTCCCGAAGCGGGCCGGTCGAAGCTGGAAAACTCGTAACAGAAGCCGACGTACAATCAGGATACGCCTCCGGCATAGTAGCTGCCAGATAAGCGCCATTATCTGGCGTAACAAAAGGGGCGAAAACGGCTTACATATGCGGTTGTTGGCGAAACGGAGGTGCGAGGGCGATTATCTGGCACGGTTTCGGGCCGTTTTTGGGCGCCTCCAAGGGGACCTTCGGTCACCGGTCTTGGGGTATCCTTACGACGGTTCCGCGCTCGACGGACCCGAGCGCGGCGTTGACCTCGTCCATGAGCGGTACCAAGTCCTCGCGGGCGTTGCTCTTCGCCCGCAGCAGGACGACGGCCAGGTCAAACCGGGAGACATTCTGCTGGTGCGGGATGCCCTTGTCCGTGCTCACGAGCACCTCGAAGCGTTTCTCGGCCAGCCGCAGGAGCTCGCCGTTCTTCTTTCCGGCCCAGCCGGCCTCGGCCACCGTGGAGACTTCATGCCCTTCGGCAAAGTCTCGCTTTAGCCGGCGGTCCACGTTCTCGTCCAGGAGCACACGCAACCGGAGCTACCAAAACCCGCCTACCGGCCCGCGCTCGCTGGGAGACCCCTGCCGACGGCTTCTATAGTGGTTTCCAGGTAGGCCTCGGCCTGCTCGCGGGAGACGGTCGGGAACCCCTCCAGGAAGTCGTCGAGGGTGTGGCCCCCCTTTAGGTAGTCGACGAGGGTCTTGACCTCCACGCGGGTGCCGGCGAAGACGAGCTCGCCGCCCATGACCTCCGGGTCGCGGGATACTATCTTCTTCGTGGCGTCCATAGGTGCTCCTTCCGGGTATCTCCGAGACGTCCCGTGCCCTTTCTGCGCCCTACACTATATAGCAGGGCCGCTCGGCACGGCGTCCGACGGGCGTTATGGGAACCGGTACGAAGGTGTCGCTAACGACCTCGTGTCCAAGCATCCCGAATTATTGTTGTACTCGTTCCGGGATGGCGGCGAATAAGTGACCAAGATTCTGACCAAGACCGTACGGCGACCCGCGGCGACTGGCGACGCCCGCGCCTATCAGAGGCGCGGGCTTTTCGGCTTTGTAGCGGTCTGCGACGGTCCCCGGCGGCCGGCGGCGGATGCCCCACACTGACTCTGAATCACTTAGTCCTGGTTCGAATCCAGGTCCGGCAGCCACGAAAAATGCTCATTTGCAGGTAATTTATGAGTGCGGTTCGCCGCACCTCTGGGACCCAACCAAGAGGTTGACCAAGACCAGTACCCGAGACGTTACTTTGGATCGGTTAGCCTTGGTTCGATAGAGGTCCGGCAGCTCCCCAAAGGCCCCCGTTTGTGGGACTTTTCTCTCGGACGCTGATCCCGGATCCTCCTGGCCCGCCTACCCACGCGGGGTGGTGGTCAAGCTTGAGGACGGGCGCTCCCGAGATGCTTAGAGCTTGTTTTGCAGAACTGAGGGTTATGACGATCATGTGCGATTCCATGCACAAGGAGGAAGCTCATATCCCAAAATTGCTCCTTGTGAGCCCACAGATCCGCCCGTAAGTTCCTATTGAGGCAAGGTTTCATCGGAGAAGAAAGGCCAGCGATGCCTACCATCAGCGTGCGTTACATAGTCGATGATGTCGAGGAGGCGATCGCGTTCTACACCCGGCACCTTGGCTTCGGCGTCGAGCTGCATCCTGCCCCCGGCTTTGCGATCCTCTCGCGAGGCGATCTACGCCTCCTGCTGAACGCACTAGGAACTGGGGGAGCGGGGCAGGCCATGCCCGACGGACGCAAGCCCGAACCGGGAGGCTGGAACCGCATCCAACTTGAAGTTCACGATCTCGCCAGCGAGGTCGAGAGCATGCGCAAGGCGGGGGCGTACTTCCGCAACGACATCGTCGGCGGCAGGGGCGGCAAGCAGATCCTGCTTGAGGACCCTGCCGGCAACCCCATCGAACTTTTCGAACCCCCACCGAAATAACGGCGGCGCCGTTCGCTCCGAGCTCGTCGGTTGGCAACGGACGATGCGGTGGTGAGGGTCAACGATCGGCGCGGGCGTGTTTGCTGCGGTCGTCCTGGCTGCACAGGCAGCTCGGGGCAAGTCTGCTACTGAGTCTGAGGTTCGAGCTTTTCCCTCGCCAGTGGCCTCAGCATTAGTCGGATCATCGCAACTTCGATCAGAGTTTCGCTGGTCTGTACCATCCGCTCGTAGTCCTTGCTCATCCTGCGGTTCTGACCTATCCAGGAGAAGGTCCGCTCCACGATCCAACGCTTCGGTATGACATGGAAGCTAGAGGCTTCTTTGTCGCGCTCGACGACCTCAAGCTCCCAGCCACCCTCGTCTTGACACCATTCGGCGAGACGTTCGCCGCCGTAGGCTCCGTCTGCCCAGATCTTCTTCAGGCGGGGCACCAGCGGCTTGGGTCCGGCCAACAGGCACCGCGCACCAACTCGATCCTGAACATCGGCAGGAGTGACATAGATAGAGAGCCGCAAGCCTATGCTGTCTACCAGACGATGCCACTTTCGACCTTTGACGTTTTTGTCGGCATCGTAACCGCTAATTCGAGCTGACTCCTCCACGGTCTTGACGCTCTGGCTATCGACGATGGCCGCAGAGGCTGCCGGGTTTCTGCCCATCCTTTCGCGTTCGGCGGTGCGCAGGGTTCTGAAGTTTAGGTGCCATAATCCGCTGAGGCGGAATCTGCGAAAGTGGTAGAAGATCGACTGCCAGGGCGGAAAGTCACCGGGCAGAAGCCGCCAGGGACACCCGGTCTTCAAGACATAGAAGATAGCGTCGAAGATCTCCCGTAGAGAATGGGCTCGTGTTTTTATCGTCTTCGGTAAGGCGGGTAGATGGGAGCGTAGACGAGCCCATTCGTTCTCCGAGAGATCGGTGGAATACATTCTTCTCATAGAGACCAGCGTACAAGATCACCCCGAACCCTCAGCCCTACAAAACAAGCTCTTAGATCGGGGTTCGCGTCGGCGCGGGGAATCTACGTCGGGAATCAACCGGAAGCGACGCCGTGTATCGAACGGTCCTCTGCAAGACGATCTGTGCCACTGTGGAAAATCGCCGCCTTTAAGCCATTGCGATGTCTCCGAAGGCGTCTCAAAGAGAAGTTATGGAAACGGCTGCGTATCCATGGATAATGAGACGCTTGGACGTCGGTTATGTCAGAGTCAGCAAGAGGGAGCAGAACCCGGACCTGCAGCGGCGGGACTTGCCGCCGCAGGGTGCGAGAGGATCTTCGAGGAGAGCATCTCCAGTCGCGAGCAGACGCGCCCGCAGCTCGAGGCGGCGCTCGACTACTGCCGCGAGGGCGACGTCCTCGTGGTCTGGAAGCTCGACAGGCTCGGACGTCGATCAAGGAGCTCATCGAGCTGGTGAACGGCCTCAAGGACCAGGGCGTGGGCTTCAGAATCGAGCCGCTGGACACGAGCCGCTGCGAGAGCCCGGAGAGGACCACCCCAGGAGTCGGACAACAGTAAGGACGGTTCCGAGATACTACAGGAGTTGCGAACCCTGGAGATCCTAACCTTCTGACACGCCCTCGGGCGATGCCTCCCGTCGAACGTTGGCACCTTGCGCCAGGATAAGCGACAATAATTACTTGTGATGAGCAGTCGCGTGGCCAGCAGGGAAGGCGGGAAGCTCTCGGTGCGGACGAGCATCCCGAGGACCGCGCTCATGGCCCTCGGCTCGGCCCTTTTGACAGCCGCCGCAGGCGCGCTGTGCGCGACCTGGTTCGTCACTCTTCCCGAACAAGCGGCGGGGATGTCCCTCGTATTGCTCGTTGTTACGAGGCTGGCTACCTTACCGATCTTCGTCGTCTGTCTTGTGGGCGTTCTGCTTTTCGGGTGGGGGTCGATCTTCTTCCTGGGGCGTCTCCTTTTCTTCCGGCGGCCCGTTTTCGAGGTGGGTCCCGAAGGCATCCTCGACAGGGCTTCCGCCGTAGGCGTTGGCTTCGTGCCCTGGGAAGATGTGAAGGACGTGAGACCCGCCGTGTTTCACGGTCAGCGCTCCATAGCGATCCGGGTCAGGAGCGAAAGGGAACTTCTGGAGCGGCAAAACCCCGTAAAGCGTCTCCTCATCGGGATAAACCGCAGGTACTTTGGCTCCGCGCCGATCCACGTGCCGCTGAACGCCCTGGCGGTTCCTGAGGAGGAGCTGGCGGCGGAGATCACACGTTATCTGAGCCTGCGAGGAGAGGCCGACAAAAAGTTCCGGTTCGGCGTGAGAGCGGGTAGACCAAAAGGCGGGATGGCAAACAGGAGGAGACTTCCCAGGAGCACGCCAGCGCATCCGGCGCTACGGATCGCGGGCTCGGTGGCACGCGGGATCGCGGTCGTGGTGCTCTCGCTCGTGTACTACGTGATCTCTGCCGGACTCATCTTCCCCGGTGTGGCCCTCTTGTGGAACGGGCTCAGCCCTGGGGTGGGCAATCCCGACCTCGAGCATCCGGTTACCGGGGCGATCCTCCTGGTAGTGGGGGTGCTCACGTTCGTCTTCTTCCCGCGACTCGTGAAGCGCCTGACCGGGCGCGAGGTTATCTCCGGCCCCTACGGCGGCTTCGGCGGCGGGGGCGGTGGAAGCTAATTCCGGGTGAGTACCCGGGTTTCTTTGCCTCGATCAGACGGAGACGACTCCGCCATCGTTGATGGCCGCACATCCAATCGAAGCAGCGAGTTGGTCTGCCGGGAGTGGCGAATTCGTGAAGGTTATCTGGAAGGTAGTCGAGGACCTCTTGGGGGTGATCATCTGTTCCTGTACGCCTCTTCGAGGTCCTGCTGCTCATCGGCGCAGGCATAGGGTGGGACGGGATAAAGGGCGTTATCGGAGGGCACGCCAGCTCTGCGTCGCTCTACTTCATGGGGGCAGCGATGGTGGCCGTGGCGTGGCTCGCAGGTTTGCGGTAACGAGAAGACTAGGGATAGTCTACGTCCGGTGAGGGCCCCTGTCGTGGAGCGCGTGAGGCGTCTAGTTCCCTGGTGCGTCGTCGGGCTCCTGGCGGTGTAACATGAATGGGCATAACAGCAAGAACAGACTGAGGAGGTGGTGGTGGCGGGCGTCGCGGGCTACGCGAATGTGCAGAGGCGGGTATCCGAAAGGGACCTCGTGAGGGTCGAGCCGGGGTTCGGGGATCATTGGCGGGCCGCGAAGAACAACCCCTATCTCTCGCTGGCGCCGGGACCGGTGGCCGGGTGGCTGACCGGTTGGCTGTTGATCTCCGCGTGGGGCACTTACACGTATGCAGGGACGGCCGTCCAGTACGCCATAATTCTGGCTGTCGTGATCGCCTTCGTTGTGCGCGGGGCGCGGCTGTTCGAGCGGCGAGGCCCGAAGAAGGTCCGGCCGACAATCGGCAGGGAGAAGCAACTGCTCGTGGCGTTGCGGGAGGCGGGGAGGCCGACGTGTCGGAGATGAGGTACGAGTTGTTCGTGGGTGGGGAATGGCGCGACGCCCTGTCCGGCGAGACCTTCGAGGTGACGAACCCGGCCACCGGCGAGATGGTCGCGACCCTGCCTGACGGAGGCGGGGCCGACATGCAACGAGCCATCGAAGCCGCCTGCGACGTCCAGCGGGAATGGGGTAGGACGACCGCGGGAGAACGTGCCGGGGTCCTCGCTGAAGCCGCCCGCTTGATGCGCGGGCGGGCCGGGCGCCTGGCGCGGATCATGACGCTGGAGCAGGGCAAGCCGCTCGTCCAGTCCGAAGGCGAGGTGCTGTACGCCGCATCGTGCCTCGACCGTTTCGCGGAGGAGGCCCGGCGCGTCCGCGGCGAGACGATGCCCGCCGACTCCGCCGACAAGAGGGTCGTTCTCCTCAAACGTCCGGCGGGCGTCGCCGCCGCCGTAACTCCCTGGAACTTCCCAGCGTCCTCGGTAGCTCTCAAGGTCGGGGCCGCGTTTGCGGCCGGGTGCACGATGGTGGTCAAGCCCTCGGAACTCGCGCCGCTCTCGGCGCTGGAGCTTGCGAGGGCCTTCGAGGGGGCCGGGCTGCCGAAGGGTGTGCTCTCGGTGGTCACCGGCATGGATCCCGCCGACCTTTCGCGTGCCATCATGGAGGACTGGCGCGTGCGCAAGCTCTCGTTCACGGGCTCGACGGAGGTCGGCAAGATCCTCATGAGGGGGGCGGCCGACACGGTCAAGCGGCTCTCGCTGGAGCTCGGCGGGCACGCCCCATTCATCGTCTTCGAGGACGCGGACCTGGAAGACGCCGTAGAGGATGTGATCTCCTCGAAGATGCGCAACGCGGGCCAGACCTGCATATCAGCCAACCGCATCTTCGTGCACCGGCAGGTCGAACGCGAATTCTCCCGCCGCCTCGCGGAGCGTATGGCGCAGATGAAGGTCGGCGACGGGCTCGAAGACGGTGTGGAGGTCGGGCCGCTCATCGAGCCGAAGGCCTTGGAGAAGGTCGAGCGCCACGTCGAGGATGCCAGAGGCAAGGGCGCCGCGTTGGTGCTCGGCGGCAAGCGGATAGACCGGCCCGGGAACTTCTACGAGCCGACGGTCCTCCTCGGGGCAGACGACTCGATGCTCGTCTCGCGCGAAGAGACCTTTGGACCGGTCGCCGCCCTATTACCCTTCGATAACGAGGAAGAGGTCATAGCGCGCGCCAACGACACGAACTACGGCCTCGCCGCGTACTACTTCACCCGTGACGTGGGCCGTGTTTGGCGTCTCGCAGAGGAGCTGGAGTACGGCATCCTGGGCGCCAACGACGGCCTGCCCGCCACGGACCAGACGCCCTCGGGCGGCCTGAAAGAGTCAGGGTTCGGCCGTGAGGGCGGACGCTACGGGGTCGAGGAGTACCTCGACGTCAAGTGCGTGTCGCTGGGAAGAATCTCGGGCAAGGTCTAATACCCGCCGCGAAACCGGGACGGCTCCCGGAGCGCCCTCGCGCCGAGCGACGCCCGAAACGCGAGCTACCAGCCGGTGCTCAGGGTATGCTCCAGGGCCGCGGCAAAGAAGTCAACGTCGTCGCGCGTGACGCACAGCGGCGGCTTGAGCTTGAGGACGTTTGTCCCCGGTCCGGTGGGCTGGACGATGACCCCCAGCTCCCGCAAGCGCCCGCAGATCGCGTGCGCCTCCTCGTGCGCCGGGGTGCGAGCCTCGCGGTCGCGGACGAGCTCCAGGCCGCGGTAAAGGCCCATGCCGTGCAGGGCGCCGACGAGCGGATGCCGACCGACGAGCGGGCCCAGGCGCCGCCCGAGGTGCTCGCCGACGTCCCGGGCGTTCTCCTGGAGCCGCTCCTGCTCGATGACGTCGAGCACAGTCAAGCCGATCTCGCACGAGACGGGACCGCCACCGACGGACGCGAAGACGTCGGTGCGCCGCGAGAACTCGTCGGCGATGGCGCGCGTCGTGATCACCGCGGCGACGGGATGCCCGTTGCCGGCCGGCTTGGCGATGGTGACGAGGTCCGGCACGACGCCCTGCTGCTCGAAGGCCCAGAAGTGGTGACCGAGGCGGCCGTAGCCGACCTGGACCTCGTCGGCGATGCAGAGGCCGCCGGTGGCCCGAACGGCGTCGTAGACTTGGCGGAGGTAGCCCGCCGGGGGGAGGACGCCGCCCGAGTTGCCCAGGACCGGCTCGCTAATGAACGCGGCGGGGGCACAATCGGTGCGCACGAGGCGGTCGACGAGTTCGCGGACGTGCTCGCCGTAGCGGTTCGCGACACGCGGGTCCTCTGCGCGGTAGGGACCATTGTAAGGGTTCGGCCTAACCACCGGGTGCGCGCGCGGAGATCGTCCGCCCCCCGCGCCGGCCGGCTCCCGGGCCGCGGCCAGCAGCTCGTCCGTCGCCCCCGTCCAGCCGTGATAGCAGCCCTCGAGGGACACGACGTCGCAGCGACCGGTGACCTCGCGGACGATCCGCAGCGCG